>NZ_JBEXDX010000050.1:0-60507 GCF_040605995.1 Streptomyces sp. NPDC005492
GTTTTCTGGGTTCCGCGGCCCGTCGGGGGGGGGGGGGGGGGGGGGGCCGGGATCGACCGGCCCGCCGCCGCTCAGGCGTCACCGGTGTGACGTGTACTCCACCACTTGCTGGAAGGTGGGCCGGTTCTGCCAACTGATATTGGAGTGCTTGATGCCGCCCAGGGTCCGCTGGACGATCGAGTCGGCACACCACTGGTCGCCCGCCGAGCACAGCGAGTCCCCGGGGTAGACGGTGGCCGCGCTGGTGCCGGCCGCCGTCTTCAGCGTGCTGATCAGGATGTCCCGGCAGGCGCTGAGGCTGCCGCCGCCGCAGTACTGCTGGGCCAGCGGCCCGGACACGCTCTGCCCGAGCACCGACCGGATGTCCTTGTCGACATAGCTCCACCAGCCGAACTGGAAGGAGCTTCCGGCGTGCGACCCGGTCGGCCCGTGTGCGGCGGACGGGGTCTCGTCGATGTACAGGTTCTTGGTGAACGCGGTGTACAGGTCGTCACCGAGGCCGGGTTGGAACTCGGCCTTCACCAGCAGCGGCCACCAGGCGTCCAGGATCCGGATGGCGTCGGAGTTGGCGTAGGTCTTGGACCCGGCCGAGGTCTCCGTGCGCTTGCCGCCCGCGGTCAGCCAGGTCTGCAGCTTGGTGACGGCGGCTGCCGCGGTGGAGTCGGTGACCGTACTGCTGGTGACGACCTTCAGCAGGTCGGGCAGGACGTCCTCGGCGCGCAGGTCGGCGAGCGAGGCGTCGGACATCGCCTTCACCAGCGAGGATCTGGTGACCCCGCCGGCCGCGACGAGTTTCTTCACCCGGTCGTCGAGCAGGTTGCCGCGGTGGACGGACCCGTCGCCCCAGCTCGCGGTCGTGTAGTTGAGAGCCTGTTTGTTGTTCCAGGAGACGTAGTAGTCCTGGTCGATGGAGTTGGGGTGCGCGGAGGCCGGGGTGTAGTCGGCCGTGTTGGTGGTGGGGTCCCAGTTCTGCCACTCGTAGGCGGCCTGGCCCCAGACCGGGAACTCGGGATCGACACCGCTCGGCCGCACCGGGTTGTTGCCGCTGTTGTAGTACGCGGTGTGCTGGGAGTCGGCGTAGAACCAGTTGAACGTGTAGTTGATGTGCTGAGTGGCGCTCTGGAAGGTCTGCGGACTCTTCACGTAGTCCGGGTCGTTGAGCATCTGGAAGCCGATGATCGAGTCGGCTTCGTGCATGTAGGACGAGCGCAGAGTGGTGTAGGCGACCTTTTTCCCGCCGACGGTCGCCCGGTATTGGACCGGTCCGTACTTGGTCTTCCACACTCTCATCGTGTACGACCCGGCGGCGGTTCCGTCGGCCGTGGTGGGCGTCCAGGAGTTCTTCTGCTCGATCTCGTCCATGGCGGTGCAGGTGCCGTGGAAGAGGTAGTGGTAGTCGTCCTGGCAGAGTTCGACCGCGTAGGTGTCGATGATGTCCTGGCCGGAGGTCGTGGCGGACCACGAGTAGTCCTGGCCGCGGCCGAGTTCGACGTACATGCTCAGGCCCGCGAAGGAGGCGCCGCGTGCGCTGATACCCGGGCCCTGTATCTCCTGGAGCATGAGCAACTGGGGTGCGAAGTAGCCGGTCTGGGGTCCGAAGACGGCGATCGGGTGGCCGCTCGCGGTGTATTTGCCGCTCACCACAAGGGCGTTGGACATGCCGCGCTTGGCGGAGCTGAGGGCGGTCGCGGTCGCCGCGGCGGAGGCGGCGTCGGCGCTCTGGTCGGCGCCGGTGCCGGTGGCGTCGTAGACGAGCGGCTCGGTCGTCACCGAACCGGCGTCCGGCAGGGCCTCGCCCTGGGCGGTGGCGGGCTTGGTGCCGTAGGGGAAGCTCTCGCCGTTGTGGACGGTGAGCACGGCTTCGGGGTCGTTGCGTTCGCGGAAGGACTCCCAGACCTTGGTGCCCTCCGTCACGCCGTACTTCTCCTGGGCGGCGAGCAGCGACATGGCGTTGTTGACCTCACCACCGCCGCCGGAACCGAAGAGCGAGCCGATGACGGAGGCCAGCGCGACCAGGTCGGTGATCTTGAAGTGGTCGATCGTGCCGGCGTTGGTGACCGAGTCCTTGTGTCCGGTGAGGACGTACTCGCCGGGGAAGTAACGGCCGCTGTCCGAGGCGTCGATGTAGGCGTTGATGCCGGCCAGGTAGGCGTTGGCGTCGGCGAGCGCCTGCTGGCCGCGGGCGCCGTTGTTGGCGACGGCGTTGTCGATCTGCGACTGGAGCTCGGCCTCGCTGTAGGGGGCGTTGCGGTAGAACTCCTGCTCAAGCCCCTGGTTGGAGGCCACCCCGCCGGCGAAGGTGGTCAACTGACCGCGTCCGACGTGCCGGAAGACGTCCATCAGCCAGAGCCGGTCCTCGGCGGCGGCGTATCCGGCGCCGTACTCGGTGCCGTAGCGCGTGGTACCTGTGATGTGCGGCACACCGGTCGCCTTGTCGCGGACGATCGTCACGTCCGTGCGGCCGCTGGGGCTCTCGGTCGAGGCGACGTTGGCGGCGGGGACCCCGAACGAGGCGTCGTTGAAGAAGGTGTTGATCTTCGCGTCGGTGAGCGAGGAGGCGCCCGTGGCCAGGTTGGCGTAGGGGCCGAGCTGATCCTCGGCGTGCGCCGGCTGCACTCCGAAGGCCTGGTTCAGGAGGATCTGCGCGAGGGTGGCGTTGCCGTTCTCACCGGCCGGGAGGATGTCCGAGCACTGGCCGCCGCAGTAGTCGTTCGAGGCCGTGGCCGCCGTAGCGGTTCCTTGGGCAAGAGGAGACAAAAGGGCGGCAATGAGGGCGCATACGGATGCGGCCTTCAGGAACCCGGGGAATCTGCCGGGAGTTCTCAGTCTGTCGAGCAAGTTACGTGGGGTGCGCCGAGGCATGGCGGCTCCTACCGACGGGGGTGTGGCCGGACGTTACCGCCGGTATCCCCGAGATTGAAGATGAACATGCGTCAAGTTTTGGATGAGCGTGAGCTGCTTATGGGGGGCATCGGAAATCGGATGGAGCCAAATCGCTTGTCGATACGTCTATTCGGCGACGTCCGTACGACGACGCCGAGGTGACCGAAGTACAGGTGCAGGTGTGACGGAGGTGCAGGGCGATGGCCGGTTTCCGGAGTCTGGCGAGACAGGTGCGAGATCCCCGGTGCGATCTGGCGCTGCGGCGCTACTCGCTGCGCAAGTGCCTTGAGCGGTTCGCCCCTTATGGGCACAGGGCGACCTGGGACCACTTGTGCTCCCGGGCCGGGTTCGGACCCGAGGACCGCTCCCCCGACCCGGCGCGGCTCGTGGCCGCACTGGACGAGTTGGAGGAGGCGCGCAAGGTCTGGCTCGCCTACGAGGTCGAGTTCGCCGAACGTCGCAAGAAGGAGAAGCACGACGGGCTCCGCCGCCCGGGCAGCGTGGACGACTGGCACCGGCTGACCTGGGGCGGCTTCGGTGTCGCCTGGTGCGACGACCCCCGCCTCCACCCCCATGAACCACTGGCCGAGGTGCTGCGACGGCTGATCGCCGCCCTGGAGCGCGAACCGGGTTCCGTGTGCCCGGTGTGCGCCGGGGAGCGCCTCCTGTGGAAGTACGACCTGGCCCACGAACCCTCCTCGGGCCCGGTCTGCACGGACTGCGGCATCGTCGTGCCGCGTCCGGTGCTCACCCCCGAGGCCCTGGCGTACGCGAGGCGCGGACGGCTGCTGATGTCGGCCTGAACCGGGGCGAACCGAAGAAGGGCGCCAGGGGTGCGCCGGGGATGCCGCACCCCTTTCTGACCCGACCCGTTTGCCGTTGCCGGTGCAACGGCGGAAGGCGCTGCGTACGGGCAGAGGCTGCCGACGGCGATCCGTCGACAGCCCCGAAGCAGTGTGCCGCAGGCGCCAGTTGGCGCCGGTGGGCTCTAGCTGGCCTTCCAGACGTCGGAGAAACTTCCGCCGGAGATCGCGCCCGGCTGGGCCCGTACGGCGGAGCTGCTGCTCTTCGTCATGACGATTTCGTTCGGCGCGTACGTGTCCAGGTTGCTGCCGTTCGCCTTGGCGCCGGTGAAGGTCACGGTGCCGAAGTTGGCGAGGCTCGCGACCGAACCGCCGACCTCGGGGGCCTCGGCGACGACCTCGGCGGAGGCGTTCTTGAAGCCGGAGGAGCCGGCGTGGCTGGTGGTCTTCGTCCAGCCCTCGGTGGAGTCGGCGAGGGTCATGGTGAAGGTGGAGCCGGTGTAGGTCACGGTCGCGGTGAACTTGTCGCCGCCCTTGACGGTGACACCGGAGTACGCGCTCTCCGAGGCGGGCAGCACCTCCCACCAGGCACCGTAGGTCGCCTTGCCGCCGATGCAGTCGGCTTCCGTACCGGTCTGCTCCAGCGCGGAGTTGCTGTAGCCGTCGAGGCCGACCCAGAAGGACGAGTACGTCGTGGCCGAGCCACAGGTCACGGTCGGCTGGGTCCAGGACGAGGTCACCGAGGTGTACGCGCCGGTCGATCCCGTGGCCGCGTAGCCGGACCAGTTGGTGGAGGTGACGGTGGCGTTGACCTTGCCGGGCTTGGCGAGCCCGTGCAGGGTGTGGCTCTCGTGGCTCGCTATGGACTGGGTGAGCTGGGCGGGGGTGTGCGCCGCGGCGCTCGGGGCGGCGGCGAGCGCGGGGGTGGCGAGGGCGGTGGCGAGGGCGGCGGCGGTGAGGAGTACGAACCCGGCGGAAGATCTCGCGGACATGACTCTCCGTCATTCGAGGGGGTGGGGGGACTGCCGTGACGGCAGTGGACAGAAGCTTCCGCGAGGCTTCATGAGCATGGCAAGGCGTCAAGAGCCTTCAGTCTTGCGGGAATTGGCGACGGAGCGCCCCCGGTGGGCTACACCTGAGAAACCTGACAGGTTCGTTCAAGAAGGCTCAACCGCCGGGAAAGTCTGCGCCAACATCGGGGCAACGGTCTTCCGCCCCACCACGGCCCTGACTTGAGCTGGAGTACGTGACTTCCGGATCCGAGTCGATGCCCTTCCACGAGGCGCTGCGCGCGGCCATCGCGGCGAGTGGGCTGAGCCTGGACCGGATCCAGGACCGGCTGCTGCGACGCGGCACCCCGGTGGCGTCGGCGACGCTCAGTTCCTGGCAGTCCGGCCGCTACCAGCCCGAACGGCAACGGTCGTTGGCCGCGCTCGCGGTACTGGAGGACGTCCTACGGCTGCCGCCCGGCGCGCTCACCGGCCTGCTCGGTCCGCCCCGGCCCCGGGGCCGCTGGCTGCCACCGGTCGGCGACCGACCCGACCTGGCCCGGGCCTGGTCGGACCACCACGACCTCACCACTGCCCTCGCCGCGCTCGACACCCGCTGGGACGACAGCCTGACCCGGCTCAGCTGCCACAACCGCGTGGACGTCGGCGCCGACCGACGCGTGCTGTCGATGACCAGCCACCGTCTGCTGCGCGCCGAGACGGACGGCGCGGACCGCTGGATCGCCCTGTACCGGCTCGACGCGCCCGGCCCGTTGCCCCGCTTCCGGGTGGCTGCTCCGGCCCGGCTCGGCACGGTCGTCGAACTGCCCGACGAGGGGCTGGTCGCGGCCGAGCTGCTCTTCGACCGCCCGCTGGTTCGCGGCGAGACCGTGATCGTCGACTACACGGTCGAGCACCGGGACCCGCGCCCGTACTCCCAGCGCGCCGAGACCACGATCCACGTCCCGATGCGCGAACACCTCCTGGAGGTCCGCTTCGCACGGGAGTCCCTGCCGCGCACCTGCTACTCCTTCCGCACGAACGGCCTCGACCCACGCTCCGACGGACGCCGCCCGCGCGAACAGCGGCTCCGGGTGGACGCCTCCGGTTCGGTGCACGCGGTGGCCCTCGGCGCGGGGCCGTGCCGGTTCGGGATCCGGTGGGTGTGGGGCTGAGCGGCGGGGCACCATCGAGGCATGGTGCAGGTCTGTCTCAACGGCGCCCGCGGTGCCGTCGACGGTGGGGTGGTGCCGGTCTCTCCGGAGGCACTGGCCGACGCGGCGGCCGAGGCTGTCGCGGCGGGGGCCACCGACATCCACGTCCACCCCAAGTCCCCTTGCGGACAGGACACGTTGTCACCACGCGTCCTCGCGGCGACGCTCGCCGCGATACGAGCACGGGTGTCCGTCCCCGTCGGCGTGACCACGGGCGCGTGGACCGAACCGGAGCCCGAGGCACGGGTGTTGCGGGTACGGTCCTGGACGTCCCTCCCCGACCACGCCTCGGTCAACTGGCACGAGCCGGGCGCGGAGGAGGTCGCGGCGACGCTGCTGGACCGGGGCGTCGGGGTGGAGGCGGGCATCTGGTCGGGCACGGAGGGCGCCGCCCGGTTCGCCGTCTCCCCGCTCCGCACGAAGGTGCTGCGTGTCCTCGCGGAGGTGACCGACCCGGACCCGAACACGGCGGAAGAGTCGGCGCGTTCGCTACTTTCCGACCTGGCCACCGACCACGGCCGCCCCGTCCTGCTGCACGGCGAGAACGGCGGCGCCTGGCCGGTACTCCGGCTCGCGGGGCGGTTGGGTCTCACGACCCGTATCGGCCTGGAGGACACGCTGTTCCTGCCGGATGGTGAACGGGCGCTGTGCAACGCTCAGTTGGTCGCCGAGGCGTTGGTCCAGTACGGGTGGGCCCAGCGCTTGTCGTAGGGGAGGGCGAGGAGTTCGGCCTGTGTGGCGAGGTCGGGCTCGCCGTGGGCGCGGAGCCGGGCGGGGGCATACCGGGCCAACCACGCCTGGAGCCCCATGAGTTCCGTGCCGCCGTCGTTCGGGTGCCACCAGGAGAACGGTGAGGCGTCGGTCAGGAGGTCGTCCAGCCAGAGTTGTGTGCACCGCAGCAGGTGGGCGTCGGCCACGGGGGCTGTGGCCCAGCGATCGAGCAGTGGGGTCGCGGTGTGCAGGATCGTGGCGCAGGTCTCAAAGACGTCCTGGGCGGGGTACGGCGGGCGCGGTGTGCGCAGGGTGTCCTGCCACCAGGCGTGAACGAACTCCTCGACGGCCCGGGCCTGTTCGGCGGGCCAGGCGCGCCAGTCCGTCCGGCTGAGGGCATGGTGGCCCCAGCCGATCCCGTCCAAACCGCCGTCCGCCATCGCCCGCGCCGTCTGTGGCAGCAGGCGCCGAACCACGGCCGTGTGGTCCTCGAAGTGCAGGGGGTCCTTGAAGACGAACCTGTTCAGTAGCTCGTCGGGCACGCGCCGGTACGGCGTGCGCAGGAACGCGGTCTCCTCCGGGCCGAAGCACCGCTCACAGCCGGACTCCCCCGGACTCGCAAAGCCGTTGAAGACGGTGTCGATGTCGGCGAGAGCGGAGACGAGCGCGGGTGAGGTCATGGCACCGCCGACGCTAGCAGCCACAAATCCCCTCGCTCCACCCCTTTCCGATCAGCACAGTTGGCGGCGATGAAACCCAACTGAGAGCAGGGAGCCCCCGATGTCGACGCTGCGCGTCACCGCCGAAGTGCTGACCGTCCATGAACATCCGAACGCCGACGCCCTCGAACTGGCCCAGGTCGGCCTGTACCGGGCCGTCGTCGCCAAGGGCGCGTACCGCACCGGTGAGACCGCCGTCTACATCCCCGAGCAGTCCGTGCTGCCGGCCGCGCTGATCGAGGAGTTGGGGCTGACCGGACGCCTCGCGGGGAGCAACGCCGACCGGGTGAGGGCGGTGCGGCTGCGCGGTGAGCTGTCGCAGGGGATCGTGTGCCGGCCGAAGGCCCTCGCGGATGTCGATCTGGCCCAGGCCGCCCTGGACGGTACCGACTTCGCGGAGCGGCTCGGCATCACCAAGTGGGTGCCGCCGGTCCCGCCCACCATGGACGGCGACGTCGAGTCCGCCCCCGATCTGCTGCCTTGGGTCGACATCGAGAACATCCAGCGGTTTCCCGGCATCTTCGAACCGGGCGAGGCTGTGGTCCTGACCGAGAAGCTGCACGGCTCGGCCTGCCTGCTCACCTACGTCGCCGAGGACGGCCGCGTCCAGGTCTCCTCGAAGGGCTTCGGCGCCAAGTCCCTTGCCCTGAAGGAGGATCCGCGCAATCTGTACTGGCGGGCGATCCGCGGCCACGCCGTCCCCGAGGCCGCCGCCCGCCTCGCCGAGCGGCTCGGCGCGCGCCGGGTCGGGATCTTCGGCGAGGTCTACGGCGCGGGCGTACAGGATCTGACCTACGGCGCCGACGGACGACGTACCACGCTCGGGTACGCCGTGTTCGACGTGTCCGCCGAGATCGACGGCGCGGTGCGATGGCTGGACGCACGTGAACTGCTCGACGGGGAGCTGCCGTTGGTGCCACGGCTGCACGAAGGGCCGTACGACGTCGAACGGGTGCTGGAGGTCGCGAGCGGACGGGAAACCGTGTCCGGGCGCGGGCTGCACCTGCGGGAGGGGGTCGTGATCCGTCCGGCGGTGGAGCGGTACAGCCCCGTCACCGGTGGACGGGCGATCGCGAAGGCCGTCAGCGCCGCCTATCTGACGCGGAAGGGCGGCACCGAATTCGAATGACCGCGAGTTCAGTCGCGCTCCTCGGGATGCGGACCCCGGTCTCGCTCCCGAGGGACGCGGACCTTCCGGCGCTCCCCCGGTTCCGCCATCAGCCGTGAACCCGCGCCCCGTTCACCGACCACGTCGTCCGGGTTGGAGAGGACACAGGTCGCCAGGGAGAGACAGCCGCAGCCGATGCAGTCGGTGAGGTGGTCGCGGAGGCGGTTGAGCTGCTTGATGCGCTCGTCGAGTTCGGAGCGCCAGGCCTCGGAGAGGCGGGCCCAGTCCTCGCGGGTCGGGGTGCGTTCCTCGGGGAGTTCGGCGAGCGCCTCGCGGATGGTGGCCAGCGGGATGCCGACGCGCTGCGCGGCCCGCACGAAGGCGACCCGGCGCAGCGTGTCACGGGTGTACCGGCGCTGGTTGCCGGTGGTACGGCGGCTGCTGATCAGGCCCTTGGCCTCGTAGAAGTGCAGCGCGGAGACGGCGGCGCCGCTGCGTGCGGCGAGTTGGCCGACGGTCAGCTCGTGGATCTTCTCGGGGATCTGGGGCACCTGTCAGAGCCTACCTATCGCGTCACACCCCCGGTCCGTTGACAGGGGCCCTCGACCCGACCATGCTAAGCAGTTGCTTAGACCGTTGGACAGACAGTGTGCGATGCGAGAGGGCCGGTCAACATGGCAGAGCCGAGGATCTTCACGTCCGTGGACGAGCTGAGGGCGGCGGTGGGCGAGCAGCTCGGGCACACCGACTGGCTGGAGATCGACCAGAAGCGGATCGATCTCTTCGCTGAGGCGACGGGCGACCACCAGTGGATCCATGTGGACCCGGAGAAGGCGGCGGCCGGGCCGTTCAAGACGACCATCGCGCACGGGTACCTCACCCTGTCGCTGCTGCCGCTCTTCGGGCCGCAGCTCATCAAGGTCGAGGGCGTGAAGATGGGCGTCAACTACGGGACGAACAAAGTGCGTTTCCCCGCCCCGGTCCCGGTCGACTCCCGGCTGCGCGCCACCGCGACGATCACCGCCGTCGACGACGTGCCGGGCGGCGTCCAGGTGTCCGTCGCGTTCACGGTGGAGCGCGAGGGCGGCGACAAGCCGGTGTGCGTGGCCGAGTCGGTGTCCCGCTACTACCTCTGACCCGCTCAACCCCCGTACAGCGGCGGCTACCTGGCCCCCACCATCCGCAGCACGAGGTCGGCGTAGAGCGCGCCGACCTCGTCGGGCGTGCGGGGTCCGTCGAGGCTGAACCAGCGGGCCACGTCGATGCACAGCGACAGGATGGCGAGGGTGGTGCCCTTGACGTCCGGCACGTCGAAGGAGCCGTCCGCCACCCCGTCCTCGACGATCCCGCGCACCTCGGCGTCGACCTGCCGGCGCAGCGCGAGGATCTCGGCGCGGGCGTCCGGGCCGAGCGAGTCGAGTTCGTACTGCACGACCCGCGCGGTGGTACGCCCGCCCGCGTGCCAGCGCACGAAGGAGCTGACCGCGTCGGCGAGCCGCTCGGCGGCGCTGCCCTCGCGCCCCGCCGCCGTACGCAGGATGTCGAGGGCCTTCTCGTGGCCGATCCTGCTGATGCGGTGGAGCAGCTCTTCCTTGGTCTTGTAGTGGATATAGAGCGCGGCCGGGCTCATCCCGGCGCGGCCGGCGATGTCCCGGGTGGTCGTCGCGTGGTAGCCGCGCTCGGCGAAGGCCTCCACGGCGGCGATCAGCAGTCGCCGGGCCGCGTCGGGCGTGACCTCGCCCCAGGCCTGCGGGTCGCCCGCGGTGGTCTCCTCCGCCGTACTCATCGCTCGTAAGCCCCTCTCGATGGCAAGGGCTCCACCATACCGCCGAACCTGAGCGAGCGCTTAGTCTCCCCGCTCAGAGCTTTTCGAACGGGTTGTAGGCGGCGCGTGCCCCGTCCTGCCGGTCCCGGATCACCTTGGCGAGGGTGAAGGAGGAGGTGACCAGATACAGGACGGCGATCGCGAGGAAGGCCCGTACCCAGGCGTCGGCGTGCAGCTTGAAGATGCCGATGGCGGTCGCCGCGATGGCGACGGAGAAGGACGCGACGGCCTGGCCGTAGAAGGCGGCCGTGTTCTGCGGTCTGCCCGATGCTTCGCTCATGGGGACAAGCGTCGGCGACCACGGCCCTCGCGACATCCGCTCAGATACTCAACTCCCGTACTCAGCCCGGTCGATCAGAACGCCGAGACACCCGTCAGCGCCCGCCCTATGAGCAGTTTCTGGATCTGGCTGGTGCCCTCGTAGAGGGTCATCACGCGGGCGTCGCGCAGCAGTTTTCCGGCCGGGTACTCGTCGATGTAGCCGTAGCCTCCGAAGACCTGGAGGGCGTTGTTGGCGGCACGCACCGCGGCCTCCGAGGCGAAGAGCTTGGCCTTGGAGGACTCGGTGGCGAAGGGCAGGCCGCGGTCTATGAGGTCGGCGACCCGCCAGGTCAGCAGCCGGGCCGCGTCCACGTCGACCGCGATGTCGCTGATGAGTTCCTGGACCAACTGGTGCTGTGCGATGGGCTTTCCGAACTGCTCGCGCTCACCGGCGTAGCGGACCGCCACGTCCAGCGCGGCCTGCGCGATGCCGACACAGCCCGCCGCGACCGACATCCGACCCTTGGCCAGCGCCGACATGGCGACCGAGAAGCCCTTGCCCTCGGGGGCGAGCATGGCGGAGGCGGGGACGCGGACGCCGTCGAGGACCAGTTCGGCGGTGGCCTGACCGCGCAGGCCGAGCTTGCCGTGGATGGTGCGGCGGGTCAGGCCGGGGGTGTCGGTCGGCACGAGGAAGGCGGAGACGCCCTTGTGGCCGGGGGCGTCGGTCGAGCGCGCGAACAGGAGCACCACATCGGCCCAAGTCCCGTTGGTGATGAACATCTTGGTGCCGCTGATGACGTAGTCGTCGCCGTCCCGGACCGCCCGCGTGGTGAGGTTGCCGGCGTCGGAGCCGGTGCCGGGTTCGGTGAGGCCGAAGCAGCCGACGTACGCGCCGGAGGTGAGCCCCGGCAGCCAGCGCCGCTTCTGTTCCTCGCTCCCCCAGGCCGCGATCGACTTGGCGACCAGCCCGAGCGACACGGAGACGATGCCGCGCACGGAGGAGTCCCCGCGCCCGAGTTCCTCGGTGACCAGGCAGTACGCGAGATGGTCGCCGCCCGAGCCGCCGTACTCCTCGTCGATCGTCAGCCCGAGGAAACCGACCTCGCCGAGCTTCTTCACGATCCCGCGGTCCACTTCCTCGGCGCGGTCCCAGGCGATCACGTGCGGGGCGATCTCGCGCTCGACGAAGTCCCGGGCGAGCTGCCGTACGGCGGTCTGCTCCTCGCTGAGTCCCAGGTCCACCCGCGATCACCCCACATTTAAATTAGCACTGCTAGTTTCTTGGTTACGGCCCTACTATGTGCGCCATGGCCCGACCGCGCAAGCCCCTCCTCAGCACCGACCGGATCGTCGAGACGGCCCGGGTACTGGTGGACGCGGAGGGTCTGGCGGCCGTCTCCACCCGTCGGCTCGCCGCCGAGCTGGGGGTCAGCGGGCCCTCGCTGTACAACCACTTCCGCACCAAGGACCAGATCCTGGAGGCGGTCGCGGACTCGGTGAGCGCGCAGGTCGACCTGTCGATGTTCGAGGACGGCCGCGACTGGCGCACCGCGCTGCACGACTGGGCCGTCTCCTACCGCTCCGCCCTGCGCGACCACCCGAACATCGTCCCGGTCCTCGCCACCGGCCCCGGCCGCCGCCCCGCAGGACTCCGCCTCGCGGACGCGGTCTACGGCGCGATGGTCGACGCGGGCTGGCCACCGGCGCAGGCCACGTCGATCGGCGCGCTGATGCGGTACTTCATCATGGGCTCCGCGCTCGGCTCGTTCGCCGGGGGCTTCGTGGACGACGCGAGCGCCTACGACCCCGCCGACTATCCCCACCTCGGGCAGGCGCACCTTCTCGCCGAGCAGCAGGAGAAGATCGACGAGCGGGCCTTCGAGACGGGGCTCGCGGCGCTGCTGGACGGGCTGGTGCGGCAGTACGAGCAGGTTGGGCGCACCGCCTGAAATATTTCGGTGGGCGCCGAAGTGTCCGTGGCCCATGCTGGGATCCATGACCACCAGGGATCCTCAGGCACCGGGACTCGCCGCGCTGGCCTCGTTGATCGCGGACGAGACCCGGGCCACCTGTCTGCTGGCGCTGCTCGACGGACGGGCCTGGACGGGCGGCGAACTGGCCCGGCACGCGGGCGTCACCGCGTCGACGGTCAGCGAGCACCTGGGCAAGCTGATCGCCGGCGGACTGCTCACCGAGGAACGACAGGGACGGCACCGCTATGTGCGGCTGGCGTCCGCCCGGATCGCCCAGCTCGTCGAGGACCTGGCCGCGCAGGTGGAACCGGCCGATGCCGTACGGCCGCGCGGTCTGCGGGAGGCGAGCGCGGGGTCGGCGACGGCCCGGGGTCGTACGTGCTACGACCATCTGGCCGGGCGGATCGGGATCGCGGTGACGAACGCGCTGACCCTCCGGGGGCTGCTGAGGCAGGACACGGGGTTCGCGCTCACCGACGCGGGAGTGGAGTGGTTCGCGTCTGTCGGGATCGGCCTCGTTCGGAAGGGGCGGCGGCCGTTGGCCCGGGGTTGCCTGGACTGGACCGAGCGGCGGCCTCATCTGGCGGGGGTGGCGGGGGCCGCGCTGTGCCGACATGCGCTGGAGGAGGGGTGGTGTGTGCGGATCGGGTCGGGGCGGGCGGTGAGGGTGACTGACGTCGGCGAGCGCAGGCTGTCCGAGTTGCTCGGTATCGAGGCGGTTGGGCTCCGCTGAGTCCCGCCGGAGTCGCAGTCCGATTTCCGCCAGCATCGATCCCTTATCCCTACCTAACCTCAGGAGCATGATGAACGTCTCCCGTACGGCCGCCGCTGCCGCCGCCGTCACCGTCGTGCTGTGGGCCTCCGCCTTCGTCTCCATCCGGAGCGCCGGCGATGCCTACTCACCGGGCGCGCTCGCGCTGGGCCGGCTGTTGGCCGGGAGTCTGACGCTGGGCGTGCTCTGTCTCGTACGACGGGAGGGGTGGCCGCCGCGTGCCGCGTGGCGGGGGATCGCGATATCCGGGGTGCTCTGGTTCGGCGTCTACATGGTCGTCCTGAACTGGGGCGAGCAGGAGGTCGACGCCGGTACGGCCGCGCTGATCGTGAACATCGGGCCGATCCTGATCGCGCTGCTCGGTTCTCGGTTGCTCGGTGACGCGATGCCGCCGAGGTTGCTGGCGGGGATGGCGGTGTCGTTCGCCGGTGCGGTGACCGTGGGGCTTTCGATGTCGGGCGGGGGCGGATCGTCCGTGCTCGGCGTGGCGCTCTGTCTGCTCGCGGCGGTCGCGTACGCCAGTGGGGTCGTCGCCCAGAAGCCGGCCCTCGGACAGGCCGGCGCGCTCCAGGTGACGACGTTCGGGTGTCTCATCGGGGCGGTGGTCTGTCTGCCGTTCGCCGGGCAGCTCTTCCACCAGGCCGCCGACGCGCCCCTCTCCGCCACCCTCAACATGGTTTACCTGGGCGTGTTCCCGACCGCGCTCGCCTTCACCACCTGGGCGTATGCCCTCGCCCGGACGACCGCGAGCCGCATGGGCGCGACGACGTACGCGGTGCCCGCGCTGGTCGTCCTGATGGCATGGATGGTGCTCGGCGAGGTGCCGGGGCTGCTCACGCTGGCGGGCGGGGTGCTGTGTCTGGCGGGTGTGGCGGTGGCGCGGTCCCGGCCGCGCGCGAGGGCTGAGCGGGCCGGGGTCGCCACCGACCCGCAGCCCGAACAGGTGCCGTAGACAAGGCCGTTCAGACACGGGCGCTCAGAACACCACCAGCGCCCGTCCGCCCTTGCCCGCGACCATGTTCTCGAACGCCGCCGGAATTGCGTCCAGTTGGATCCGTTCCGTCACCAGCGCGCCCAGGTCCAGGCGTCCGGCCCGGACGTGTTCGGCGAGCACCGGCAGGTCCTTCGCCGGGTCCGAGTTGCCGTAGACGCAGCCGGTCAACGTCCGTCCCCAGTGGAAGAGTTCGAGGGCGTTGAAGGTGACCTGCTGGTCCTTGCCGCCGATGCCGACGACCGTCGTGCGTCCGCCCCGGCGGGTGGACTCCCAGGCTGTGCGGATGGTGACCGCCCGGCCCACGCACTCCACGGCGACGTCGACACCCTGCTTTCCGGTGAGGGCGCGGATCTCGCGGGCGGTGTTCTCGGAGGCGACCACGTAGTCGGTGGCTCCGGCCGCGCGTGCCAACTCCTCCTTCTCCGGGGAGACATCGACCGCGACGATCTTCCCGGCGCCCGCGATCCGGGCCGCCTGGAGGGTCGACAGACCCACCCCGCCCACGCCGAACACCGCGACCGTCTCGCCCTCCCGGACCCGCGCCGAGTGGTGGACGGCGCCGTAGCCGGTGAGGACCGCGCAGCCGAGGAGGGCCGCGTCGGTCAACGGGATTCCGTCGGGGAGCGGCAGGACACAGGCGGCCGAGACGACCGTCTCCTCGGCGAACGCGGCCACGTTCAGTCCGGGGTGGAGGTCGCTGCCGTCGGAGGTGCGGTGGGCGTAGACGTCGGCGGCGCCGTTGAGGGCGTTGGCGCAGAGCCAGACCTCGCCGAGTACGCAGGCGTGACACGTGCCGCAGGACGGGGCCCAGTTGAGGACGACGGAGTCGCCGGGTGACACATGCGTGACGTCTTCTCCCACGGCTATGACCGTGCCCGCGCCCTCGTGGCCGAGGACCGCGGGGACCGGCACGCGCATGGTGCCGTTGGTCAGGGACAGGTCGGAGTGGCAGACCCCGGCGGCGGCGAGGCGGATGCGGACCTGGCCGGGGCCGGGGTCCGGGAGGTCGATCCCGGCGATCTCCAGCGGAGCGCCCACGGCGGGCAGGACGGCGGCGCGAACCATGTGAACTCTCCTCAGAACTGGAGGGACTTGGTCTGGAGGTACTCGGACAGACCGTGCGCACCGAGTTCCCGGCCCACACCCGACTGCTTGTAACCGCCGAACGGGGCACGGGGGTTGAAGCGCCCGCCGTTGATGTCCACCTGCCCGGTCTCCAACCTCCGCGCGAACGCGACCGCTTCGGCCTCGTCACCGGCCCACACCGCGCCGGCCAGGCCGTAGACCGTGCCGTTGGCGATGCGCACGGCGTCGTCCTCGTCGTCGTAGCGGAGGATCGACAGGACCGGGCCGAAGATCTCCTCCTGCGCGATCGTCATGTCGGGGGTGACGTCGGCGAAGACGGTCGGGCTGATGAAGTAGCCCTGCGGGTAAGGGGGTTCGACGCCGCCCACCACCAGCTTCGCGCCCTCCGCCACACCCTTCTCGATGTAACTCCGCACCCGCGCCTGCTGCTTGGCGTTCACGACCGGGCCGATGCGGGCGCCGTACTTGGCGGCGGCGGTCGCGGCGAGTGCGACGGCCTCGTCGTACTGGTCGCGGTGGACCAGCATGCGGGTCCAGGCGCTGCATGTCTGGCCGGAGTTGGACATCACGTTGGCGACGCCGACGTTGACGGCCTTGGCGAGGTCGGCGCTCGGGAGGATGACGTTGGCGGACTTGCCGCCGAGTTCCAGGGCCACCTTCTTGACGGCGGCACCGGCGGCGGCGCCGATCTGGCGGCCCACCGCCGTGGACCCGGTGAAGGAGACGAGGTCGACGCCCGGATGCTCGGCGAGGGCCTGACCGGCGATCGGGCCGAGGCCGGTGACGAGGTTGAAGACACCGGCCGGGACACCGGCCTCGTCGACCGCCTCGGCGAACAACTGGGCGGTGAGCGGGGTGTCTTCGGCCGGTTTCAGCACCACGGTGCAGCCGGCCGCGAGGGCGGGGGCGATCTTGGCGACGATCTGGTGGAGCGGGTAGTTCCAGGGGGTGATCGCGCCGACCACACCGATGGGCTCCTGGTAGACGGTCGAGTTGCCCACCTTCTCCTCGAAGACGTGGGTCGCGGCCAGTTCTGCGTAGGAGCCCGCGACCGCGATCGGCACGCTCGCGTGGACGGCCTGCGAGAAGGCGAGCGGGGAGCCGAGTTCGGCGGTGACCGTCTCGGCGATCTCGTCCTTGCGGGAGATGAGCACGTCCCGGAGCGCCGTCAGGCGCGCGGCCCGTTCGGCGGGCGGGGTGGCGGCCCAGCCCGGGAGGGCGGCACGGGCGGCCCGTACGGCGATGTCGACGTCCTCGCTGGTACCGGCCGGGACCCGGCCGATCACCTGCTCGTCGACCGGGTTCACCACGTCGATGGCCTCCCCGCTCACGGCGGGGCGCCACGCGCCGTCGATGTACATGCCGTCGTGTGCCTTCATCGTGCTGCCTCCCGGGCGTGACTGCGTCGTCCGCCTCACAAACTAGCGGTGTTAGTTTTGGGGCGCCAGAGACCCCCGGTCACGGACGGGCGGCCGTCTCAGAAATCGGCCCGGGTCCGGTCGTCCACCCGGCCCACCGCCTCCTGCCCGAACGTCTTCTCGTACGTGCGCCGGACCTCCTCGATCCTCCGGTCGCTCGCGCCCGCCGAAGCCACCGGATACAGCAGGATCAGCTCGTACGACCGCTCCTTCTCGATCTTTCCGTGCGCGTCCCGCCACTGCCCGCGCCCGTTCTGCACGGTGAGCCCGTCCGGGAAGTTAGGCGTGACCTCCTGGTCGACGAAGGCCATGAACTGCCGGTCGGTGACGGCCGGTCCACCGTCCGGCCGCTCGGTGCCGAAGAAGAGCTGCGTCTCGACGTACGGCGTTCCGCGCGTCGGCGCGGGGGAGGTTTCCGTGTCGAGGCCGGCGTAGGCGGTCGGGGCCGCGACGGCCAGGAGGAGACCGGCGATCGCGAGAGCTGCCCGGTTTCGGGTGAAGTGCATGGTCATGCACCCATCCGTACCGGTCGTCACTCGTCCAGGTCGGGGAGCCGCGCCGGGGCCGGGGAGATCCGTTCGCCGTGCTGGTCGAAGACGAACAGGTGGGCGATGTCGACGAGGAGCGGGACCTGCATGCCGTGCCGGAGTTCGATGTCGGGGGTGGTCCGGACGACGAGGTCACCGGGGAGACGGCCCTCGGGCGGCACGGGGTCGGGGTCCTCCGGCTGTTCCAGGACGACGACCGGCCCGGCGCGCAGCGCTTCCGCACGCTCCCGCAGCCGGCCCAGGACACCGCCCTCGCGGCGGCGGCGCCGCACCGGACGAGCGGGGCGCGGGGCCTCCAACTCCGGTACGACGGCGGGCCGGGAGCCGGTGTTGAAGTGGACGAGGACCTCGTGGCCCTGGAACTCGACGTGCTCGACCAGACCGCTGATCGCCACCTCGCCGGGGCGGGCGGCGGCGGGCTTGGCTATGCGGATGGCTTCGGAGCGCAGACCGACGATGACCTCGCGGCCCTGCTGGACGCGGAGCAACTGGTGGTCCAGGCACAGGGGTTCGGGCAGGCGCAGGTACTGCTTGCCGAGGCTGATGGTCATCGCGCCGTCCAACGGGGCCCGGACCAGGCCGCGCAGGAGGTTGATGCGCGGGGTGCCGATGAAGGCGGCGACGAAGACGTTGCGGGGCAGGGCGTACACCGAGCGGGGTGTGCCGACCTGCTGGAGGACTCCGCCGCGCAGCACGGCGACCCGGTCGCCGAGCGACATGGCCTCGGCCTGGTCGTGGGTGACGTAGACCGTGGTGACGCCCAACTTGCGGGTGAGGGCGGAGATTTCGGCGCGCAGGTGGTTGCGGAGTTTGGCGTCGAGGTTGGAGAGCGGCTCGTCCATCAGGAACGCCGAGGGGTGGCGGGCGATGGCCCGGCCCATGGCGACGCGCTGGCGTTCGCCGCCGGAGAGCTGGCCGGGGAAGCGTTCCAGCAGGTCCTCGATGCCGAGCATGCGGGCGGTGGCGTCCACGCGGGGGCGCGGGTCCTCGCCGGGGGTCTCGATGCGCAGCGGGAAGCCGATGTTGTCGCGGCTGGTCATGCTCGGGTAGAGGGCGAAGTTCTGGAACACCATCGCCATGTCCCGTTCGGAGGGCGCGAGATCGTTGGCGTACTCGCCGTCGAGTCTCAGGTCGCCCTCGGTGATCTCCTCCAGGCCCGCGATCATCCTGAGCACGGTCGACTTGCCGCACCCGGACGGCCCGAGCAGGACGAGGAACTCCCCCGGCGCGATGTCCAGCGACAGCCGGTCGACCACACGGGTGCCTCGCGTGTAGGCCTTGCTCACATCGTGCAGGGAGATGGCGCGTGTCATGACGACTGCCCCCGGGGGCTCCGCGATCGAATCGCCCCGTACGGGTCGTACGAGGCTTGTGAGTCACGGAAGTTAACGGAATGTGCGCGCCCGGGGGAAGACTTCGGGCGGTCCGGTTCACCCTGTGAGAAAGCGGACGATCCCCTTCAGTGCCCGGTCCGGGGTGCCAGGACCCGTGTCAGGTGCGCGAAGACGACGACGTTGCTGGTGTAGCCCGTCCGTCGGCTGAAGAGTCCACCGCAGGTGATCACGCGCAGTTCCGGGCGCCGGGCCGGGCCGTAGACCTCCTTGTCGGGGAAGCCCGCCTTGTCGAAGATCTTCACCCGGTCCACCGTGTAGACGGCGGTACGGCCGTCCGCACGCCCCGCCTCGATCACCTTGCCGGGCTTCACCTGGGCGAGCGCGGCGAAGACGGCCGGCCCGGTCGTGGTGTCGCGGTGGCCGACGGCGATGGCCGCGCCGGACTCGCCGGGCGTGGGTCCGCCCCGGTACCAGCCCACGAGCTTCGGCTTGTCGACCGGTGGTGTCGACAACTGCCGGCCCTTGATGAGCCCGAGGCCCGTGACCGGGGCGTCGATGCCCAGGGACGGGATGCGGAAGGTCGTCGGCCGCGACCGGGGCAGCGGGCGGGGCGGAGGCGTGCGGGTGGGTGCGGGACGGGCGGAGGGGGCCGGCTCACCGGCCGCCTCCGCGTCCGGGCCGGCGGCTGCCACGGCGTCCGGGCCGTCGGGCCCGTCCGGTGCGGCCGGCTTGTCGTCACCCGTGCACCGGACCCCCACCGTCACCAGGACGACCGTGAGCAGGGCCGTCCTGATGAGGCGGTAGGCGCGGGTCCGGTACCAGGGCCTGCGTCTGCGCCTACGCGGCGCCATTGGGCCGACGGCGGTTCAGCCGGAAGTACGCGACACCGCCGACCGCCGCCAGGCCGACGGCCCCCGCGGCCGTCACCGGCGCGAACGCGGCCGCGGTGTCGGCGAGACCGCCGCCGCCCGCGTGCACACCGCCCTTCGGGCCGTCGTGGTCTTGCTGCCCCCAGCCCGCGGCGTCGCGCTGGTCCCCGATCTGGTCGTTCGGCCGGCGCTCCGCGTCGCGCTTGCCGTCGTGGCAGCTGACCTCGAAGACCTTCTCCTTGGGGGCGCCTGCCACGATCCAGGTGATCTTGTACTGTCCGTCCGCCATCCCCAGCGGGTCGGTGTGACCGGCGCCCCCGGCGAGCTGGATGGTGCCGGCGACGTTGGCGGCGGTGGGCAGCGGGGGCTGGGGCGTGATGGTGTAGGCGACGGTGGTGAGGACGTCGAAGTTGACGGCATCCAGGTAGAACTTGCAGACCCGGGGATCGTCCTTCGAGACGCCGAAAGGCACGCCCACCCGGTGGATCCTGATGTCGCCGTTCTCGCCCGCGGCCGACGCGGTCGGCGCCGCCACCCACGACGCGCCGGCCGCGGCGAGGGCGGTGAGGACGACAGTGGCGCTCGCTCGGACGCGGACGGTACGTGGGAGTGTCAGGGTGGGCATGCGCGCTCCTCCGATTCAGACGATTTCCATACAAATCGCTCTTTCGGCAGCACTCTCCTTTATGCGCCCGCCCGTGGGCCGCACCGACGCCCGACGCGCCGTCAGATATCGCTCGTGCGGCGCAATCCCAGGCGCTTCGGCCGCTTCCCCGCGGCCTGCCCGGCCCCGTCGGGGCGCCCCGGCGACCGCAGCGCCACCCCGGCCGACAGCAGCAGCAGCGTCCCGAGCATCACGAACGGCGCGGCCACCCCCGCCACTCCCGCGACCAGGCCCGCGGTGGCCGGTGCGGCGACCTGGCCGAGGCGGTTGCCGGTCAGGCGCAGGGCGAGGGCGGTGGAGCGCGCGCCGTCGGGGGCGGCCTGGACGACCGTCGTCATGGACAGCGGCTGGCCGACGCCGAGGCAGAAGCCGAGGGCGGCCAGCATCAGGCCGAGCGCCCAGACCGGCGCGGGAAGCGCGATCCCGGCGCACAGCAGCGCCGCCAGGAGGCAGGTCACCGTGAGCAGCGCGGGGCGGCCGAACAGTCGTAGCAACGGGGTGAGGACCAGGCGGCAGGCGATCGTCGCGCCGGCGCGCACGCTGAGCAGGACGCCGACCACCGACGGCGCGATGCCACGGTGCTCGCCGACCACCGGCAGATAGGCGGTGAGGACGTCGGTGGCGGACAGCACGGACAGGCTGATGAGCATGCCCGCCGGGACACCCCGCGCGCGCAGGATGCTGCCGACGGGGACGCGGTCGCCTTGTGCGGTACGGGACTTGACCGCCGTACGGTCCTCGATGCGCCACAGCGACGTGACCGCGACCGCCGCCCCCGCGCCCGCCACCACCAGGGCCAGGGCGCTCGTGCCCGCCATGTCCGGGCCGCCGATCAGCGCGCCCGCGGCGATGGGGCCGACGAGCTGGCCGAGCGAGGCGCCGATGGTGAAGTGGCCGAAGTTGCGGTCCTGTTCGTGCGGGGCGGACTGACGGGCGACGAGGGACTGGGCGCCGATGACGAAGCAGAGGTGGCCGAGGCCCATCACTCCGCTCCAGACCGCCATCGTCCAGAGGGAGCCGGCGAGGCCGCTGAGCGCGCAGCCGCCGGAGATCAGGACCACGCCGACGGGCAGCAGGGGTGCGCAGCGGCCGTGGTCGGTACGGCGGCCGAGCGGGACGGCGGCGAACAGCGGGAGCAGCGCGTACACGCCGGCGATGACACCGATCGCCCGCTCGTCGGCGCCGAGAGCGAGGGCCCGGTAGGACACCGCCGGACGGGCCATCGACACCGCCCCCTGCGCGAAGCTGAAGGCGATGACGAGGCGGAGCAGCCAGCCGCGGTTCCTGCCGGGCGCCATGGTGAAGTCCCCTGTCCCGTGGGTCAGATGATGCCGAAGAGGATTCCTGCCCCGAGCACCACGAGTGATGTGAGGGCGGCCCACTTGACGACGAACCGTGTGTGGTCGCCGAACTCCACCTTCGCCATGCCGACCAGGACGTACACGGCGGGCACGAGCGGGCTCGACATGTGCAGGGGCTGGCCGACGAGGGAGGCGCGGGCGATCTCCAGGGACGAGACGCCGTGTGCCTGGCCGGCCTCGGCGAGCACCGGGAGGATGCCGAAGTAGAAGCCGTCGTTCGACATGAAGTACGTGAGCGGGATGCTGAGCACGCCGGTGACGAAGGCCATGTGCGGGCCCATGCCGTCGGGGATGTTGCCGACCAGCCAGGTGGCCATGTGGTCGACCATGCCGGTGCCCTGGAGGACGCCGGTGAAGACGGCGGCGGCGAAGACCATGCCGGAGACGTTGAGGACGTTCTCGGCGTGGGCGCCGAGACGGGCCTTCTGCTCTGCCATGTGCGGGAAGTTGACGGTGAGCGCCAATGCCGCGCCGAGCAGGAACAGGACCGGGATCGGCAGCCACTCCATGATCATGGCGGTGAGCAGGGTGACCGTGAGCAGCGCGTTGAACCAGTAGAGCTTGGGGCGCAGGGTCGGGCGGTGCGGGTCCAGGCCCTGGAAGCCCTCGTCCTCGTCGGGCAGTTCGGCGTCGGCGTCCGTGCCGGAGCCCGAACCGCCGGTCCTCCTGGTCTCCTTGCCCGTACCGGCCGCGCCCACGAGGACCGTGTCCGGCTCCTCCACGAGCACCTCGTCCAGCGTGAGCACGCCGAGCCGCTTGCGCTCGCGGCGGCCGAGGACATAGGCGAGGACGAGGACACCGAGCAGGCCCGCGGCGAGCGCCGGGATCATCGGGACGAAGATGTCGGTGGCGCTGAGCTTGAGGGCGGTGGCGGCGCGGGCGGTCGGGCCGCCCCACGGGAGCGTGTTCATCACGCCGTTGGCCATCGCGGCGACCCCGGTCATCACGACCAGGCTCATCTTCAGGCGTTTGTACAGCGGGTACATCGCCGAGACCGTGATCATGAAGGTGGTCGAGCCGTCGCCGTCGAGGGAGACGATCGCGGCGAGGACCGCCGTGCCGACGACGATGCGCAGGGGGTCGGCCTTGCAGAACCGGAGGATCCCCCGGACGATCGGGTCGAAGAGACCCACGTCGATCATCACACCGAAGTAGACGATCGCGAACATGAGCATCGCCGCGGTGGGCGCCAGGCTGGTGACGCCGTCGATGACGTAGTCGCCGAGCTTGGCGCCCTTTCCGACGAAGACGCAGAACAACGCCGGGATCAGGACGAGTGCCGCGATCGGCGACATCTTCTTCAGCATGATCAGGACCAGGAAGGTCGCGATCATGGTGAAGCCGAGGATGGTCAGCATGAGTGGAACACCTAACGTTCGCCTTTGAACTCCCACCAGGAACGGCAGTCCGATGACGTTAGGTCGCGCAAAGCCGCGTTAACAAGACGTTGACGTGCGAGCAATAAGCGCAAAACTCCAGGTCACAGCGGTGTGACGAGAGCGGCGACCTCCACGGGCACGCCGTTGAGCACCGCGTTGCCCGACAGCGGGTCGAGCAGACTGCCGTCGAGGAGCTGGTTCACGTTGACTCCCGGATCGGTGGCCGCGTGGCTGAGCCGGGTGCCGGGGCGGTCGTGTCCCCAGCCGTGCGGGAGGCTCACCACGCCCCGGCGCAGACCGTCCGTGATCTCGGCGGGGGCGGTCACCTCTCCCCCGGCGCCCTTCACCCGGACCGGCGCTCCGTCGACCACGCCGAGACGCTCGGCGTCCTCGGGGTGGATGTGCAGGGTGCAGCGGTTGGTGCCGCCGGTGAGGGCGGGCACGTTGTGCATCCAACTGTTGTTGGAGCGCAGATGGCGCCGGCCGACGAGCACCAGTCCGTCGGCGCGCTCGCTCATCGCCTGCCGGAGCCGGGGCAGGTCGTCTGCGATCGGCCGCGGCAGCAGTTCGATCTTCCCGCTGCGTGTCTTCAGCGGCTGCGGGATGCGGGAGGTGAGCGGGCCCAGGTCGATGCCGTGCGGGTGCGCGAGCAACTGTCCGAGGCTCAGCCCGTCGGGCCGTACGCCGAAGCCGTCGCCGTAGGGGCCCAGGCGCAGCATCATGTCGAGCCGTCGCTCGGGGCCGGTGTCGCCGGTGAGCAGGGCGGCGATCTCGTGCGGATCCCGGCCGTGGACCGGCGAGTTGGGGTCTTTGACGGCCTTGGCGAGGGTCTGGTCGATGACCATCGTGTCGACGGCGGCGGGGTCGGCGCCGTGCATGCCGGTCGCGGCGAGGATCAGCCGGGCCAGGATCTCGGTCTCCGCCATCCGGCCGGGCTCCAGCGGGATCGCCGGGCGGCTGTAGCGGACCTGGTTGCGGACCGCGAGGGTGTTGAACGCGAAGTCGTGGTGCGGGCTTTGGGACGGCGGGGGCGGCGGCAGCACCACGTCGGCGTGGCGCGCGGTCTCGTTGAGATAGGGGTCGACGCTCACCATGAAGTCGAGCGAGTCGAGGGCCTTGTCGAGCCGGGTGCCGTCCGGGGCGGAGAGCACGGGGTTGGCGGCGACGGCGATGAGTGTGCGGATCGGTTCGCCCTCGGCGGTCGCGGTGTCGATCTCCTCGGCGAGCGCGGAGAGCGGCAACTCACCCTTGGCTTCCGGGTATTGACTGACCCGGGAGTGCCACCGCCCGAGCGCGAAACCGCGGCCGGGTCCGGCGGGCCGGGGTGTCCGGTCGGTGGCGGCCTGCGGGAAGAGGGCGCCGCCCGGCCGGTCGAGGTTGCCGGTGAGGATGTTGAGGACGTCGACGAGCCAACTGGCCAGGGTGCCGTGCGGGACGGTGCAGCTGCCGATACGGCCGTACACGGCGGCAGTCGGGGCGGCGGCGAGTTCGCGGGCGAGGGCGCGGATCTCGGCGGCGTCCACGCCAGAGGCTTCCGCCACGGCTTCGGGCGTGAAGTCCCGCATGTGCTCCCGGAGTTCGTCGATCCCCTGCACATGCGCGGCCAACTCCCCCATGTCCACGAGGTGTTCGTCGAAGAGGACGTGGGTCATCGCCGCGAGCAACAGGGCGTCGCCGCCGGGGCGGACCGTGATGTGCCGGTCGGCGAGCTTGGCGGTGCGGGTGCGGCGCGGGTCGATCACGGTGAGGGTGCCGCCGCGGGCCTTGAGCGCCTTGAGCTTGCCCGGGAAGTCGGCTGCCGTGCACAGACTCCCGTTGGACTCAAGGGGGTTGGCGCCGATGAGCAGAAGGTGGTCGGTGTGGTCGAGGTCCGGCACGGGGATCGCGTTGGCGTCGCCGTAGAGCAGTCCGCAGGAGACGTGTTTGGGCATCTGGTCGACCGTGGACGCGGTGAAGACGCTGCGGGTACCGAGGGCACCGAGCAGGACCTGCGGGTAGAGGGCGCCGGCCATGGTGTGCACATTGGGGTTGCCGAGGACGACACCGACGGCGTGCGGCCCGTACCGCTCGACGACCGGCCGCAGCCCGGCGGCGACCGCGTCGAACGCCTCCTCCCAGGTGGCCTCGCGCAGCACACCGTCCCGCCGCACGAGCGGGCCGCGCAGCCGGTCGGGGTCCCCGTCGACGGCGCCGAAGGAGGCGCCCTTGGGACAGATGAACCCCCGGCTGAACACATCGTCGCGATCACCTCGGGCGCCGGTCACCCGGGTGCCCTCGATGGTGAGGGTCAGCCCGCAGGTGGCTTCGCACAGGGGGCAGATACGCAGGGCGGTGCGGGACACAGGGCCTCCTGGGGGCGGCGTTGCCTCTTCGGGGCGAGCATACCGAGCGGTATGGAGGGTGGCGAGGGGGTGCCGGGGGTGAGGTCGGAAAACCGCGGAGGGGCAGGAGTCCGGCCCGAGGTCAGGTCAGTCCAACACCCGCGCCAAATAAGCCCGCAACAACTCCCGCGTCTCCTCGATGACCTTCTCGTCGCCCTCCGGTGCGACCCGGAAGGCGAGGTGGACGAGGGCGTCGGCGGTTTCCACGGCGATCAGGAAGGTGCGGCGGAGGTCTTCGTCGGGTTCGCGGGCGAGGTAGCCGGAGAGGAGGTCGGTGAGGCGGTCGGCGACGCGGCGGTTGGGTTCCGCGTGGCCGGAGCCGACGGGGATCTGGTTGCCGAAGTCGACGAGGGAGAAGCCGGGCGCGGTGCGCTTCATGGCGAGGTACTCGTCCAGGACGGCGTCCATCGCCGCCCGCCAACCCTGCGCGCCGGTCTCCTTGAGCCGCCCGGTGACCCGCTCCGTGTAGCGCTCCAGGTTGCGCTGGGCGAGGGCGTCGGCCATCGCGCGCTTGTTGCCGAAGAAGCGGTAGACCGAGCCGATGGGGACACCGGCGCGCAGGGCCACGGCCCGGGTGCTCAGCGCGTCGTAGCCGACCTCGTCGAGGAGGTCGGCGCAGGCGTCGAGAATCCTGGTCAGCCGTTCGGCACTGCGCCGCTGCACGGGCGCTCGACGGAGCGATGTCGGGTGGGGCACGGGCTTCATGATGCCTTTCCGCCGCGGTCAGGAGAAGCTCGCTCCTCAGTACGGAACTGGGTGCCCCCAGCACTCATTTCGACCCCGGCGTCGACGCGGAACGAGGTGTCTTGCTGCCGTCGGGCGTGGCCTGTACCGCCGACGCCGTGATGTCCGCCGTACTCTCGACCGGTTTGCCGTGCACGGCCCACACGGTGCCGTCGTCGGCGTAGAGGCGCGCGGTGACGTGGTGGGTGCCGTGCTGGACGAGGTCGCCGGCGAGGCGGTACTCGGGGATGCGGAGCCGGGCGACGGTGCGGCCGTCCACCAGGAGGCGGGCCGTGCCCCGGCCCGCGACCGCGACCGGTTTCACAGCGGCGGGCGAGAAGCGGAAGTCATGGACGGTCAGCCGGACGTCCCAACTGTCGTCGGCCGCGTCGGGCTCCACCTCTATGCCGACCTCCGGCGCGCCTTTCGTGCCCACCTCGCGGTAGTGCCGGCCCTGCTCGTCGGTGTCGTCGAGGACCTTGCCCACCGGCGAAGGCGACACCCGGTCGCCCTTTTGCCCCTGGGCATCGCCGGAGCCGCAGCCCGCCGATCCGGCCAGCAGCAGGGCACAGACCGCGAGCGCGGTGAGAAGTGCGCGCGACCACGACATGCCGGGGAGACTAGAACACCGGTCTGACAGCCGGATCCCCCTTGAGGCTGGTTCTTCGCCACCTGAGGTCGGATTTTCCGGGGTCCCCCTCGCCCTCTTGCGCCCGCGAAACCGCAATCCTACGGTGTTGCATAGGAATCGAATCGCGAGGGAGCAGGCATGGGCGCGGACGCGCGGAAGACCGCCGAGGGACTGACCCACCTCACCGGTTTCGGCAACGAACACAGCTCGGAGGCGGTGCCGGGCGCCCTGCCCGAGGGCCGCAACGCCCCGCAGCGCGCACCGCTCGGTCTCTACGCCGAGCAGCTCAGCGGTACGGCGTTCACCGAGCCGAGGGCGCACAACCGCCGCTCGTGGCTGTACCGCATCCGCCCCTCGGCCGCGCACCCGGCGTTCACCCGCGCCGACAACGGCGCGATCCGTACGGCGCCCTTCACGGAGACGGTGCCCGACCCGAACCGGCTGCGCTGGAACCCGCTGCCCGAGCCCGAGCCCGGCACCGACTTCCTGGCCGGCCTGTGGACCCTGGGCGGCAACGGCGACGCGACCCAGCGCACCGGCATGGCCGTGCACCTCTACCACGCCGACTCCTCGATGGACCGTGTCTTCAGCGACGCGGACGGCGAGCTGCTGATCGTGCCGGAGCGCGGCGGGCTGCTGCTGCGCACGGAGTTCGGGCTTCTCCATGTGGAGCCGGGACATGTGGCGTTGATCCCTCGTGGGGTGCGCTTCCGTGTGGAGCTACTGGATGCTTCAGCCCGCGGATATATGTGCGAGAACTATGGGGCACCCTTCCAGCTCCCCGACCTCGGCCCGATCGGCGCCAACGGACTCGCCAACGCCCGGGACTTCCGGGCCCCGGTCGCCGCGTACGAGGACGTCGAGGGCCCGGTGGAGGTGGTGAACAAGTTCTGCGGCAACCTCTGGACCGCGACCTACGACCACTCACCCCTCGACGTCGTCGCCTGGCACGGCAACCATGTGCCGTACGCCTATGACCTGCGCCGGTTCAATGTGCTCGGCTCGATCTCCTACGACCATCCCGACCCGTCGATCTTCACCGTGCTGACGTCCCCGTCGGACACCCCGGGCCTGGCCGGCGTGGACTTCGTGGTCTTCGCGCCGCGCTGGCTGGTGGGCGAGGACACGTTCCGGCCGCCGTACTTCCACCGGAACGTGATGAGCGAGTACATGGGGCTCATCGAGGGCGCCTACGACGCGAAAGCGGAGGGATTCGTGCCCGGGGGCGGCTCGCTGCACAACATGATGTCGGCGCACGGCCCCGACCGCGAGACCTTCGACCGGGCCAGCGCCGCCGAGCTGCGCCCGCAGAAGGTCGACGACGGCCTGGCCTTCATGTTCGAGACCCGCTGGCCGGTGACGGCGACCGCCCAGGCGGCCCACGCCGATCACCTCCAGCGGGGCTACGACGAGGTCTGGCGGGGCCTCCAGCGCCACTTCCACCCCTTGCCCTGAAGATCCCCTACCGGTACGGATGACCCCGTGACCTCCTTCGCCCCGGACTCGATCGTCCTGAACCGCAAGCTGCCGCTCTGGTACCAGGTGTCGCAGTCGCTGCGCGCCTCGATACTCGGCCGCTCGCCCCGGGACCCGCTCCGGCTGCCGACGGAGGAACAACTCGCGGGGCACTACGGCGTCAGCGTGCTCACCATGCGGCAGGCGCTGAAGGAGCTGGAGGACGAGGGCCTGATCACCCGGCACCGCAGACGCGGCACGTTCATCGAACCGGATGTCCACCGGGCCACGCCGGTACGGCTGTTGGGCTCCGTGGACGCGATCGTGGCCCAGCAGTCCGGGATGACCACCGAACTCCTCGACCACGGCAAGGTGTCGGTGCCGCCCGAACTCGCCGAGCACTTCCCGGACTTGGCCGAGGTGGCGACGTACCACCGGCTGCGCGGCGAGGAGCGGACCGGCGAGCCGACGAACCACGCCCGCAACCACATCCGCCCCGAACTGGCCGCCCGCCTCGACCCGGACGACCTGATCCGCTGGCCGATGACCAAGGTGCTGCGGGACGTCGTCGGCGCGGACATCAGCCGCATCACGGACACCGTGGAGGCCCGCCTCGCCGACCCGGAGACCGCGCGCCTGCTCCAAGTGCCGCTCCTCAGCCCGATCCTGCACTACACGGGCATCACCTACGACACACAGGGCAGGGTGCTGGACGTGGCCGTCATCCACTACCGGGGCGACCGCTTCTCCTTCACCGTCACCCTCGACGCCGCGAACTGACGTCGTCGTACGATGCCCAGCGTGACGCACGACGACGCTCCGCTGCTCGCGGACCTCATGCCGTGGTCCGTCGCACCGATCCGGCTCGGCCGGGGGTGGCCGACGGCGCCCGACGCGGCAACCCTGAAAGCCCGCTGGGACGCCCTGGTGAAGGCCGAGGTCCCGGACCGGGAGACCCTGTTCGAGCCGTCCCGCTCCCGCACCCTGCACTCGGCGGTGCCCCAGCTCCCGGGCCAGCCCAGCGGCACGGAGAAGCTGATCCGGGCCACCGGCCCCTGCCCGGAGCCGATCCGGGTCCTGCACGCCCCCTTCGACGAGCAGTGGCTGATCCCCGACCACCGGCTGATCGACTCCGCCCGGCCGGAGCTGTGGCGGGTGGCGGACGAGCGGCAGAGCTTCGTGGTGGAGACGGCGGGCGCCCCCGGCCCGCTCCTCCTCGCGTCCTCGGTCCTCCCCCTGCTCCGCCCCGGCCGCGTCCGCCCCCTCTACCGCCGCCCCGGAGCCGAGGAACCCAACCTGGCGCCGGGCCTGTTGGCCCACCTGGCCACCCGCCTCGGCCACTCCCCCGCCCCGGTGGACGTCCTCGCCTGGACGCTGGCGACGGCACGCCCCGGGCTCGCCGTACCACTCACCGCGGACCCCGAACTCTGGGCACGAGGCGTCGAGTTGGGCCACCGCCTGCTCTGGCTGATGCGCCGCGACGGCAACCGCCCCAAACTCCCCGGCGGCCGACGCCCGTACGTCCGGGCCCCGTTGCCGTCCCTCCCCCTCACGCTGCACTACGACCGCGACGAGGAGACCCTGCACCTGGACGAGGGCCGCGTCTCCCCGGTACCGCCCGAGTCCTGGGACTTCGAGGTGGGTGGGGTCAGGGCGCTGGAGCAGTGGTTCACGTCCCGCACTGCGGAGGCCGCCGAGCCGGGCACGCTGGCCGCGATCCGCCCGACTACCTGGCAGCAGACGTGGACCTCGGAGCTGCTGGAGCTGATCACCGTCCTGGCGCTGCTGGCAGAACTGCGGCCCCAGCAGGAGGAGTTGGAGGTGACGGCCTCGATCACGGCGACGGAGTTGCGCAAGGCGGGCGTCCTCCCGGTTGCGGAGTGGACGCGCCACCCCGCCTCGGTCCTGGACCACCACGAGGAGGGCCCGGAGGGTCAGTTCGCGCTGCTCTGACCCCGCTCGGGGTCGAAGGCGTCGAGGACCTTCGCCAGCGCCATGTCGAACACGGCGTCCAGATCGATCGGCCCCGGATCCTCGGTGAACGCCGCGGCCATCCGCGGATAGGCCCCGCCGGCGATCTGGCTCCCCAGGTAGGCGATCCGCACCGCGTTCTCCTGCTCCTCGGACCAGGGCAGCGACCGCGAACGCTCGGCGGTGGCCAGCTCGTTCGCCACATACATGGTCACGACCCCGTTGAGCAGCCCAACGAGCTGCATCTTCGTTCCGTAGGTCGCCTCGACCGGATCGAGACAGGCCAGGCAGTGCTCCAGATAGCGCAGGGCGTTCGGGCTGAACCCGTACACCGGTGACATCAGCCGGGGCAGCCAGGGATGCCGGTGCATCAGCGTCCGCGTCTGGTGGGCGACCCGGATCATGTCCGCCCGCCAGTCCCCCGACGGCTCCCACTCCTCGTGCTCGCCGCTGACCGCGTCGACCATCAGCTCGTAGAGGTCCTCCTTGCGGGGGACGTAGTTGTAGAGCGACATAGTGCCGCACCCCAGCTCGGCCGCCACATGTCGCATGGACACGGCGTCCAGCCCGCCACCGTCGGCGATCCGCACGGCCGCCGCCGCGATGTCCGCGCGGCTGTACGCGGGCTTCGGCCCCCTCCCCGCGCGCTCGGGGCGCGCCCAGATCACTTCGGGTACGGCCGCTCGGTCCGCCATGGATCATCACCTCGATCACCATGCTAGTTACGTACACCGTACGTAGTGCGCTATGGTCGACCCATGACTACTACGTACGCTGTACTTAGTGAAGGTCTGGAGAAGCGCTTCGGCGCTGTGCACGCCGTGCGCGGGCTGGATCTGGCGGTGGCCCGTGGCACGGTCTGCGGGATCCTCGGGCCCAACGGCGCGGGCAAGACCACGGCCGTCCGCCTGCTCACCACCCTGCTGCGGCCCGACGCGGGCTCCGCGCGGATCGCGGGGCACGATCTCGTCCGGGAGGCTTCGGCCGTACGGCGCCGAATCGCCGTCACGGGTCAGTACGCGTCGGTCGACGGCGACCTCACCGGCCGGCAGAACCTGCGGCTGTTCGCGCGGCTGCACCGGGTGCGGGGCCCCGCCGAGCGGGCCGGCGAGCTGCTGGACCGCTTCGGTCTGACGGAGGCCGCCGACCGGCCCGCGTCGACGTACTCCGGCGGGATGCGCCGCCGCCTCGATCTGGCGGCGAGTCTCGTACGCCGCCCCGACGTGCTCTTCCTGGACGAACCGACCACCGGCCTCGACCCGGCCAGCCGCAACCGCATCTGGGACGCCCTGCGCGACCTGAAGAGGGAGGGCACGACCGTGCTGCTGACCACGCAGTACCTGGAGGAGGCCGACCAACTCGCCGACGACATAGCCCTGGTGGACCGGGGCCAGGTCGCGCACAGCGGGTCGCCGGCCCAACTCAAGGCGCTCATCGGCACATACGCCGAGGTCGTCGTCGCCCACGCCGACGCGCTGGCCCAGGCGGCCGGTGTGCTGGACCGACTGACCGGGGCCGAGCCGTCGTTCTACCACGAGCGGAACGCGGTCGGCGCGGTCACCGGCGACCCGACGCTCACCCTCCCCCGCCTGGTCCGCGAACTCGACGCGGCGGGCGTGCCGTTGCTCGACGCGAACATGCGACCACCGACCCTCGACGATGTGTTCCTCCGGCTGACCGACCACAAGGAGCGGGTGGCATGAGCGCGTTGGCGTACGACGGCACCGCGATGCTCGGCCGGCAGTTGCGGCGGGTGCGGAACAACCCGGCGCTGGTGATCCTCACCCAGACCATGCCGATCACGATGCTGCTGTTCTTCGGCTATGTCTTCGGCAGCGCGCTCGCGATGCCGGGCGACGCGTACCGCTCCTACCTCGTCCCGGGTCTGCTGGTCGCGACGGCCGCCAACGGCATCATGACGGGCATGTTCCAGGCCGCCCAGGACTCGCACCGGGGCGTGACGGACCGCCTGCGCACCCTGCCGATGAGCAGGGCCGCCGTACCGCTGGGGCAGGCGGCCGCCGATCTGGTCGTCACGGCGGCCGGGACCGTGCCGTTCCTGCTGGTCGGTCTGGCGGTGGGCTGGCGGATCGAGGGGTCCGCGGCCCAAGCCGTAGCCGCCGTGGGCCTGTTGCTGCTGTTCCGGTTCGCCTGCGCGTGGGTCGGCATCCTGCTCGGGCTCGCCTCCCGCAGCGAGGAGGCGGCCGGTCAGCTCGGCAGCGCGACCTTCATGCTGCCGCTGCTCTCCAACGCGTACATCCCGACCGACCGGCTGCCGGGCTGGCTGCGCACCCTGGCCGAGTGGAATCCCATCAGCGCGGTGACAACAGCCCTCCGGTACCTGTTCGGGAACTCCCCCGTGCCCGAGGGCGCCGCCTGGCCGGTGGCCCATCCCATCGCCGGGTCGGTGGTGTGGTGCACCGCGCTGATCGCCGTGTTCGCACCGCTCGCCGTACGCCGCTACGCGCGCGGCGAGGGGTGAACTCCCCGCACGACAAAGATGCCGGTGACAAAGGTGCCGGTCACGGGACATGATCCCCGGCATGGAACCCCTGCCGCTGCCCCTGGAGGGCATCACCGTCGTCGCCGTCGAACAGGCCGTCGCGGCCCCGTTCGCCACCCGACAACTCGCCGATCTGGGCGCCCGGGTGATCAAGGTCGAGCGGATCGACGGCGGTGACTTCGCACGCGGCTACGACACCGCGGCCGGCGGTCTCGCCTCGCACTTCGTGTGGTGCAACCGGGGCAAGGAGTCGATCGCGCTGGACCTGAAGGACCCGCGCGGGCTGGACGTCGTACGGCGGCTGGTCGCGGACGCGGACGTGTTCGTGCAGAACCTCGCACACGGGGCGGCGGCCCGGCTCGGGCTGGACGCGGCGACGCTGTGCGCGGCGCACCCCCGGCTGGTCGCCGTGGACATCTCCGGGTACGGGGCGTCGGGGCCGTACGCCGATAAGCGGGCCTACGACATGCTCGTGCAGTGCGAGGCCGGGCTGGTGTCGGTGACCGGGACGCCGGAGCTGCCGGTGAAGGCGGGGATCCCGGCGGCGGACATCGCGGCGGCCATGTACGCCTTCTCGGGCGCGCTCGCGGCGCTGGTGCGTCGGGGCACGACCGGGAGTGGCGGGCCGGTGGAGGTGTCGATGCTGGACGCGCTCGCGGAGTGGATGGGGCATCCGCTGCACCACGCGATGCACGGCGGAACTGCCCCGGCGCGCACGGGACTCGCGCACGCCGTCATCGCCCCGTACGACGCCTATCCCACGGCGGACGGTGGGCGGGTGCTGCTGTCGGTGCAGAACGACCGGGAGTGGCGGCGGCTCGCCGAACTGGTGCTGGAGCGGCCGGAGTTGGGGACCGACCCGGACTTCGCGACGAACGCGGCGCGGGTCGCGAGGCGGGAGCGCACGGACGCCCTCGTCGGCAAGGCGCTGGGTGGGCTGGGCGCCGACGAGGCCGTGCTGCGACTGGAGCGCGCGGGTGTGGCCTGCGCGCGCCTCAGGGACGTACAACAGGTGGCGGAGCACCCGCAGTTGGCGGCGCGGGAGCGGTGGCGGGAAGTGGGTTCACCGGTCGGGCCGCTGCGGGCACTGCTGCCGCCGATCACCTTGCCGGGCGGAGGCGAGGCACGGATGGGTGACGTGCCCGCGCTCGGGGAGCACACCGAGGCGCTGCTGCGTGCCGTGGGGATGGCGGACGCGGAGATCGCAGCACTGCGCCGGGACGGTGTGGCGGCCTGAGCACGGGCCCCCGGGAACTCCCCGGGGACGCCGAGCAGTTGCTCAGCGCCCGCCGAACAGCGAACGGCGCAGCCTGCGCAGGGGTGCGAAGAGCTTGACGCGGCTCACTCGCGTGCCTGTGGCGCTGCGTTCCTGCGTCCTGTCACGTGAGGTCAGCTCGCGCATCAGCAAGGTCGCCTCCGCCGTCTCGCGTTGCGGGACGACAGGGCCGCCCAGCACCGAGAGATGGCGGTCGAGACGCGAACTGGTCGCGCTGCTCCCGCACGTGATCGCAGGGACCCTTGCCCTGCTGCGCACTATCTGTTCCATGTCACTCCCCACCCGTACGAGTCCACCCGGCCCGGGCAGGTTAACCCTATCGCCCTCACCGAGCACTCGTGTATCGAGGTCTCAGGATTCACCTTCCCCGTAAGGGTGTTGACGACCCCTCCTCGATCACTCTCCGAATCCGACCGATTTCAGGGCGAGTTGGACAACTGGCTGCGTTGTGGGCTGCGGTGAGCCTCCGCCGGGCTCGACGGTCACTGCGAGTGATGTTGCAGTTTTGTCGAGTCCGGTGGCGACCAAGGGCGTGTCGCCCTTGAAGAGCCCCAGGGAGCGCGGTTGCGCATCGGGGCGCATCAGCCACAGTTGACGCACGCGGTCGCTCGGCAGCGCGCCGTATCCGCTCAGGGTGACGACCGCGCGCCCCTCCGAGGCGGACGCGATCACGCCGATGCTCCGGCCCTGGGCGTCCGCGCCGGTCGTCGCGCGGGCGTCGGTGGCCGAGAGAACGTGGGCGATCTCACGTGACTGCGCCTGCGCGGCGTCCAGCTTGTCCTGGGTCCGGTTCGCCTGCACGGCGAACAGCGAGGCCACCACGAGCGCGGCGGCGGCCGTCGCGGTGGCGAACGGCACGAAGAACGGGCGTCGTTGGGGCACGCGGGCGCGAGACACCTGCGGCTGGGTGCCCCACACATGGGCCGGCAGCCGGGGCGTGTACTCCCGCCGCTCCCGCGCGTGCTCCCGCAGCGGCCCGGGCTCCTGCGGAGTGTTCCGTACGGCGGCCAGCACCCGGTCACGCATCATGAGCGGCGGCTGGGCGGCCGTGGACCAGGCCAGGCGGACCGCGTCCTCGGTCAGGGCGCGCACCTCCTCGGCGCAGCGGTCGCAGCCCTTGAGGTGCTTCTCGAACTGTCGGCGCTCGTCGGGTTCGAGGGCGTCCAGGGCGTAGGGGGCGGCGAGCGAATGGAGATCCCCCCGGCCGAACAGTCGGGCGAAGATGCTCATGCGACACCTCCCAGGCAGTCGCGCAGCCGGGTGAGTCCGTCACGCATGCGGGTCTTGACCGTGCCGAGCGGCAGCGAGAGCCGCTCGGCCACTTCACGGTACGTATAGCCGTCGTAATAGGCGAGAGTGACGGACTGCCGTTGCAGGGCGGTGAGGCGGTCCAGGCAGCGGCGCACCAACTGGCGTTCGAGGCCTGCCTCGACCTCCTCGGTCACCTGGTCGAAGGCCGGGTGGTGGGAGCGGCGGGCCTCACGCTGTTCGCGGTCGACGGCCGCGCGGGCGCTGCGCACCCGGTCGACGGCCCGGCGGTGCGCGAGGGTGAGGACCCAGGACAGGGCGCTGCCCCGGCCGGGGTCGAAGCGGGCGGCGGACCGCCACATCTCCAGGAGCACCTCCTGGGCGACCTCCTCGGACTGGGCCGGGTCGCGCACCACGCGGCGCACCAGCCCGAACACCGGCCCGGACACCAGTCCGTACAGCTCCTCGAAGGCCCGCTGATCCCCTGCCGCCACCAGCACCAGGAGTTCGTCCGCCTCCACCCGTCCCCCACTCTTCGACCGCACGCGGCCCATCCCCTCATCACATCCCGTCACACGAGGCATTCGCAGCGAACGCCCCTACGGATGGGTTACGGATCAGCGCGCCCAAAACGCGGGTCGGGGGACGGATCGCGGCCCACCAAAAAAAGTTTTCGCCTTCGACCAATCCGCCCCGGCACCTGCTCCGAATCCCCGGACGTCAGGCAAGTTGGCACTGAGGACGGACGGCATGACACCTATCTCCAGGAACGGTGCGGGACGCAGGAAGCTCGCGGCCCTCATATGTGGCGCGCTGACCGCCGGGGGGCTCGCAGCCGCCGGCGTCACCGTGCTGGAACCGGGAGTGGCCGCGGCCTCCTCCCACCGGGAAGCCCCCCTCATCTCGGGAACTCCGCAGTACGACAACACGGACCTGTACGCGTTCGTCAGCCCGGACAAGCCGGACACCACGACGATCGTGGCGAACTGGATCCCGTTCGAGGAGCCCGCCGGCGGCCCGAACTTCTACCAGTTCGCGGACGACGCCCAGTACGACCTGCACATCGACAACAACGGTGACGCGCTGGACGACTTCATCTTCCGCTACACCTTCAACACCCAGATCAAGAACAAGAAGACGTTCCTCTACAACACGGGCGCGGTCACCAGCCTCACCGACCCCGACCTCAACGTCACTCAGTCCTACGACATCGAGCTGATCAAGCTGAAGAAGGGCAAGCAGGTCTCCGAGACCAAGGTCGCCGACGACATCCCGGCGGCTCCGTCGGACGTCGGCAAGGCGTCGATGCCCGACTACGCCAAGCTGCGCTCGCAGGCGGTCTACAAGACGACGAACGGCGGCGCGACCTTCGCCGGCCAGGCCGACGACCCGTTCTTCGCCGACCTGCGCGTCTTCGACCTGCTGTACGGCGGCAACCTCAGCGAGGTCGGCAACGACACGCTCAAGGGCTACAACGTCAACACGATCGCCCTCCAGGTGCCCAACGACCTGATCCGGCAGTCGGCTTCGCGTCCGACCGTGGGCATCTACTCGACGACCCAGCGCAAGAACGCGCAGGGCTACTACACGCAGGTCTCGCGGCTGGGCAACCCGTTGGTCAACGAGGTCGTCAACCCGCAGAAGGACAAGGACAAGTTCAACGCGTCCCAGCCCAAGGACGACGCGCAGTTCCTGAAGAACGTGACCGAGCCGGAACTGCCGAAGCTGATCGAGTCGATCTACAAGATCAAGGCGCCGAGCGAGCCGCGCAACGACCTCGTCAGCGTGTTCCTCACGGGTGTCAAGGACCTCAACACCGAGCAGCCGTACGCGAAGCCGTCGGAGATGCTGCGCCTCAACACCTCGATCAAGCCGACCGCTCACCCCAAGCGGCTCGGTGTCCTGGACGGCGACAACGCGGGCTTCCCGAACGGGCGTCGGCTCACCGACGACGTGATCGACGAGGCGCTCCAGGTCATGGAGGGTGAACTCGTCGGTTCCAAGAATGACTTGGGCGACGCGGTCGACAAGAACGACAAGGGCTTCGAGAAGTACTTCCCGTACGTTGCCGAGCCCACCTCGGGTTCGCGCGGCCCGCTCGCCAAGGGCACGACCAGCGGCTCCGACGTCAAGAACCAGCTCGGCGACGCGCTCCAGCCGGCCGGTTCGTCCGCGGGCACCGACAACATGATGCTGATCGTCGCGTCGGCGGCCTCCGGTGTGGCCGGCGTCCTGCTGATCGGCGCGGGCGTCGCGTGGTGGCGCCGCCGCATGGCCCACCGCCCGTACTGACCCCCACGAACTGGCGCGGCCCGCACAGCTCCTTCCCCCACGGTGCGGGCCGCGCCACCCCTTGTTACACGCCCTTTGAGCAGTACGGCACTTGATCCACGTATCCCCAGGTATCCACCGGTCCGCAGACCCACAGAACCACTGATCCACCCAGGCGATGGAGGAACGGCATGGCCCCGCGCGAGAACGACAACAACCCGCCGGAGGACAGGCCCGGCGAGACGCCGGCGGCGGAGCGGGAGTGGGAGCGGTTGTGGGAGCAGGACGAGGACGCGGGTGGGGGCGACGTGAGGGCCGACGTCGGGGTGGAGAGCGGGGATACCGCCAGGGCTGAGGACGAGGGCGCCGGATCGGGGTGTGAGCGGGCCGCGGAAGCCGGCGCCGAGACGCAGAGCGCGCGCGGCCTCGAAACGGCCAACGAGCCGATGGACACGCCAAGTTCGGACCCCGTCACCGAATCCGCCGGCTCAGTCGGCCGGGACGTCCCGGAGCCGGTCGCCGAGGCGGAATCCGCGCCGACCGACAGCCCGCTTCCCGGCGAGGAGCCGCGGGCCCCGCGCTCCGAGCACTCCGCGACCGGAGCCCACGCCGAGGCCCCCGAGCCGACCGACACCGCCGCCGACGATGTGGCCCCCACCGCAACTCCCGCGCACGACAACGCCGATGAACCGGCCTCCTCCCACGACCACGGTAACGCCGACGGACCGGCCCACACACATCACCACCACGACGGGTCGACCCACGCCCACCATCACGACAGCCCCAACGACGCCCCCGCGCCGAACGACGAACGCGTCGCCGCCGTACGCCGGGTCGCCGCCGCAGGTCGTCGCTGGCGGGCGCTACAACTCGCGGGCTGTGCCGCCCTGTTGGCTGTGGCGTTGACCGGCGGGGCGATCGCGATCGGCGCCGCGAAGGACAGCGGTGCCACCACCGCGACCAACTCCAGTGCCGTATCACCGGAGTTGCTGGCCAGCGGGAGTCTGGACGCGAGTATCGCCTCGTTGCAGGCTCATCTGCGGGGGCAGCCCAAGGACTTCGACGGGTGGGCGACGCTCGGGCTGGCGTATGTGGAGCAGGCGCGGACGAAGGGTGATCCGTCGCGGTATCCGCAGGCACAGGCCGCCTTCGCGCGGTCGTTGAAGATCTCGCCGGACAACGAGAACGCCCTCGAGGGCCGCGCCGCGCTCGCCGCCGCCCGGCACGAGTTCAAGGAGGCCCTCACCTACGCGGACCAGGTCCTCAAGGAGAACCCCTACAGCGAGCGCGCCCTGTGCTCCCGTATCGACGCGCTGGTCGAACTCGGCCGCTACGACGAGGCGTCGAAGGCCGCCGACCTCGCCGACGCCCGCAAGCCCGGCGTCCCGGTCTTCACCCGGTACGCGTACGTCCACGAACTGCGCGGCGACGTGACCACGGCCCGCAGCGTCCTGGAGCGCGCGCTCGCCGCCGCCACCTCCCCGGGCGACATCTCCTACGTGGCCGCCACGCTCGGCCAACTCGCCTGGAACCAGGGTGACTACAAGACCGCCCTGAACGACTACGGCCGCGCCCTCGCCGCCGACGAGAACTACCTCCCCGCCCTGGAGGGCCGCGCCCGCGCCCAGGCCGCCCTGGGCGACCGCGCCGACGCCATCAAGGGCATGGAGCTGGTGGTCTCCCGCTATCCGCTGCCCCAACCCCTCGTGGAACTCGGTGAGTTGTACGAGAGCCGGGGCGCCGAGGGCGACAAGGCGAAGGCCGACGACCAGTACGCCCTCGTCGACGCGTGGATCGCCCTCGCCCGGGCCAACGGCGTCAACGCCGACCTCGACACCGCGCTCGCCGCCGCCGACCACGGAGACATCAAGTCCGCCCTGCGCGCCGCCCGCGCCGAGTGGGCCCGCCGCCACACCGTGCACACGGCGGACGCCCTCGCCTGGGCCCTGCACGTCAACGGCCTCGACAAGGAGGCCCTCGCCTACGCCCGCTTCGCCACGGCCACCGGCTACCACAACGCCTCGTTCATCTACCACCTCGGCGTGATCGAACTCGCCACGGGCCACAAGGCGGACGGCCGCGCCCACCTCACCAAGGCCCTGAAGCTGAACCCGGGCTTCTCGCCGCTGGGCGCGAGCAAGGCCCGTAAGGCGCTGGAGGCGACCAAGTGAGGCCCGCCCGCCGCCTGTTCGCCGCCGCCGCGACGGTCCTCACGGCCGCCGGCACGCTCCTCCTGGTCCCCACGGCCACCGCGAGCGCGCACCCCCTCGGCAACTTCACCGTCAACCGCTACGACGGTCTCGTCGTCGCCCCCGGCGCGCTGCGCGTGACCCACATCGAGGACCTCGCCGAGATCCCGGCGACCCAAGCCAAGCCGGACATCAAGCGGTTGGGCATGACGGAGTGGGCCCGGCAGCGGTGCGACAAGGCCGCCGAGGGCAGCAAGGTAACCGTCGACGGCCGTACGGTCGCCCTCATGCCCGGCAGCAGCACCGCACGGCTGCGGCCCGGGCAGGCGGGGCTCAACACCCTGCGGGTGGAGTGCGGTTCGACCGCACCGCTGCCCAAGGGCGGCACGGTCACCGTCGGATTCCACAGCGCGGGCCTGACCACCGGCCCGGGCTGGCGGGAGATCACCGCGCGCGCCGACCGGATGACGCTCACCACCTCGGACGTGGCGAAGAAGTCGGTGTCGCACGAACTCACCAGCTATCCCAAGGACTTGCTCTCCTCTCCCGCCGACACCACGACCGCGTCCCTGAAGGCCCGCCCCGGCGGCCCGGCCCTGACCGACGACGATCAGGCGCGGTCGGACTCCCCGGCCGCGTCCATCCTCCCGCGGGGCGCCGACCGCTGGACGGAGGCCCTGAACAACCTGGTCGCCCGGCACGACCTCAGCGTCGGCTTCGCGGCCCTCTCCCTGCTCATCGCCATCGCCCTGGGCGCGATGCACGCGCTCGCACCCGGCCACGGCAAGACCCTGATGGCGGCCACAGCAGCCGCGCGGGGCGGTCGCGCCCGCCTCAAGGACGTCCTCCCGCTCGCCGCGTCGGTCACCGTCACCCACACCCTCGGCGTGATCGCCCTGGGCCTCCTGGTCACGGCCGGCTCCGCCGCGACCCCCTCGGTGATCGCTTGGCTGGGCATCGCGAGCGGTGTCCTGGTCCTCTTCGCCGGCGGCAACCTCGTCCGCAGGGCCTGGAGCAACCGCCCACGGAAACCGGCCACTTCACACGGGTATGTGCACGAGCCCGTGAAGTCCCCCGAGCGCGCGCTGGTCCTGGCTTCCGCACACGCCGAGCCCCATGCGCACCCGCACCCGCACCCGCACCCCCACCCGCACAGTCACGATCACGGTCATGACCACCCCCACCCTCATGACCACGACCACAGCCACAGCCACGCTCACGACGACACCGTGGAACACACCCACGGCGGCTTCACCCACACCCACTCCACCGCCCCCACCCTGCGCGGCACGATCCTGCTCGGCTTCGCCGGTGGGCTCGTACCGAGCCCGTCCGCCGTGGTCGTCCTCGTGGGGGCCGCAGCGCTGGGCCAGGCCTGGTTCGGGCTGCTGCTCGTCGTCGCGTACGGCGTCGGGCTCGCGCTCACCCTCACCGCCGCCGGATTCGCCGTCGTCAAGCTGGGTACAGGAATGAACCGTGTGCTGGACCGGCGTCCCCGCTGGACCACCAGCCCCATGACTGTCCTGGTCCGCCGGACCGCGCCGCTGGCATCGGCGCTCGTCGTCGTGGCCCTCGGGGTCGCATTGGTGCTCAAGGGGGCGGCATCCGCACTCGGCTGAGTTACGTTTGTGGAGAATTGGCCCGGATGCGAATGGGGGGCACCCATGCCCGAAGAACCGGGCGCTGAACGTGTGATCGCGGGCCGCTACCGGCTCCTGTCCCCGCTCGGGGAGGGCGGGATGGGCACGGTGTGGCGGGCCCGCGACGAAGTGCTGCAACGCGAGGTCGCCGTCAAGGAGGTGCGCGCGCCGGCCGGGCTGGACTCCGGTGACGTGGAGCGGATGTACGCCCGGCTGGAGCGCGAGGCGTGGGCGGCGGCGCGGGTCGCCAACCGCAATGTGGTGACGGTGTACGACGTGGCGACGGAGGACGGCCGCCCCTGGATCGTCATGGAGCTGGTGCGGGGTGTGTCCCTGGCCGATCTCCTGGACGCCGAGGGCCCGTTGACCCCGCAGCGGACCGCGCACATCGGTGCCGAGGTACTCGCCGCGCTGCGGGCCGCGCACGACGCGGGGGTGCTGCACCGGGATGTGAAACCGGCCAACGTGCTGATGTCGAACGACGGCCGGGTCGTGCTGACCGACTTCGGTATCGCGATGGTGGAGGGCAGTTCGGCGCTCACCATGACCGGCGAGGTCATCGGTTCGCCCGAATTCCTCGCCCCGGAGCGGGCGTTGGGCCGTACGCCCGGGCCCGAGTCCGATCTGTGGGCGCTGGGCGTGCTGTTGTACGCGGCGGTCGAGGGCAGTTCGCCGTTCCGGCAGAACACCCCGCTGAGCACCTTGCGCGCGATCGTCGACGAGGAGCTGCCGACGCCGCACCGGGCGGGGCCGTTGACCCCGGTCATCGAGGGGCTGCTGCGCAAGGATCCGGCCGAACGGATGTCTGCCGAGCAGGCGGAGCAGGATCTACGGCTCGTCGCGGCGGGCGGCACTCCGTACGCGGCCACCGCGCCCACGACGCCGTACGCACCGACGATGGCGGGGTCCCCGCAGGACCCGTACTCCCAGGCGGAGTCGCGGACGCCGGTGCAGGGCTTCGGGCCGCCACAAGGCCCCTACTCGACGACCACGTCGGCCGCGGACGAGCCGCACCGCAACCGGCGCGCGGCCGTCGTGCTGATCGCGGGCCTGGTCGCGCTGGCCCTGGCGATCGGCGGGCTGACGTACGCACTGCTGAACCGGGACAACGGGAACGCGGACGCGAGCGGGACGACCGGCAGCCCCAAGAGCCAGACCTCGGGCGGGAGTTCGCCCAGTGCGAGTGCGACACCCAGCCATACGCCGAGCCCGAGCAGCAGCAAGTCGTCCTCGGCGCCCCAGTCGGTGCGGGCGACGGTGGCGGGTGCCAACACCGACTACTCCGGCACCTGTCCCCCGCCGAACGCGAAGGCGCCGACCTTCACGGCGAGCATCACGGTGGGGAAGCTGCCCGCGGAGGTGTCCTACCGGTGGGTGACGAAGACCGGCTCGGTCGCCAACCCCGGCTGGAAGACGCTGTCGTTCCCGGCGGGCGGCGGGAAGACCAAGCAGGACCGGGTGTTCCTGACGACGTACACGGACAGCGGGACGTTCAAGAACGAGATCAGTGTCGAGGTCCGCAGCCCGGTGGAGACGACGTCCAACTCGGTGCCGTTCTCGGTGACCTGCCTGGCGGAGACCCCGTCGGACGGGGCCTCCGCCTCGGACTCGGCATCACCTTCCGGTCAGTGAGACCTCAGACCGCGCCGGTCAGCACCGGCAGATAGCCGCCGGACTGGCCGGATGCGGTGGGGTGGTACGACTCGCCGATGCTGAGCAGGTTGAGGCTGTGCAGCCAGGAGCTGCCGGAGCAGATCTCGTGGCCGGTGAACGGGGTGCGTACGTCGCCGAAGGTGAAGCCGTGGTCGGCGGCGCGCTTGGCGATGGCGGTGTCGAGGTAGTCGGCCGCTCCGTTGATGGCGGTGCGCTTGGTCGCGGAGAGGCCGAGGCAGGTGGTGCCGAGTCGGTAGAAGCGCGGGTAGCCGAGCACGACCACGTGCGCGGCGGGGGCCTTGGCGCTGATCGTCGAGTAGACGTTGTCGAGGAGGCCGGGGAGCGTCGAGTCGACGTACGCCTTCGCGGTGGCGATCCGGGAGAGGCACGCGCTGTCGGACTGCAGGACGCAGGTCGTCATGACGTCGGTGAAGCCGGCGTCGTTGCCGCCGATGCTGATCGAGACGAGGGCGGTCGAGGCGCTGAGGGTGCCGAGCTGGTTGGCGAGAACATCACCCGTACGAGCGCCCGAGCAGGCCTTGAAGTCGAACGTCGAGGGTGAGTGGGCGGCTGCCCAGAGGTAGGGGTAGGCCTTGGTGCTGCGGTCGCAGGACCCGCTGGAGCTGATGTAACTGCCCGAGCCGACTCCGGAGGAGTAGGAGTCGCCGAGGGCCACATAGCCGCCGGTGGCGGCGAGTTGGGACGCCTGCGCCGCCGTCGCCCCGGTAAGGGCGAGGCCGGCGGCGAGGAGGAGCGAGGTCACGTATGCCGTAAATCGGGAACGTCTCATGGAACCTCCCTTAGCAGGATCTCTGCCACAACCGTCGTACCAACTACGCGCATTGACGGGAAGTGTTCATGCCAAGGGAGTATCGGAGCGTCCGCGTGGGCGTCTTGACGTGCCGCGCGGGGCTGCGTCACATTGAAGTCCGGCATCCGGCGCGTCGGGGGGCAAAGTCGCCAATGCAGACCTTAGGCATCAAGAGAACATCCACCGCCGACTCCGGGCGGGCGCGGTCAGGACCAGGGAGGGACCTGTCGGCGTTGCTCGCCGGTGCGGCCGTGGCCGTGGGAGCGGTCGGCGCGGTGCTCGCGCTCGCCGACTCCGGCTCGCCGTTGCGCGGTCCGTTCGCGCTGTTCTTTCTCCTCGCCGCGCCGGCCGCGGCGATCGCCGCGGTATTGCGCGGACTTGATCTCTTCGCCCGGGTCCTCACCTCGGTGGCGGGCGCGGTGGTCGTCGACATGCTGGTGGCCCAGGGAATGCTGGGCGTGCACCGCTGGTCGGTCGACGGCGGAATCATCGTGGTGGCGGCGATCAGTTGTCTGATTCCGATACCGGTATCCGTGCGGCATATGCGCGGCCGTACCACGACGGACAAAGGAGTGTAACGGTCAAACCAACAAAAACGTGAGGCCTCGTTCCAGGCCTTGCCATACAGGTTCAATCGTCAATACCGTCGTACATCTCACCCGCACTGGTCCATCATCGAGCGGCTCTAGGGGAGGGCTCAAGGACCGCGATGGCCCGGCGCGGGGCGCGGTAGGGGGGTGCCGTGCTCGGTGACCGCACTGGTGACCGAGTCGTGCCGCGCGGCCGGCTTTCACGCTTTCCGGGGGTCGACCAGCTTTGCCAGCTCACCACGCGTGCACGGAGATCCATTTCTCCGTGTCGCCTGTGAGAACCCCCCTTTCGAACCGGAGCTAAGAGCCGGGCCGCCCAGGGGCGGGCGGTCCGCCGGACGAGAGGGACCAGACTCGTGAGTTCTGTTCTGCGCCCAGCGACATCGGGCCAAGATCCGTTAATGTCGGCCAAATACCGGCCGATCTCCTCTCACCTGGCCATTACACCGCCGGTGAGCATCGTGATTCCCGCCATGAATGAGGCGGAGAATCTTCCCTACGTCTTCAAGACCCTTCCGGCGTGGATTCACGAAGTGGTTCTTGTGGACGGCAATTCCAGCGACGACACCGTCGCGGTGGCCCGTGAGCTGTGGCCCGGGGTCAAGGTCGTCGAACAGCAGGGCAAGGGCAAGGGGGACGCCCTGATCACCGGGTTCGAGGCCTGCAGCGGCGACATCATCGTGATGGTCGACGCGGACGGCTCGGCCGACGGGCAGGAGATCGTCAGTTATGTCTCCGCCCTCGTCTCGGGCGCGGACTTCGCCAAGGGTTCCCGCTTCGCCAACGGCGGCGGCACGGACGACATGACGTTCATCCGCAAGCTCGGCAACTGGGCGCTGTGCACGATCGTCAACCGCAAGTTCGGCGCGCGCTACACCGATCTCTGCTATGGATACAACGCGTTCTGGCGGCACTGCCTCGACAAGATCGACCTCGACTGCACCGGTTTCGAGATCGAGACCCTCATCAACATCAGGGTGGTCAAGGCAGGGTTGAAGGTGCAGGAGATCCCCAGTCACGAGTACCTCCGTATCCACGGCACGAGCAATCTGCGCGCCGTGCGGGACGGTCTGCGAGTGCTCAAGGTGATCCTCAAGGAGCGTTCCAACCGGCGTGCGCTGCGCCGTCGTTCGCACTCCACGAAGCTCGACTCGGTGCGGGGAGAGGTGTCTTGAGCAGTCCCGACATCTCTGTCGTGATCTGCGTCTACACCGAGGACCGCTGGGAGGACATCCTCGCGGCGGTCTCCTCGGTGCGGGCGCAGTCGCGGCCCGCTCTGGAGACGTTGCTGGTCGTCGACCACAACCCGGCTCTCCTGGACCGACTCACCAGGGAGTACAAGGACTTCGAGGAGACGGGCGAGGTCCGGGTGCTGGCGAACGCGGGCCCGCGCGGTCTTTCCGCGGGCCGCAACACCGGCATCGCCGTCTCGCGCGGCGAGGTCGTCGCCTTCCTCGACGACGACGCCGTGGCCGAGCGGGAATGGCTGCGGCACTTCGCCGAGGCGTACACCGATCCGAAGGTGATGGCCGTCGGCGGCCGTACGATGCCGATCTGGGCGTCGGGCCGCCGGCCCGCCTGGTTCCCCGAGGAGTTCGACTGGGTGGTGGGCTGCACCTACCGCGGCCTGCCCCCGGGCCGGGTCCGGGTGCGCAACGTCCTCGGCGGCAACGCCTCGTTCCGCCGTACGGCGTTCGACGCGGCGGGCGGTTTCGCCACCGGCATCGGGCGTGACGGCGACAAGCGCCCGCTGGGCTGCGAGGAGACGGAGTTGTGCATCCGGCTCACCCGGGCCAGACCGGACGCGGTGCTGCTGATCGACGACCGGGCGGTGATCCACCACCGGGTGCCCGAGGCACGCGAGCACTTCGGGTACTTCCGCACGCGCACCTACGCCGAGGGGCTGTCCAAGGCCCTGGTGGCCCGAAGCGTCGGCGCCGACAAGGGACTTGAGTCGGAACGCCGCTACACGACCCGAGTCCTGCCGGCCGGGGTGGCACGCGGGCTGCGGGACGCCGTACTCGCCCGACCGGGAGGAGTCGGCCGGGCGGGGGCGATCGTCGCGGGGGTGTTCACGGCGGCGGGGGGGTATGTCGTCGGGAGCGTCAGGGCACGGCGGGGCGGTGCCACTTTCGAGGTGGTCGGGATCGAGCGGGGGGACTCACATGAGTGACACACCCGTGCCGATCCTCATGTACCACTCCATCGCCGCCGCCCCGAACGACGCCACCCGCGAGCTGTCCGTCGCGCCGGAGGCGTTCGCCGAGCAGCTCGCGCTTCTCGGTGATCTGGGCTTCACTCCGGTCAACACAGCTGATCTGGCGGCGAGTTGGCGCTCGGGCAAGCCGCTGCCCGAGCGGCCGGTGCTGATCACCTTCGACGACGGCTACGAGGGGGTGCACCGGCATGCGCTGCCCGCGCTGGCCCAACACGGGTTCGCGTCCACCCTGTTCGTGTCCACCGGCTGGATCCGGGGCGCCCACGACACCGGGGGCGGCCTGGACACCATGCTCGACTGGGACCAGGTGCGCGAACTCGCGGGCGCGGGCGTCGAGATCGGCGGCCACAGCCACACCCACCCGCAGCTCGACCAGCTCGACGACGACACCCTGCGCACGGAGCTGGTCCGCTGCAAGGAGATCGTCGCCGACGAACTCGGCGCCGTACCCGTGTCGTTCGCCTACCCGTACGGCTACTCCAGCCGCCGGGTGCGCCACGCGGTGCGGGAGACCGGGTTCGCGCAGGCGCTCGCCGTCGGCAACGACCTCGCCCGCCGCCGGCAGGGGCCGTACGCCCTGCGGCGGGTGACCGTGCGCCGCACCACGGGCGTCGAGGAGTTCGAGCGGCTCGTCGAGGGCCGTGCGATCGCCCGCAACTTCGCCAGGGACCGGGTCCTCACCCAGGGGTACGCCATGGTCCGCAGAGCCCGACAGGTCCGCCGGAAGGCCAGCCGTTCCCGTGTCTGACACGACCACCACCACCCAGGCCGCAACGCCCGAGACCGAGGCGCCCCAGCGGGCGGGGCGCCGCCTGCGCCTGCCGGGGAGGGGCACGTCCCCCGGCGGCAGCCCACTGTTCCGCAACGCCTACGCCCTGATGCTGAACACCGGGATCTCCGCGGTGCTGGGCCTCGGCTACTGGCTGATCGCGGCCCACTACTACTCGGCCTCCGCCGTCGGGCAGGGCTCGGCGGCGATCGCCGCGATGAAGCTCCTGGCCGGACTGACCGCGGTGACCCTGACGGGCGCCCTGGCCCGCTTCATCCCGGTCGCGGGACGCGCCACCGGCCGTCTCATCTTCCGTACGTACGCGGGCAGTTCGCTGGTCGTCGCGCTCGGGGCCGGGATCTTCCTGCTGACCCTGAACGCGTGGGGACCCTCGTACCGCTTCCTGCACGGACCGGTCCACGCACTCGGCTTCGTCGCCGCGGTCGTGGCCTGGAACCTGCTCACGCTCCAGGACGGGGTGCTGACCGGGCTGCGCAGCGCGCCCTGGGTTCCGGTGGGCAACACCGTGTTCTCGGCGGTCAAGTTGGCACTGCTCGTCGGGCTCGCGGCGGTGTTCGCCACCAGCGGTGTCTTCGTGTCGTGGGTCGCCGCGATCGCGTTCTCCGTGGTGCCGCTCGGCTGGCTGGTGTTCCGGCGGCTGGTGCCCCGGCACATCAAGGCGACCGAGGACCACGCGCGGCCGCCGACGCTGAGGGAGATCGGGCGGTTCCTCGCCGGGGACTACACCGGCTCGCTGTTCTCGCTGGCCGTGGTCTACCTGGTGCCGGTGATCATCGCCTCGCAGGTCAGCTCCGAGGACAACGCGTACTTCTACATCACCACGACGATCGGCGGCACGGTCAATCTGCTCGCCATCAACATGGGCGCCTCGCTGACCGTCGAGGGCTCGCACGACCCGGCGCGCATCGCCGCCAACACCCGGGCCGCGCTCAGGCGGATGGCCCGGATCATGCTGCCGATCTGCGGGCTGCTGTTCATCGGCGCCCCGTACATCCTGGGCGTGTTCGGAGCGGGGTACGCGGACGCGGCGACCCCGCTGCTGCGCTGGTTCGCGGTGGGCGCCCTGCTGCGGGTCGTCATGGAGACCTACTTCGCGGTGCTGCGCGCGCAGAGCCGGACCGGTGGACTCGCCTGGCTGCAGGGCCTGTTGTGCGTCCTGGTGCTCGGTCTGACGCTGCTGCTTCTCCCCCGGATGGGCCTGACCGGCGCGGGCGTCGCCGAGATCTCCAGCCTCGCGGTGATCGTGACGATCGCCGCGCCCAAGCTCTTCCGGACGCTCCGGGCCGCGACGCCCGCGGAAGCACCCGAGGACACGGCGCCGGACGGCGACCTCGCCGACCTGGGGGCGCGCGAGGTGCCGGCCGCGTCCCGCCGTCGTGGTCCGGCCTGGGCGCTGGACTCCGACACCCTCGCGCTCGGCATCCATGTGGACTTCGACCACCTGGAACGCCGTCCCGATGTGCGGCCCGGCCCGGGCACCCCGCCCACCGGCACGCCCATCGTGTCCGGCGAGCAGCGGCCGACCTGGGCGCTCGGCATCAAGCGGTCCGGGATCGTCGGGCTGCCGGTCGAGGAACGCGAGCCCGGTTCGGAGTCCTCGCTCAGCCCGTCGGCGGAGCCCGAGGTGGACGCGCCATTCGAGCCCGCCGAGGGCTCCGACCGGGTGGTCGTACCGGAGGCGTCGCTCGTGCGGGAGCAGGCCCGGAAGGACGCGGCGGAGCAGGCGCGGGAAGCCGAAGTGCCGCCGCCCGCCCGCCCGTTGTCGCTGCGTGAGCGCCTCGTGCCCACCCGGCCCGGCGTCGTGCTGGGCTGTCTGCTGGTCGCCGCGCTGCTCCTGTACTGGGTGCCCGCGCTGCGGCTCGGCGAGTCCGACCTCGACGACATGGGCGGGCTCGGCCTGATCTCGGTGCTGCCGCTGCCCACGCTGGTCGGCGCCGCGCTGCTGATCACGGTGTTCGCCGCGCTGCTGTGGCTGGGCCGCGAGCACAAGGCGCTGCTGCTGATCACCCTGCTCGCGACCGTGGTCTCGCTGCACGCGCTGCCCGCTGTGATCGAGCCCGAACCACGCTTCCCGACGGCCTGGCAGCACCTCGGGTTCATCGACTACATCGACCGCACCGGGTCGGCCGTACCCGACCTGGACGCGCGTTGGAGCTGGCCGGGCTTCTTCGCGGCGGCGGCGTTCATCGGCAAGGCGTGCGGGATCACCGACTGGACCGAGGTGATCCGCTGGTGGCCCACCGCGATCCAACTCGCCTATCTGGCGCCGATGTTCCTGCTGGTGCGCTCGCTGCGGGCGAGCTGGCGGGCGAAGTGGACCGGTATCTGGATCTTCGTGCTCAGCGGCTGGGTCGGCCAGGACTACTTCTCCCCGCAGGGCTTCACCTTCCTGCTCTATCTGGCCTTCGTGGCGATCCTGCTGGTCTGGTTCCGGGCGCCGGGCGTCCTGTGGTCGAGGACGCGACCGGGCGAGACGGAGGTGGAGCCGACCGACCGGCGTCAACAGGCCGTCCTGCTCCTGGTGTTGATCGGTCTGTTCGCGGCGAGTGTCCCGGCCCACCAGCTCACCCCGTTCGTGATGCTGGGCGTGCTCGCGGTCCTCGTCCTGATCGGCCGCTCCGAACTGCGCGGCCTGCCCATCCTGTTCGCGGTGCTGGTCGCGGTCTGGCTCGGTTTCATGGCCGAGCCGTACTGGTCCGGGCACTTCAACGACCTCTTCGGCGGGGTCGGCGGCGTCGGCAGCAATGTGTCGACGTCCGTCTCCGGCCGTATCGCGGGCGGCAGTTCGACCCACAAGCTGGTCCTCTACACCCGCGTCCTGCTGGCCGGCGGCATCATGGCCTTCGCCTGCTGGGGCTGGTGGCGCCGCCGCGACCACAAGTACCGCGAACGCTCGCTGCTCGTCCTCACCTTCGTCCCGTTCCTGGGCTTCGGCATGCAGTCCTACGGCGGCGAGATGGCGCTGCGCGTCTTCATGTTCGCGGTGCCGGGCGCGGCCCTGCTCGCGGGTCTCGCCCTCTTCCCGCGCACCGGCGTCACCGCCAAGGAACGCGAGAAGGATCGGGTGAGCCTCGCCCCGCTGGCCGCACTGCTCGCCGGCCTGCTGCTCATGGGCGGCTTCCTGGTGGCCCGTTGGGGCAACGAGGGCTTCGAGCGGGTGCGGCCCGGCGAGGTCGCGGCCATGAACTACGTGTACGCCCACGACAAGCCGACCGTACGGCTGCTGTGGCTGACCGACGACACGGTCAACGACGTGACGCCGGCGATGCCGTGGGGCGCGAAGGACATGGAGCGGGTCAACTACGTTCCCACGCTGGCCCCTTCGGACCCGGTACTGGTGTCCGGTCTGGTCAAGGCGCTCAAGGACGCGGGCCCGAACTCGTATCTGATGATCAACGAGAGCCAGGTCGTGGCGCTCCAGATGGACGCGGGCTTCTCACCGACCTGGCAGGCGCGGCTCGTCCAGAACCTCGACAACCGGCAGGAGTTGAGGAAGGTCCTCGTCAACGACGACGTGACCATGTACGCGCTGCGCACCCAGCCGGCCGGTGCGGTCCCGAAGCCCGATCCCGGGCCGATCGGACCGCAGATCACCTGGACGCCGTGGTCGGTGGTCGGCGCGCTCGCCGCCGTCGCGCTGATCCTGATGCTGACGGCCCGCGAGGTGGTCCGGGTCGCGGTGCGGCCGGGCGTGCGTCAATTGCGGTGGCTGCAGAGCAGTTTCTGGTTCTCGCTGCCCCTGCTGGCGGTGCTGCTGGCCTCGCTGGTGCAGCGGTTCCTGACCATGAAATAAGCGCTACGGGGGTCAAGTGGCCTGGCGAGTCAGCCACTTGACCTCGTAGGCCGCCATGTCGAACTGCTTGCCGTCGACCTTCGCGCTGATCTGCCGGTTCAGGGTGTTCACGACCAGGATCGTCTTGTCGGTGGCGAGGACGCGTACGTTGGGCACGTCGTCGGCGGCGACGGACACCGTCGCGTACGCGGTGCCGGGTCCGAAGGCCGTGTCGAAGCGGGAGACCAGGTCGTACATGGGCAGTTGCCTCCCGCCGTCGGAGCTGTCGGTCGGGGTCCACAGGCAGCCCGCGCAGGTGGTGCCCTTCTCGTCCTCCGGGTTCCAGTAGAAGCCGGAGGTGGCGCCCCCCTTGGCCATGGCGATCATGCCGGCCGCCTGGACGGCGACGCGATGGGTCTCGGACCAGCCCTTGCGGTCGTCGTTGCCGTCGGCGGGTTCGACGTAGTACTCGGCCCACCACAGCGGCAGATCGTGCGTCTGTTGCCGTACCCACTCGCTCACGGCGGTGAGCTTCTCGGTGGCCCCGAACTCGTCGGGCAGCAACTCGTCGTCGTTGGTGTAGCTGGAGCCGTCGACGACCACGAAGTCGGCGCCGACCTTGTGCTGGTTCCAGTAGTCGAAGGCGTCGACGATCCTCTGGTCCATCGCGCCCCAACTGCCCTTGAGGGTGCTGGAGGCGTTCGCGTCGCGCGGGTCGACGCTGTCCATCACCAGATACGGACCGCCGACCATGATCTTCGGGTTGACCTTCTTCAGCGCCTTGTAGACGAGGTTGTAGAGCTGGGTGTAACCCTCGTAGTCCCAACGTTGTTTCGCGTTGTTCCAGAAGCCCTTGAACTCGTTCCACACGATGAAGTGGGTGACGTCCGGGTACCGCTTGGCGACGGTCGCGGCGAGCGCGGCGAAGTCCGCGTAGTGGTCCGGCTTCGGGGCCGTCTCCAGCGACGCCTGGCTCCAATTGGTGTTGTCTACGCCGGCCTTGCCGCCCTTCATCCAGTCCGGGGAGCAGCACAGTGTGATGACCGGGGTGCCGCCCGACTTGCGGACGAAGTCGATACGGCGGTCCAGGGCGCCGAAGTCGTAACGCCCCTTCACCGGCTCGGGGTTGTCGGCGCCCCAGCCCATGATGGCCTGGTCCTGGGGCAGTTGGGACTTCGCGAGGAGCCCCTCGACTCGCTCGGTCGCGGTGTCGCTGCCCTCGTCGGCGCTGTACTGGGTGTGGGTGAAGCCCCAGCCGACCTCCGGCCGGTCCTCGTCGGGCGGGGTCGCCGGTGTGCCGTGCACCTTGTCGCCGTCGCGCGAGGTGCCCGCGGTGCTTCCGCCGCCGGGAAGCGTGTTGATCAGGGTCACGATCAGAGCCAGTGCGGCCACACCCACGCCGAGCAGCGCGGTGAGTCGCCACCGTCGTGCCCCCGAATTCCACTCATGACGTCCCATCAAGGGCAACAGTAACGTCGGTGCCGGGCGGTGGGGCAGGCTTCCACATGCACAGGCTTGTAACAGGACCGAGGGGATACACGGCGGACACGGAAGGGACACATCGGATGGACCGGGCGGAGCCGACACTCGGGGGCGCACTGCGGAAAGCGGGTGCACACGGCGTCCTCGTGCCGGATCATGGCCCCATGTCCGCTAACCCACACGACGCACTGCCGATCCGGCTCAACGTCGACGACTCCGACTCCCCGTCCGACGTCGTCGACGCGCTGTTCCTCGGCCGCTTCGCGACGGGCGAGCAGCCGTACTCGCACGCGGCGAACATCGACCGCGTACGGGCCGGGGCGACCCTGCTCCCGCCGGGCGCCCGCGTGCTGCGCGCCGCCCGCGACGACGACCGCAGCGCGACCCTCGCCGAGGGCGACGGCTGGACTCTGCTGATCTCCCGCTGGAACCGCGGCGCCGACGTCACGGTCACCGCGACCACCGAGGAACTCGCCGAGAAGGTCCTCGACCAGGCCACGGACGGCGCGGCGGACGAGCCCGAACCCCAGCCGGAGAACGTGACGATGGGGTTCTGGTACGTCTCCCCCAGGCGCGGGCCGCACCGGACGACCCGGCAGATCTCGGCGGGCACGTGGGACGAGGTGCGTCCCAACTACACGCGTCCGGTGGCCGATGCGATGGACCGCCTGATGAAGACGACGCCGGAGGACATCGCGGGCCGGTTGCTGTTGCTGCACGGCCCGCCGGGCACCGGCAAGACCTCGGCGCTGCGCACGCTGGCCCGTTCCTGGCGGGACTGGTGCCAGGTGGACTGTGTGCTGGACCCGGAGCGGCTGTTCAGCGATGTCGGCTATCTGATGGACATCGCGATCGGCGAGGACGACTCGACGGGCAAGGGCCGTTGGCGGCTGCTCCTCCTCGAGGACTGCGACGAACTGATCCGCGGCGAGGCCAAGCACACGGCCGGCCAGGCCCTGTCCCGGCTGCTGAACCTCACGGACGGCCTGCTCGGCCAGGGCCGCAACGTCCTGGTCGGCGTCACCACCAACGAGGACCTGGAGCGCCTCCACCCCGCCGTGGTCCGCCCCGGCCGCTGCCTGGCCCGCATCGAGGTCGGCGCGCTCACCCGCAAGGAGGCGGTGAACTGGCTCGGCACGGACGAGGGCGTCGGCCGCGAGGGCGCGACCCTGGCGGAGCTGTACGCGCTGCGCCGGGGCACTCAGCCGACGTCGGTGCCGGACCAGCGGGAAGGGGCGGACGCGGGGTTGTATCTGTAGCAACTCCCCTTGCTCTAGGGGCTGTCGTAGACCGCCCGCAGCGCGTCCCGTGCGGCGGCCAGCGCGTCGGACTCCGACAGCCCCAGCCGCCGCACCCGCTCCGCGTACGCCTGCGCGGCGGCCGCCGCCTCCCGCGGCGCCGGACCAGCGGGAAGGGGCGAACGCGGGGTCGTACCTGTAACGACTCCCGCTGCTCTAGGGGGTCTCGTAGACCGCCCGCAACGCGTCCCGGGCGGCGGCCAGCGCGTCGGACTCCGACAGCCCCAGCCGCCGCACCCGCTCCGCATACGCCTGCGCGGCGGCCGCCGCCTCCCGCTCGGCCGCCGAACCGGCCGCCGCGACGAGCGTGCCGTTGCGGCCCCGCGTCTCGATCACCCCGTCCGTCTCCAGGGCCCGGTACGCCTTGGCGACGGTGTTGGCGGCGAGGCCGAGCGACTCGGCGAGCCCGCGCACCGTGGGCAGCCGGTAGCCGACCGGCAGCGCACCGGACCGGGCCTGCGCCGAGATCTGGGCGCGGATCTGCTCGTAGGGCGCGGCACTGTCATCGATGTGGATCTTCAGGGTCACGGCCCGATTGTCCCGCACCCGCCGGAAAATGAGAGGCACTCCGGCGCGGCCCCGCCGTAGCGTGCGACTCCATGACCGTGATCGCGCGCGACCTGCGCCCCGATGTCCGGGCCGACCTGGAGGGCTTCGTCCGGGTCCGCCGACTGGCCCTCCCCTACATGCTGTTCACACCGGAGTCCGTCGCCTTCGACATCGCCCACGCACATCCGGAGGCCGAGCTGCGGCGACTGGTCGCGGAGGAGGACGGCGAGATCATCGGCACCGCCCAGGTGGGCATCGCCTACGAGAGCCCGGAGCCCGGCCAGGGCTTCGTCAACGTGTACGTGCACCCGGAGCGGACGCACCGGGGCGCGGGCTCGCTCCTGGTCCGCACCGCCGAGGAGCACCTGGCCGCCCGGGGCGCGACCAAGTTCTACGCCTGGGTCCTGGACGAGCCGGGCAACCGTGCCTTCGCCGAAGGGTTCGGCTATACGGCAAGCCGCTCCGCGCACTTCCTCCGGCTGGACCTGGCGCACGGCACGCTGCCCCCGCTCCAGGACCCGCCACCGGGCGTCGAGATCCGCCCGGGCTCGGACTTCGCCTCCGACCCGCGCCCCCTCTTCGAGCTGGACGCGGAGGCGACGCTGGACGAACCCAGCGACATCGACACCGAGTTCACCGACTACGAGGCCTGGCTGGACGAGACCTGGCGAAACCCTCTCTTCAGCCCCGAGTTGACGTCCGTCGCCGTCGTGGACGGACGCCCGGCGGCCTTCAGCGCGGCCCGCACGGACGACGGCACCCGCTACGGCACGGTGATGACCGGCACCGCCCGCGCCCACCGGGGCCGGGGCCTGGCCAAGCTCGCCAAGAACGACTCCCTGCACCGCGCCCGCGCCGCCGGATACACGGAGGCCTTCACGGGCAACGACACCGGCAACGGTCCGATGCTCGCGATCAACAAGTGGTTCGGTTACGAGACCTGCGCTACGGAGGTTCGATATGTCCGTGAACTCATCTGATCCCGCACGCCAGTTGGACGTCGTCCTCGTCAAGGCGGGCCGGACGAAGATCCGTTACACGGCGGATTTGCTCTCCGACGACGGCACCCGCCTCGCCGTCCGCGCCCCGTGGGCCGGTGAGGGCGTCCGCGACTTCGGCTTCGTACGCTTCGAGCGCGGCGACGTGTTCACCGAGTACTACTGGCGGGACCGCTGGTACTCGGTGAAGGAAGTCCGTTCCGGTACAGGCGAGTTGAAGGGCTGGTACTGCGACATCACCCGCCCCGCCACCCTCTCCGGCACCGAACTCGTCGTCGAGGACCTCGACCTGGACCTGTGGCGCTCGGCGGACGGCCTGGACGTACGCCGCCTGGACGAGGACGAGTTCGAGGAGAGCGGCCTGCCGACGTCGGACCCAGCGGCCGCGGCTGCCGCCGTGGCGGCACTCGACGAGTTGGAGGGGCTGGCGCGTGAGGGCGGGTTCGAGGAGCTGCTGGCGTGAGGGCGGGCGGAGCGGCCCGGGGTCGTGTCCGCGAAGTGCCGTCGTTCGCCCGCAGGGGGCGGGCCTCGCGTCCGCCCCGGAAGCGGCTGCTGCCGCGGTCGGTGCGCGCTCTCGGCGTTGAGGCAGCGGGAAGCGTGCCGGGCGTCGCGAGGCAGGCGGGACTTCGCGGGCGCGGTCTACGGCACCGCCACCACCGCGTACCGCTCGTCGGTCACGGGCTTGCCCCACAACAGTGGGTCGTCCGAGAGCCGCTCCACTCGCACGTGGCCGGCGAGGGGTGTCAGGAGTTCGGCGAGGCGGTCGGCGGGTATGCCGACCGGGCTGACCTCCCCCCAGCGGCCTTCGATCAGCACGAGCCGGCCGCCGGGGCGCAGCAGCCCGCGCCAGTGGCGCAGGACGCGGGCGGGGTCGGGCAGGGTCCACAGCACATGGCGGACGAGGACGACGTCGTAGCGCTGCTCCCCCACCGGAGGTGCCGCCGCGTCACCGACGAGGAACGCCGCGTCACGGCCGGCCAGCTTCGCGCGGGCGAGGTGCACCATCGCCGGGGAGAGATCGACGCCGGTGACATGGTGTCCCTGCTCGGCCGCGAGGAGCGACAGGCTGCCGGTGCCGCAGCCGAGGTCGAGGACATCGGCCGCACCGGCGGGCAGCCAGCCGCGCAGCCGGTCTGCCCAGGCCCGGCGGATCTCCGGGTCACGCAGGCCGTGATCAGGCTCTTCGTCGAAGGCGGCGGCCTCCGCGTCCCAGTCCACGTTCGCTTCGGATTCACTCATCCGCCCAGCGTGACACCCGCCACTGACAGTCCCATCGTGACAGCCGCCACAGACAGACCAGCGTCGATGAGTCACCCTCCCCGGAACGGTCTACCTCGTGAGAACACGAACCCGGGTGGACACAAGGAGGCAGCCATGCGCCGCGTAACCGTGCAGAAGCCCCTGAAGAAGTCGGACGCCCGCCGTGTGCGCGAGGAGTCCGACGAGCGCCCCACCGAGCGCCCCGAGGTCCGTAAGGACATCGCCCGCACCTGGTGGCCGGACGGCTGAGCCCGACCTGGCCCGACCAGCCGCGTCAGCCGCTTCAGCCCAGCCGCTTCCGGTAATGGACGCGGTCGTAGGGCCCGTCCGTGCGCCGCTCGACGACCTCGTAGCCGAACCTCGGATAGATCTCCTGGTTCTCCCACATCAACGCGTTCGTGTAGAGCCTGACCTCGGCCAGCCCCAGCGCACGCGCGCGTGCGTCCACGAACTCCAGCAGCCGCCGTCCCACCCCCGTGCCGTGCGCGTCGGGGCGGACGGCGATGCTGTCGAGGAAGAGATGGTCCGCGCGCTCCTCGACCACCACCAGCCCGACCACGGGGTCACCCGTGACGAACACCCGCCCGGCGACGACATTCGCCATATGGTCTGCCTCCATGGGCTGCGGCACCACACCGATGCGCGCGATGTAGTGGTGGTACGCCATGTCGGTCACGGCCTTCACGGCCGGCACATCGCCGACGACGGCCGCGCGAACATCGGTACTCATGTGCGCCCCCACCCCCTCTCTGAGCCCTCGATTAGCCCAGGGCGGCGACGCAACCGGCGCAGGTCAGGTTCCAGTCGCTGTCCTTTCGGGTGAAATGCGGCGACGTGATTTCACCGAGAAGGTTCATCCGAAACACCCTCGACATCGATAGGGTCAGCCAGAGAGTTAAAGAGCACATCCATGCTAGAACGCTGAATTACTACTTCGCGGCGTACATTGTCCGATGCATCCACGATAGGAAACAAGGGCTCGTCAGGGACATACGGTTCTTCCGTATCCTCCCATGACTTAAGAGCCTTTCTCGCTTCCGGGAATGTGCAACCAAATAGATCTTCGAGCACTCCTACGGTGACGTCAAACTCGAAAGGAATATCTTCGATGCGAGCAGTGAGCTCAACATCAAGAGACTCGATATCCAAGCAGGACTCGGCGTACTCTGTGAACCCTAGTTCTGAAAAAATCTCAGGGTGGCTAATCACCGCATCATAGATGTCATCAACGAGCTGGACTTCGGTCACCCTGCTAGCAACTTGCCCCTCCCACTCACCCCATACTTGCACCATGGCAAGCCGAAGGCCATGAACAATGTCGCCATATGGACGAGGGAAGACCCTGTGCCTTGTTAGATCAACAATGACACGCAACATCCGAGAAAGGGCATCCAAAATGTCAGCGTAGGATTCGACCTCGACTCTATCAAGCAGCGAAAATAGATTGGGCATGCTAGCTTCAAACCAGAATTCAAGTTCATGCGCGTCCATATCGGGAGCCGCGTACCTATCGATTTGATAGATAAGAACTCGCGCGAGCGTCTCAAATGCTTCCACGAAGAGATTCTCAGGAAGAGGGTCACGGAAGTCGCCACGCACTTCATCGAGCTTATGTGTCCACAGTTGCCGAAGCGCCTTCACTAGCGATACCGCGCACCCATCGAGCGATTCCCGAAGGGAAACCTCATCGAGAGTGAAGAGCGTTGGCTGCTCTACAACCTCTGGAGGCCTGCCACGCTCACACATAATTGATAGATCTTCGATAGTTGCAGAATTCCTAATCACATCCAGGCACGCTAGGGGCTCACGAGACAAGTGGTTGACTAGAAAGTCTCGCTGGCTAGGGTCGGTAACGTTTAGCAGTTCAACCTTCGCCACGAATGAGCGGTCTATCCATGAGCCTACCAAGCGGCCGATCGCATTTTTTAGTTCGGTAACTGGGTGGGTCTTTAGACGCCTGACGATCTGATCGCGATCGACGCCCCGAGAATCAGATACTGCCAGGACGGATAGTAGGAACTGTTCGAAGGTGGACAAGGCAATGAAAGACCGCTGCCAGATCTGGTGAGGATCATTCAAGGCTTCCTTGAGCGCATCAACAACTTGCCGCCCTGAAGTGAACCCGCGCCTCGCGGTGACGAGTTCAACGATCCGGGGTGAGTAGTTGGCATGAAGAGATACGCTGTCCCACCAGTTTCCTGCGGCCAACTCCGCCCTGATCTTCTGGTCATCGATCGCAGCATTTATGTGGTTGAAGAGAATTCGAGCTCTTACTTCAGAGGGAAGACGCTCAACCCGTACAACCGATTCGGAGATATTTTCAAAAATAAGATTCGCGGAGTCGCTGGTGCGCAACAAGTCGTGCAAAACGAGCGACCTGGTCGTGATGACGGCGACCTTTTCACGAGACTTCTCCGAACGAGAATCTGTGCACTTCTCAACGATAGACGCCAGAAATTCGGCGAAGTCTCTATCGTAGTGGCTTGCCCTATGGTCATGGAGCTGTGTCTGACCCCAAGCGTCGTCGAAAAAGAAGATTGTGGGTACGTCGTCCTCAAGCCACTCCCACCAGCTATCGACGGTGCGTGGGTCGACGATTACGCGGTAGCCGCGATGCCACCATTGAAGGAGTAGGTACTCTGCTGTCGCCGTTTTCCCTGCCCCTGGGGATCCGCTGATCACTGCTATCCCGGTGGATTCCAGTGCTTCCTCGGCCCTATCACAGGCGTCATGGTGAACAAACCTAAGATAGTTGCGCTGAATCCTGCGTACCCGGGATTCTCCTCGCAGGAAGACGCCACCGCGCAACATCTCATGTATCGCCATTGAGGACCTAAGCCACAGCTTGAAATGGCGGCGTTCCAAATCGCTATGCCGAGAAAGAATCGAGTTCAACCATCCTCGGCCGTGAACCTCAACCTCTTCCGCGACCCCGGCAAGCGTGGTTAGCAATCTATCTTCAAGTAAAGGCGAGAGCTCAGCGGTAGTGATGAAAGAATAGTGTCGTATAGGCGACCCCAAGGAGAGAAGCTTTTCCTTCTCCTTTTTTGCGTAAGCTATAAGGCGCCCAATCTTGGCGTCTGGAGTATGTTTGCACTGTGCGATTCGTACCCCACTTCTCGTGCGGGCCCGCAGGTCGATTCCGCCATCGCGACCAATGGCGTAGGTGGAATATGAAATATCTTCATTTCTGGATAAAAGGTCACGCGTCAACACTTCAAAGCCATAGGGTGATAGCTCTTTGAAGTCATAGTCGGGCGAGCTCATCTAAGCGATGTCCCGTAAGTGCGGTCGTGGACGGCCACAGCCGTGTCAGGTGGTTGGGTTCTTCCATAGGTGCCGCTCGTCGAGGGTCCCGAAGCGTATGTCTCCGCGATCAAGGTCGACGAGGATGGGCCAGCAGTCCAGCAGCTGTTGTCTCGGGTCACGCGAGGCGAAGTACTGCACGGAGTTGTAGGGCACGATCAGGAGTCCGTTGCTCTCGCGGACCCGCTCCGCGTCGATGGCAAGGGGCGGCTCGTCATCGCGCTGGCTGCGCGCCAGGAACGCCACCGCAAGTTGCAGAGCTTCTTCGCGCTCCATCATCCGTCTCCAGTCCTTTGGTTCAGCGAAGCGCACCCTAACCGTCCTGGGATGATCTCCGCGTGGCTGGTGTGATCACGGCGTCGGAGCCATCCTGGATAGCCCCGTTCTCCGGGCTGAGCCCACGTCAGTTCGACAAACTGATAACGGCGTTGCGGCGGCAGGGTGGCGGGGCGCACGTTCTGTGAGCGGGGCGTCGCACGCCGACCCGGGGCTGTGCGCCGACTGTCCGGGGCGCTTCGGAGGTGGGACTCTGGGACGGGAGAGGTATCCGCCGAGGGGACTCGGGAGGGCCCGATGGG
>NZ_JBEXDX010000051.1:0-60315 GCF_040605995.1 Streptomyces sp. NPDC005492
ACGCGCTCACCGGCCGCCCGCCGTTCGGCTCGGGGGAGGCGGTGAGCCTCAGGGTGGTGCACGGCGAGCCCGATCTGGACGGCGTACCTCCGGGGTACGGAGCCGGGTGCTACTGGCCCTGTTGCTCGTCGCGCCGGCGCTGCCAGCGCTGCTCGATACGATCCATCACCGAGCGCCGCGGCCGTCCCTGACGGCGGGCATGCGGAGCGCCTGCGGCGGGCTGTTCGCCAGGCTTGGGAGCCTTGCGCCAGCCGGTCACGGCGAGGACCGCGCAGCCCAGCATGACGAGGAATCCCACCACGCTGACCCAGATCTGCAGTGTGACCATTCCGGCAATGAGGAGCGCGATACCCACGAGGAAGCCCGCGACCGCCTGGTAGACCCGTCGCCGGGTGTACGTCCGCAGACCGCTTCCCTCAAGCGCTGTCGCGAACTTGGGGTCTTCGGCGTACAGCGCTCGCTCCATCTGCTCAAGCATTCGCTGCTCGTGCTCCGAGAGCGGCACGGCGTCCTCCTCATCGTGCAGTCGCCGGGGCGACCCGGGGGGTCCCTTCAGGATAGGCAGGGAATCGCCCCCGTGAAACCCGCCCCTCTACGCCAATTGGCCAACCGGAATCCGCCATGGCTGTCCGGCTCGCTGAAGCTTCCATTCCCCAGCAGCCGTCCCGTCATGCCGGGCGGTCTCCCTCGATCATACGGCGCCGGGCCCCCGATCGGGGGGCCTGTGGCGTACTCCATGTGCGGCCGAGCCGCTGATCAGGGGTCCGGCACGGGAGGCCGCTCACGCCTCCGCGGCACCCCGCGTCACGCCGAGCACATGAAGCTGCGTGGCCACGGAGTGGAACGCCGGGAGCTCGGCCGCCGCGGCCTCCAGCTTGAGCAGCGCGTCCAGGGCACCGGGCTCGGTGTCCACGAGCACTCCGGGCACCAGGTCGGCGAAGACCCGCACGCCGTGCACGGCGCCGACGTCGAGGCCCGCGCCCGCGACGAACGCGGCGAGCTGCTCGGCGGTGAAGCGGTGCGGGACGGGGTCACCCGCGCCCCAGCGGCCGTTCGGGTCGTCGAGGGCCTGCTTGGCCTCCGTGAAGTGGCCGGCGAGGGCGCGCGCGAGGACGGCACCGCCGAGTCCGGCGGCGAGCAGGCTGAGGACGCCCTCGGGGCGCAGGGCGGCCACCACGGTGCGGACGCCCTCGGCGGGGTCGTCCACGTACTCCAGGACGCCGTGGCACAGCACCGCGTCGTAGCCGCCGCGCTCGACCACGTCGAAGAGGCCGTGGGCGTCGCCCTGGACGCCCTTGACGCGATCGGCGACACCAGCCTCGGCGGCGCGGCGCTCCAGCGCGAACAGCGCGTTCGGGCTGGGGTCGACGACGGTGACGCGGTGGCCGAGACGGGCGACGGGCACCGCGAAGTTGCCGCTGCCGCCTCCGGTGTCGAGGACGTCCAGCGCGTCCCGACCCGTGGCCTTGACCCGGCGGTCGAGGGCGTCCTGGAGGACCTCCCAGACCACGGCGGTACGGAGGGAGGCGCGGGGGCGGCTCGGGTCCGACACGGCAGTTGACTCCTCGGCGCGGCACCGCCTGTGCACGGCGGAGCGAACGGGCTGCCTCCCCGGTCCCGGTGCAGGGCGGAGGGAGGGCTTCAGGCGCCCTCCACCCTATTGCCTCCGGTGCCGTACCTGGTGATGTGTCTCGCGCGGCGAACACCGCCCGCTCACCCGGCGCGGTCCTCCGGCCGCTCGGGGTCCTGGCGCGGCTGCGGCAGCACCGGCTGAAGGACGAGCATCCGCTCCACCAGGCGCAGGAACATCGCCACGTCGCGTACGAGGTCGTCGGCGTCCCGGCGGGTCGCCGCGCCCTGGATGCCCGCCTCGGCCCGGGCCCGGCGGCGGGCGCCGGAGGCGAACAGGGCGCTCCACTCGGTGAGTTCGGGAGCTATCTCGGGGAGTACTTCCCAGGCGCTGCGGATACGGGCCCGGCGCCGGGCCGTGGTCTCCGGCTGGGCGCGCGCGGCGAGCACCGCGGCGGCGGTGCGCAGGGCGGCGAGGTGGGCCGTCGCATAACGCTCGTTCGGCGTTTCGAGGACGGCTGCCTCGTCCAGTCCGGCGCGGGCCTGGGCGAGGAGGTCGAGGGCGGCGGGCGGGGCCGTGGCCCGGCGGAGCACGGGGTGTACGTCGCTCGCCGGGCCGGTCAGTGAGGGGGCAGGGCCGGGGGCGCGGCGCCGACGGGCGGCGGCTGCGGACGAGTTGGCCATGACGAACCTCCTGTCGTCTGTGTGACGGCACTGGTGCCGTATGTACCCATCGTGAGGTAGGGCACTGACAATCCGTTCTGACCTGCGCTTTTGCTTCGATCGAAGGTTCGGGTTAGTTTTTGCACTGACCAGTCAGTTCAAATCCGGGATGGGGAAATCCGTGGGTGGGGTGGGTGTCGTCACCGAGGACTTCGGGCTCAGGGGGCCGCGCGGCTGGGCGTTCCGGGGGATCTCCCTGGACGCCGGGCCCGGCTCGCTGATCGCCGTCGTAGGGCCGTCCGGGTCGGGGCGTACGAGTCTGCTGCTCGCGCTCACCGGGCGGATGAAGGCGTCCGAAGGGGCCGCCTCCGTGGGCGGGTTCACGCTGCCGAAGCAGTCGGCGGCCGTACGGCGGGTCAGCGCGCCGGCCCATGTCGCCGGGGTCACCGACCTCGATCCGGCACTGACCGTCGCGGAGCATCTGCGGGAACGGGCGCTGCTGCAACGGCGGTTCGGGGACTCCGTGCGCGGGCTGCTGCGGCCGCGATCCGAGCGGGCGGTCGAGGCGGGGCTGCGGATCGAGCGGGCCGTGGCCGCCGCCGGGCTCGAACTCGACACCCTGCCCAAAGGCTCCCGGACCGCCGTACGGGATCTGGAACGGCCGCAGGAGTTGCGGCTGTCCATCGCGCTGGCGCTCATCGGGCGGCCCGCGCTGCTCGCCGTGGACGACGTCGATCTCAAGCTCTCGGATGCCGAACGGGCGGAGATCTGGGACCTGTTGAGGTCGCTCGCCGATTCCGGAACGACCGTCGTGGCGGTGTCCACCGAGGGAACGGAGAAGGCCGATGCACGCGCCGAGACTGGCCGCGCTTGAGCTGAGGCGCTTCGGCAGGGGGAAGCTGCCGCGCGCCGCGCTCGTCGCCCTCCTGCTGCTGCCGCTGCTGTACGGCGCCCTGTACCTGTGGTCCTTCTGGGACCCGTACGGCCGCCTGGACCGTATCCCCGTGGCGCTCGTCAACGACGACAAGGGGGCGAGTGCCGACGGGAAGAAGGTCACCGCCGGCGACGAGATCACCGAGGGGTTGCGCGACAGCGACACGTTCGACTGGCACGAGGTGAGCGCTGCCACCGCGCGGAAGGGCGTCGAGGACGGCACGTACTACCTGTCGTTGACCATGCCGGCCGACTTCAGTGAGCGTGTCACCTCCAGTGCGGGCGACTCCCCGGAGACGGGCGCGCTCCAGGTACGGACGAACGACGCGAACAACTACATCGTCGGGCAGATCTCCCGGACGGTGTTCAGCGAGGTCCGCTCGGCAGCGTCCACCAAGGCCTCGCGCACCTTCCTGGACCGGATCTTCGTCTCGTTCTCCGACATCCACGGCCAGACCGTGAAAGCCGCGGACGGCGCCGACCAGCTCAAGGGCGGCATCGGTACGGCCGAGGAGGGTTCCAAGGATCTCGCCGACGGGCTGAAGACCGCCAAGAAGGGCAGCGGCAAGCTCTCCAAGGGCCTGAAGAAGCTCGACACGGGCGCGGGCGACCTGGAGGCCGGCTCGAAGCAGGTCGCGGCGGGGACACAGACGCTCGCCGACACGGTCGACGGGGTCGCCGCCAAGGTAGGGCCCTTCCTGAAGGACAACGAGAAGACGATCGGGGACACCGCCCGACTGGTCGCCGATTCCGCCCAGTCGATCCGCGACAACCTCGACGTCCTGGTGAAGACGGCCCCGGTCGCCGCCAAGGGCGCGCACGCGGCCTCGGACACCCTGGACGAGGTCTACAGGGCACGCTGCGAAACCGCCGTCCTGAAGGACGCCGCCTGTCCCGACCTGAAGAAGGCCGCCCAGGCCGCCGCGGACGTGGCGAAGGTCGCCGACGACGTCAACAGCCTGGTCGCCGACCAGCACGGCGATCTGAAGAAGCTCGACGCGAACCTCGGCACGCTCCAGACGCAGGCCCAGGCGCTCGCCGACCGCGCACCGCACCTCTCCGAGGACCTCGACGACGCGGTGGCCAGGATCGACAAGCTCAACGACGGGGCCGGGAAGGTCGCCGCCGGCGCCAAGACCCTGCACACCGGGCTCGGCACGGCCAAGACCGGCGCCGCCGACCTGGACACCGGGGTCGGCAAGCTGAAGACGGGCGCCGTGGATCTCAGCGGCGGCCTGTACAAGCTCGTCGACGGCTCCGGGAAGCTCGCCGGCGGACTGCACGACGGCGCCGCGAAGATCCCGGACTACGACCAGCAGGACCGCGACCGGCGCACCGGGGTCATGTCCGACCCGGTCCGACTGGCCTCCCAGGACCTGCACAAGGCGCCCAACTACGGCACCGGATTCGCCCCCTATTTCATCCCGCTGTCCCTGTGGGTGGGCGCGATGGTGGCGTACATGCTGATCACGCCCATGAACCGGCGCGCGCTCGCCGCCGGTGCCCCGGCCTGGCGGATCGCCCTCGCGGGCTGGCTGCCGGTCGTGGCGGTCGGGGTGCTCCAGACGGTGGCCCTGATGGCCGTACTGCACTGGGCGATAGGCCTGGAGATGGCCCACGCGGCCGGCACGGTCGGCTTCCTGTTCCTGGTCACGGCGTGCTTCGCGGCCGTCGTGCAGTGGCTGAACGCGCGCTTCGGGGCGGCGGGCCGGATCCTCGTACTCGCCCTGCTGATGCTCCAGTTGACGTCGGCGGGCGGCACCTATCCGGTGCAGACCAGTCCGGGCTTCTTCAACGCGATCCACCCCTTCCTGCCGATGAGTTACGTGGTCGAGGCACTACGGAGGCTCATCACGGGCGGTGGCCTGGAACCCGTGTGGCACGCGTGCGTGGTGCTCGTCGGCTTCACCGCGGGCGCGCTCGCGCTGACCGCCCTGTCGGCGCGCCGCCGCCAGGTGTGGACCCTGGACCGGCTGCATCCGGAGCTGAGCCTGTGACCTCGCCCAGGACCCCGGCACCCGTGCCCGGCGCGGGAGTGGGGCCTGTGACAATCAGGCCCATGGAAAGCAGCAGCACCCCGCCGGGCGGCAGCACGCGCCGCGAGGCCACTCGGCAGAAGCTCTACGAGGCTGCCGTCACGCTCATCGCCGAACAGGGCTTCTCGGCCACCACGGTGGACGAGATCGCCGAGCGTGCCGGGGTCGCGAAGGGCACGGTCTACTACAACTTCGCGAGCAAGTCCGTCCTCTTCGAGGAGCTGCTGCGGCACGGCGTGGGCCTGCTCACCGCCTCCCTCCGCGAGGCGGCCGAGCAGACGGCCCGGGACGGCGGCAGCAAGGTCGACGCCCTGGACGCGATGATCCGCGCGGGCCTCGGCTTCATCGCCCGCTACCCGTCCTTCACCCAGCTCTACGTGGCCGAGCTGTGGCGCACCAACCGCTCCTGGCAGCCCACGCTCATGGTGGTACGGCAGCAGGTGAACGCCGCCATCGAGGACGTGCTGCACGCGGGCGTGGCGAACGGCGAGTTCAGCCCCGAGATCGATGTCCGGCTGACCGCGGCCGCGCTGGTCGGGATGGTCCTGGTGGCCGCCCTGGACTGGCAGTCGTTCCAACCGGAGCGCTCCCTGGACGACGTCCACTCGGCGCTGTCCCGGCTGCTCCAGGGCCGGGTGAGCGGAAGCCACTGACCGCACGCGCGGAAGCGCCGGTCCGTGGTGGCCGCGTCCCCCGCGGGCCACCTCGAACCGGCGCCTCCTCGTGCTTCCCCCGTACGTTCCCCCTGTCGGAACCCCCGTCGGTCAGTCCCCCGGGTTCCCCCGTGCCTCGCTTCCGCCGGGAATCCGGCGGAAGGAGCGGCCAAGGGCGCGGGTACCGTTCCGCCGCCCCGTGTCGGCGGTACCGGAGCCGCGCCCCTTTCCGTGTCTCCACTCTCTCGTTCGCGCAGGTCGCACCCCATCCGCGCGCGTACTCAACTCGCCCTCTAGGTACGGATACTCAGTCGTACGCGCTCAGGCCCAGGACGCCTCGTTGCGGAGTGGTTACTATCGCCTCCGTGTCCGTACTCCCTCTGGTCTTCACCAGCGGCTGGGCCAGCGGCATCAACGCCTACGCGGTGGTGCTGCTGCTCGGGATATTCGGCGCGACCGGGGTGAGCGACGCCGTCCCCGAGTCGCTGCAACGCCCTGAGGTCCTCGTCGCGGCCGGCGTGCTGTTCCTGTGCGAGGCGGTCGCCGACAAGATCCCCTACGTCGACTCCGTGTGGGACTCCGTGCACACGGTGATCCGGCCGGCCGCAGGGGCGTGGGTCGGGGCCGTGCTCGCCGGGCACAGCGGTTCGCTGAACGATGTGGCGGCGGGGTTGATCGGCGGTTCCACGGCGCTGGCCAGCCATACGGTCAAGGCCGGGACGCGGATGGCGATCAACACGTCGCCGGAGCCGTTCAGCAATGTGATCATGAGCCTCGCGGAGGATCTCGGGGTCGGCGGGATCGTCTCCTTCGCGATGTTCCATCCCCAGGCGGCGGCGATCATCGCGGCCGTGCTGCTGGCGACCGGCCTCACGGTTCTGTTCTTCCTCATCTCACGGATCCGCCGGTTCCTGCGCCGCCGGGCCCAACGCCGGGAGGAGAAACGGCTGGCCACGCAGGTGGGAGGGGACCCGGACCCACCGCGGTGGTGACGGCCCGTGACCGGAGTGTCAGTGGCGGCCGATAAAGTCGCGGGCATGGCAGGGATTGCGGTGATCGGCGCCGGCATGGGCGCGATGGCGGCCGCTGCCCGGCTGGCCGTCGCGGGCCACCGGGTGGCGGTGTACGAGCGTACGGAGACGTACGGCGGTGCGGTGCGCCGCTTCGAGCGGGAGGGCTTCGCCTTCGACACCGGCCCCGGACTGCTGCCCGTGCCCGCGGTCTACCGCGATCTGTTCATCAAGACCGGCAAGCAGCCGCTGGAGGACCTGGTCGAGCTGGTCCAGGTCGACCCGTCCTCCCGGCACCTCTTCGCGGACGGCACCGAGGTGTCGTTGCCGAACGCCTCCCGCGCGGGCGTCGTCACGGCCCTGGACGAGGCGCTGGGCGGCGGCGCGGGGCAGCGCTGGGGCGACTTCCTGATCCGGGCCCGCGAGGCCTGGGACCGCACCCGCAGGCCCCTCCTGGAGGAGCCGCTGTGGCCGAACTGGTCGGTGCTGGCCGGGCAGGAGCCCTATCCGGCGGTCCCGCACAAGAAACTGCTGCGCACCCGCCGTGCGGGCACCCTCGCCGAGATCGGCGCCTGGGAGCTGCGTGACGAGCGCCTGACGGCCCTCCTGGAGAGCCACGCGCTCGCGTACGGCCTGAACCCCTACAGTGCTCCGGCGAGCGCGGCCGTGCTGCCGTACATGGGGCACGCCTTCGGCACCTGGTATGTGCGGGGCGGCATGCGGGAGTTGGCGCGCGCGGTGTACGAGCGGTGCGTGGCGCGCAGGGTCGAGTTCGTCTTCGGGGCGGAGGTCACCCGGGTCCTGGAGAAGGACGGACGGGCGGCGGGAGTGGAGCTGTCGGACGGCTCGGTGACCGACGCGGACCATGTCGTCGCGGATGTGGACCCGGCGCGGCTGCGGGCCCTGACGGAGCGTCCGCTGGACGAGGACGGTGATGTGCGGGCCGATCCGGACGCGCCCCGGCCGGTGCGGTGCACGCTTCTGCTGGCCCTGCGCGGCCCGCGCGAGGCCGGTGCCGTCCACCGGACGGTCGTCCACGCACCGGACCGCGAGGCCGAGTTGGACTTCCTGGCCTCCCCGGGCGGCGACGAGCCCCGCTGTCCCACAGTGACGGTGCTGCGCCCCGACGACCCCGCGCTGCGGCCGGACGACGACCATGAGTCGGCGGTGGTGTCCGCCGTGCTGCCGGGCGAGGCGACCTGGGCGGACGAGGGCACTGTCCGGCGGTACACCGACTTCCTCCTCAAGGCCGCCGAGTCCGCCGTACCGGCTCTGCGGGAGCGCCTGTTGTGGCACGAGGTGCGCACTCCCGGGGACACGGAGAGCGAGACCGGCGCCCGCTCCGGAGCCGTACCCGCGCCCTCGCTCGCCGCCGGCGGGGGCCGTTTCCTGCATCCGGCGAACACCACGCGGCTGCCCGGTCTGTACCGGGTCGGCGGCTGGTCCCACCCCGGCGGCGGGCTTGCGCACGCCGGTATGTCGGGGGCGCTGGTCGCCGGACTGATCGTGGAGGGACCGGGGTTCAGAGGGTCTCAGTAGGCTTCAGAAACGGTACTGCTCGTCGTAGCCGGTGCCCGACTGCGGCTGCTGCTGCTGTTGGCCGTCGCCCTGGTAGTACTGCTGGTCCGCCGGGAGCTCGCCGCCGTAGGTCTCGTCGCTGCGCTGCTGCGGGACCCACACCCCGCCGGCCGGGGTCTCGCCCACATAGCCGTTGTTGCCGTACTGGTCCTGGGTGTAGCCCTGTTGGGGATACTGCTGCTGGCCGTCGTAGCCCGTGTCGTACGTGGCGCCGCCGTAGGTCTGGGTGCCGATGTACGGGTCGGAGTAGGCCGCGTACTGCTGCTGGCCGGTCGTGTCGTAGCCGTACTGCTGCTGGTCGTATCCCGAGTAGGCGGGGTCGTAGCCGTACTGCTGCTGCTCGCCCGTCGCGTAGGCCTGGTCCTGGGTCTGACCGGCGGCCGCCGCCGCGTAGTTGGGGTCGGCGGCGTTCGCGTACGCGGCGTTGCTGTATATGCCGTAGGAGCCGGTGTCGTCCGGCAGGGGCTGCGGTTCGTAGACCGAGGTGGTCTCGGCGGCCGTGGGGTCGAGGGGGCGGTTCGGGGTGAACACGTCGTCGCGGTCGTAGTCGTCGTCCTGGGCGTAGGCCGCCTTGTTCTGGCCGTAGTCCTGGAAGGCGCCCTCGGCCTGCTCGGGGCCGGCGGCCGCCAGGTCCGGGTCCTGCTCGTCCGGTTCGCCGCGGCGGCGCTTGATGCCGCCCGCGCCGGGCCGACCGGAGACCGCCCAGCCGGCTTCGAAGCCGCGGCGGAACGACAGGGTGACGTAGGTCTGGCCGACGGCGAAGGCCACCGCGCCCAGTCCGATCACGATGACGGAGGGCATCAGCACCCCGAGCACGACGCCCAGGAAGCCCACGAAGGCGAGCAGCCGCCAGCGCAGCCGTGCCTTGTACTGCAGCAACACCTCACCGAGCAACCACAGTGCGACGATGCCGAACGCGATGTAGAGGACCGTCCAGCCCATGTACGCCCCTCTCCCAGTGGCCGCTACGCAGTGTGTCGTATCTCCGGGCGGCCGGTCTAGGCCCGCGGTGGGTGGTGCAGGCCCAGGTTCTCGTAGATTTCCAGCGTCGCCGTGGAGTTGTTGAGCGTGATGAAGTGCAGTCCTGGCACTCCCTCGGCCAGCAGCCGGGCGCAGAACTCCGTGGCGAAGTCGATCCCGATCGAGCGTACAGCCGCCGGATCGTCTTTGGCTGTGAGGATTCGCTCTTTCAAGGCGTCCGGGATGACCGCGTTGCTGAGCTGCGGCAACCGCTCCAGCATCCGCACGCTGGTCACCGGCATGACCTCGGGGATGACCGGGGTGACACAGCCCGCGGCCTCGACGCGGTCGCGCAGGCGAAGATACGACTCCGGGCGGAAGAACATCTGAGTGATCGCGTAGTCGGCGCCGGCCCGGCACTTGTCGACGAAGTGCGAGACGTCCGTGTCCCAGTCCGGGGAGCGCGGGTGCATCTCCGGGAACGCGGCGACACCGACACAGAAGTCGCCCGACTCCTTGATGAGCCGGACCAGTTCGGCCGCGTACGTCAGCCCCTGGGGGTGCGCCACCCAGTCGGCCATGGGGTCGCCGGGCGGGTCGCCGCGCACGGCCAGGATGTTGCGGATCCCGGCGTCGGCGTACTGCCCGATGATGTTGCGCAGTTCGGCGACGGAGTGGTCGACCGCGGTGAGGTGTGCGACCGGGGTGAGCGTGGTGTCGGCGACGATCTGCTCGGTCTCCTTGACGGTGCCCGCGCGGGTCGAGCCGCCGGCGCCGTAGGTCACCGAGACGAAGTCGGGGGCGACGGCCTCGACCCTTCGCAGTGCGCTCCACAGGTTCCGCTCACCCTTGGGGGTCTTCGGCGCGGAGAACTCGAACGAATACGTCCCCTTGCCGGTCGCGAGCATGTCGCGCACGGTGCGTGCTCGATCAGTCCTGGTGGATGCGGTTCCGAAGGCCATACCCGCAGGTTAGTCAGGGGGCGCCGGTCACCCAACCGGAACCGGGAATTTGCCCGCTTTGTCGCCCTCTTGTCCACCCATCGGACAAAAGCCCGGCTCCTGGACGCCCCTCAGAGCTGCCGCAGCCGCTTCGCGAACTCCGCCGCCGCCGCGCCCGGGTCGTCGGCCTCCATGACGGCCCGTACGACGACGACCCGGCGGGCGCCCGCTTCGAGCACCTCGTCGAGGTTGCCGAGGTCGATGCCGCCGATGGCGAACCAGGGGCGGTCGGTGCCCAGGGCGGCCGTGTACCGGACCAGGTCGAGGCCGGGGGCGTGCCGGCCGGGCTTGGTGGGGGTCGGCCAGCAGGGGCCCGTGCAGAAGTAGTCCACGCCCTCCTGGACGGCGGCCGCGGCGGCCTCGGACTCGGCGTGGGTGGAGCGGCCGATCAGCACGTCCGCGCCGAGGATCGCGCGGGCCGCGGGGACCGGAAGGTCGCCCTGGCCCAGGTGCAGTACGTCGGCGCCGGCGGCGTGGGCGACGTCCGCGCGGTCGTTCACCGCCAGCAACCTGCCGTGCCGGGCGCAGGCGTCGGCGAACACCTGGAGGTGCTCAAGCTCCTCGGCGGCCTCCATGTCCTTGTCGCGCAACTGCACGATGTCGACCCCGCCGACCAGGACCGCGTCCAGGAACTCCGCGAGGTCGCCCTGTCGCCTGCGGGCGTCCGTGCAGAGGTAGAGCCGGGCGTCGGCGAGTTCGGCGCGCACGGCGGCGGCGGTGGTGTCGGGCATGGGTGTGTCCCCCGTTGTCATGGCGTGGTGGTGCCGTGTACGGGCCGCGGGTGGGCGCGGCCCGTACACCGGTCGGGCGTCCGGGTCAGACGGCGAGCGCCTGGGCGCGGCGCTTCACCTCCGTGCCGCGATTCTCGCTGAGTGCCTGCGCGGGGGTGCCGGGCAGGCTGGGGTCGGGGGTGAAGAGCCACTCCAGCATCTCTTCGTCGGAGAAGCCGTCGTCCCGCAGGAGCGTCAGGGTGCCCGTGAGGCCCTTGACGACCTTCTGCTCGGCCCCGTCGATGAAGGCGGCGGGGACGTGCAGCGCGCGGTTCTCACCACGGCGTACGGCGATGACTTGGCCCTCCTTGACCAGCTGCCGCACGCGTGTCACCTCGACATCGAGCATCTCTGCGATGTCGGGCAGCGTGAGCCAGGCGGGGACGAGAGCATCGATCTTTGCGTCAATCTCGGTCACGTGAACAGCGTGCCATCCCGGACTGACAGTCGGAAGTCGGGCCGGTCCGACCCGGGGGGTCCAACTAGGCGATAGCGGCCTTCATCGGCCGAGAAGGGTCGGCCAGCAGCTCGGGGTTCATCGGTGTGCCCGCCTCGATCAGGCGGCGGCCCTGGGCCAGGTCGCGGGGGCGGCCGACCGCCAGGAGGGCCACCAGGCGGTTCTCGCGCAGCCAGCAGACGGTCCAGGCCGGGGTGGACGGATCGCCGCGCCACAGGGTCGTGTCGGCGGACGCGTGGTGGCCGGCGTACTGGACGAAGCGGCCGAACTGCTCGGACCAGAAGTACGGCACCGGGTCGTAGACCGCCGGGACCTCCCCGATGATGTTCGCGGCGACCGTGCGGGGGCCCTGGAGGGCGTTGTCCCAGTGGTGGACCAGAAGGCGCTCGCCGTACCTTCCCGAAGGGAAGGAGGCGCAGTCGCCGACCGCGTACACGTCCGGCACCGAGGTGCGCAGCCGGTCGTCGGCCAGGACCTCGTGGTGGGCGCCCAGTGCGACGCCGGAGCCGGTCAGCCAGGTGGTGGCGGGGCGGGCGCCGATGCCGACCACGACGGCGCCGGCGGGCAGCCGGGAGCCGTCGTCGAGGACCACTTCGCCGGGTTCGACGTGCGCCACGCGCGCGTGCGTCCGCAGCGAGGCTCCGGCATCCGCGTACCAGGCGGCCATCGGCGCGGCCACCTCGGCGGGCAGCGCGCCGGCGAGCGGCCGGTCGGCGGCCTCCACGACGGTCACCGCGCAGCCCGCCTCGCGCGCGGCCGTGGCGAACTCCGCGCCGATCCAGCCCGCGCCGACGACCACGATGTCGTGCTGCCGGGCGAGCACGGGCCGCAGCCGCTCGGCGTCGTCCAGAGTGCGCAGCAGATGCACCCCGGGAATGCCCTCGGCGCCCGGCAGCCGGATCGGCTCGGCACCGGTCGCGAGCACCAGGACGTCGTACGGCACCGGGCCCTCGGCGGTGTCCAGTTCGTGCTCGGCGGGGCGCAGGCCCACCACCTCGCGCCCCAGCCGCACCTCGATGCCGAGCGCCTCGAAGTCGACGTCGAAGGCGGACCCCTCGGCCTTGCCCAGCAGCACGGCCTTGGACAGCGGCGGGCGGTCGTAGGGCTGATGGGGTTCCGCGCCGATCAGCGTGACGGTCCCGGTGAAGCCCTGCTCCCGCAGGGCGACCGCGGTCTGCACCCCGGCCATGCCCGCGCCGACGACGACCACACGTGTCTGCTCGCTCATCCGATCACCATAGACACCTGACAATTCGTCAGTCAGGGGGCGCGTTCAGTGAGCTGTTCCACAACACTCGTCCCGCTGCCCGGCTGCGACTCCCACTCCCAGGTCTCCTCCAGGCGGACGCGGCCGTCGGGCAGCTCGACCACTTGGGACACGCAGTGCCCGGAGGAGGTCGTCCCGTCCCGCTTCAACTGCACGTACCGGAAGTCGAGCCGGTCCCCCGCGCGCGTGCCGACGAGATGTCCGCGGACGACGTCGCCGCCCGCGTACTCGGCCCAGATCTCGCCGTCCTTCTCGTGGTAGGCGAACCGGGTGCGCGTCCCGACCTGACCCGGTGCCTGGTCCACGACGGGGGCGAGGACGAGACCGTCGAGCGAGCGGGCCATGAGCGGAGGCTCCCTTACTGAGGGATACGGCACGGGCTAGGGTGGCCAACGTAAAGCACTCGCGGGAGTCCGGACGTACCGGGCTGAGAGGGAGGCTGGCCGGCCTCCGACCGTACGAACCTGATCCGGGTCATGCCGGCGAAGGGAGGGGCTGGACGCCCATGCCTACACGTACGTCAGACGTCCTCGTCGTCGGGGGCGGAATCATCGGGCTGGTCACGGCCTGGCGGGCGGCGCAGCGCGGGTTCGCCACCGCTGTGGTGGACCCCGAGCCGGGCGGCGGGGCCGCTCAGGTGGCCGCCGGGATGCTGGCCGCCGTCACGGAGCTGCACTACGGCGAGCAGACCCTGCTCGCCCTCAACCTGGCCTCGGCGCACCGCTACCCGGACTTCGCGGCCGAGCTGACCGACCTCACCGGGCTGGATCTCGGCTATCGCCGCTGCGGCACGCTCGCCGTCGCCCTGGACGCCGACGACCGCGCCCATCTGCGGGAACTGCACGCCCTGCAACGGCAGTCGGGGCTGGACTCGGAGTGGCTGTCCGGGCGTGAGTGTCGGCGCCTGGAGCCGATGCTCGCGCCGGGCGTACGCGGGGGGCTCCGGGTCGACGGCGACCACCAGGTCGATCCCCGGCGGCTGGCGCACGCGCTGGTGGCCGCCTGCGAGCGGGCCGGCGTCGTCTTCCACCGGACCTGGGCCGAGCGCCTCACGGTCGTACGGGAGCGGGCCGCCGGAATCGTCACGCGGGACGGAGAAGCGCTCGGCGCGGATCAGGTGGTGCTCGCGGCCGGCAGTCTCAGCGGGCGGCTGGAGGGGGTTCCCGACGACGTCCTGCCGCCCGTACGGCCCGTGAAGGGGCAGGTGCTGCGGCTGACCGTGCCGGAGCGGTACGCGCCGTTCCTGAACCGCACCGTGCGCGCCGTGGTGCGCGGCAGCCAGGTCTATCTGGTGCCGCGCGAGAACGGCGAGCTGGTCGTCGGCGCGACCAGCGAGGAGCTGGGCTGGGACACCACGGTGACCGCCGGCGGTGTCTACGAACTGCTGCGTGACGCCCATGAGTTGATCCCGGGCATCACCGAACTCCCGCTCACCGAGACCCGGGCCGGGCTGCGCCCCGGCTCGCCCGACAACGCGCCGCTGCTCGGCCCGACCGGACTGCCGGGGCTGCTGCTGGCCACCGGGCACTACCGCAACGGCGTGCTGCTCACCCCGGTCACCGGCGACGCCCTCGCACACGCGCTGGCCACCGGTGAACTGCCGGACGAGGCGCGTCCGTTCACCCCGAAGCGGTTCGCCCTCACGGAGTCGCGCGTATGAACGTCTCCGTCAACGGGGAGCCCCGGGAGATCGCTCCCGGCACGGCTCTCGACACCCTCGTGCGGTCCCTGGCCCCGTCGCCCTCCGGTGTGGCCGCCGCCCTCAACGAAACCGTCGTCCCGCGCGCGCAGTGGCCGTCGACGCCCCTCTCCGAGGGAGACCGCGTCGAGGTCCTCACCGCCGTCCAAGGAGGCTGACCCATGGCCGACGACCCCTTCGTCCTCGGTGGCACGAACTTCACGTCCCGTCTGATCATGGGCACCGGAGGCGCGCCGAGCCTCGATGTCCTGGAGCGCGCGCTGGTGGCCTCCGGAACGGAGCTGACGACGGTCGCGATGCGGCGCGTAAACGCTTCCGTGCACGGCTCGGTGCTGTCCGTCCTGGACCGGCTGGGCATCCGGGTGCTGCCCAACACGGCGGGCTGCTTCACGGCAGGCGAGGCCGTGCTGACGGCCAGGCTGGCGCGGGAGGCGCTCGGGACGGCCCTGATCAAGCTCGAGGTGATCGCGGACGAGCGGACCCTGCTGCCCGACCCGATCGAGCTGCTCGATGCCGCCGAGACCCTGGTCGACGACGGGTTCACGGTGCTGCCGTACACGAACGACGATCCCGTGCTGGCGCGGAAGCTGGAGGACGTCGGGTGCGCGGCGATCATGCCGCTGGGCTCGCCGATCGGCTCCGGGCTCGGTATCCGCAACCCGCACAACTTCCAGCTCATCACCGAGCACGCGCGTGTGCCGGTGATCCTGGACGCGGGGGCCGGTACGGCGTCCGACGCCGCGTTCGCGATGGAGCTGGGATGCGCGGGTGTGATGCTCGCCTCGGCGGTGACGCGGGCGCGGGAGCCGGTGCTGATGGCCTCCGGCATGCGGAGCGCGGTGGAGGCGGGACGGCTGGCGTTCCGGGCGGGACGTATCCCGCGCAGGCACTTCGCCGAGGCCTCGTCCCCCGCGGAGGGCCTGGCCCGGCTGGACCCGGAGCGGCCGGCCTTCTGAACACCCGTTCCACAGCGTGGGATCCGTCACAGCTCGGCTGCAGTACCGCCCCGATCCTGGCCGAAAAGGCGGCGCTGTCAGCCTCGGCTCGTACACTCACCTGCGTGGATACGACCCTTCATGACCCTCTCGTCGGGCAGCTGCTCGACGGCCGCTATCGCGTCGACGCGCGGATCGCCGTCGGCGGGATGGCCACGGTCTACCGGGCCGTGGACACCCGCCTGGACCGGGTCCTCGCGCTCAAGGTGATGCACCCGGGGCTGGCGGCCGACGCCTCCTTCGTCGACCGGTTCATCCGCGAGGCCAAGTCGGTGGCGCGGCTGGCGCACCCGAACGTGGTGCAGGTCTTCGACCAGGGCGCCCAGGGGTCGTACGTCTATCTGGCGATGGAGTACGTCGCCGGCTGCACCCTGCGGGACGTGCTGCGCGAGCGCGGGGCGCTCCAGCCGCGGGCCGCCCTCGACATCCTGGAGCCGGTGCTGGCCGCGCTGGGTGCCGCGCACCGGGCCGGGTTCGTGCACCGGGACATGAAGCCGGAGAACGTGCTCATAGGGGACGACGGCCGGGTCAAGGTCGCCGACTTCGGGCTGGTCAGGTCCGTGGACACGGTCACCAGCACCACCGGGTCCGTCCTCGGCACGGTGTCGTATCTCGCGCCGGAGCAGATCGAGGGGACCACCGCCGATCCCCGGGTCGACGTGTACGCGTGCGGTGTCGTGCTGTACGAGATGCTGACCGGGCAGAAGCCGCACGACGGGGACTCCGCCGCGATCGTGCTCTACAAGCATCTGCACGAGGACGTCCCGCCGCCCTCGGCCCTCGTCCCGGGGCTGGCGTTCGAGCTGGACGAGCTGGTCGCCACGGCCACCGCGCGCACCCCGGACATCCGGCCCTACGACGCGGTCGCGCTGTTCGGCCTGGTGCGCGACGCGCGCTCGGGGCTGAGCACCGAGCAGTTGGACGCGGTGCCGCCGCAGGCGCTGACCGCGGAGTATCCCCACTCGGAGAACCGTACGAGCGTGATCCCGCGCTCGCTGACCGTGCCCCGCCCGCTGCCCGTCAACGAGGACGACGAGCACGGTGACCCGCTCAACCGGACCAGCCGGTTCGAGAGCGGCCCCCCGCTGCCGCCCCGGCGGCGCGACGCGCGGCGGCCCCGGCGCGGACTGTTCGCGGTTCTCGCCGCCGTGCTGCTGATCCTCGGGGTCGGGGCGGGCGTCTGGTACATCAACTCCGGACAGTTCACCAAGGTCCCGCCGCTGCTGGCGAAGACGCAGGCGCAGGCGAGGGAGCGGCTGGACGAGGCCGGTCTCGACGTCAAGGCGGTCAAGCACGCCTACAGCGACACGGTGAAGCGTGGCACGGTGATCAGCTCCGATCCGGAGTCGGGCGCCCGCATCCGGGACAACGACTCGGTGACCCTGACCATCTCGGACGGCCCGGAGACCGTGAAGGTGCCGGACCTGACGGGCTACCGCCTGGACAAGGCGCAGGCCCTGCTGAAGCGGGACGGGCTGGCGGCCGGCATGGTCACCAGGGAGTTCAGCGACGACGTCCCCAAGGGCTTTGTGATCGGCACGGCTCCGGACGCGGGCACGAAGCGTCACGCGGGCTCCGCGATCGCCCTGACCGTCAGCAAGGGCAGCGCGGTGGACGTGCCCGACGTCACCGGTGAGGACCTGGACGAAGCGAAGGCGGACCTCCAGGACGCCGGTCTCGCGGTGAAGGTGTCGGCCACCGAGGTCACCTCGGAGTACGACGCGGGCCAGGTCGCGAAGCAGACCCCGGCCGGCGACAGCCAGGCCGCCGACGGCGACACCGTCACCCTGACCGTGTCCAAGGGCCCGGAGATGGTCGAGGTCCCGAGCGTGGTCGGCGCGAGCGTCGACGCAGCGACGAAGCTCCTTGAGGAGTCAGGCTTCAAGGTCAAGGAGGACCGCGGTCTGCTCGGCCTGTTCGGCGACACCGTCAAGAGCCAGTCCGTGGACGCGGGCGAGCAGGCTCCCAAGGGGTCGACGATCACGATCGAGATCCGGTGACGGGGGTGTCCCGCGCGCGTGACACCCTGGACGGGTGAGCAGCCAGTTCCCCTCCCGCAACCCTGTCGGCGGTCACGTCCCCGTGGCCGGCGGCCTGAATTCCGTAGGTCTGTCCTACGCCCGTGACCTCAAGGCCGAGACCGTGCAGGTCTTCGTCGCCAACCCGCGCGGCTGGGCCACCCCGGTCGGGAACCCGCGGCAGGACGAGGAGTTCCGCGCGGCCTGCGAGGCCGGGTCGATCCCGGCGTATGTGCACGCCCCGTACCTGATCAACTTCGGCTCGCACACCGAGGCGACCGTGGAGAAGTCGGTCGACTCGCTGCGGCACTCGCTCAGGCGGGGGCGGGAGATCGGTGCGCTCGGCGTGGTCGTGCACACCGGGAGCGCGACGGGCGGGCGGGAGCGGTGGGTGGCCCTGGCGCAGGTGCGGGAGCGGCTGCTGCCGCTGCTGGACGAGCTGACCCACGACGACGATCCGTTCCTGCTCCTGGAGTCCACGGCCGGGCAGGGGGCCTCCCTGTGCTCACGGACCTGGGACTTCGGGCCGTACTTCGAGGCGCTGGACGCCCACCCGAAGCTCGGCGTCTGCCTGGACACGTGCCACATCTTCGCCGCAGGACACGACCTGACCGGTCCGGCCGGTATGCACCAGACCCTCGACCTGCTGGTGGACACGGTCGGCGAGGGCCGGCTGAAGCTGATCCACGCCAACGACTCCAAGGATGTCGTCGGCGCCCACAAGGACCGGCACGAGAACATCGGCTCCGGCCACATCGGCGAGGACCCGTTCCGCGCGCTGATGACCCACCCGGCGACCGCGGGCGTACCGCTGATCATCGAGACACCCGGGGGCAAGGAAGGGCATGCGGCGGACGTGGAGCGGCTGAAGAAGCTCAGGGACTCGTAGTCCCGGTAGTCCCGGGACTCACAGCTCCGGGCCGTCCTCCGGCCCCTCCTGGTACGAGTACCGCTGCTCCCGCCAGGGATCCCCGACGTTGTGATAGCCGCGTTCCTCCCAGAAGCCGCGCCGGTCCGCCGTCATGTACTCGACGCCCCGGACCCACTTCGGGCCCTTCCAGGCGTACAGGTGGGGGACGATCAGGCGGAGCGGGAAGCCGTGTTCCGCGGTGAGGAGTTCGCCGTCCTTGTGGGTGGCGAAGATGGTGTCGGCGGCGGCGAAGTCGGCGAGGCGGAGGTTGGCACTGAAGCCGTACTCCGCCCAGACCATGACATGGGTGACGGCCGGTGCGGGTGGTGCCGTCTCCAGGATGGTGCGGGCGGGGATGCCGCCCCATTCGGCGCCGAGCATGCTGAACTTCGTGACGCAGTGCAGATCGGCCACCACCGAGTCGTAGGGCAGGGCCGTGAACTCGTCGTGGTTCCAGGAGAGTTTGCCGCCGTCGGCGGTGGCGCCGAAGACGCTGAACTCCCAGCGCTCGGGGCGGAACTTGGGCACCGGGCCGTAGTGGGTGACCGGCCAGCCGCGCTGGAGCCGCTGGCCCGGCGGCAGCTCGGACTCTTCGACCCCTCTCTGACCCATGCATCCATCCTGACAGACCGGGGAAGGTGCACATGACCGACGCCGAGCAGATTCGGGCAACTCCTACTAAGCATGCACTTACTGGACGATCTCTTCGCGCCGGTGCAATCATGCGGCGCAACCCGCCGGCTACCCACCGTTCTGGAAGGAGCCTCTGCAATGCAGGGCGACCCCGAGGTCCTTGAATTCCTCAACGAGCAGCTCACCGGTGAGCTGACCGCGATCAACCAGTACTGGCTGCACTACCGCATCCAGGACAACAACGGCTGGACCAAGCTCGCCAAGTACACGCGTGAAGAGTCCATCGACGAGATGAAGCACGCGGACAGGATCACCGAGCGCATCCTGATGCTCGACGGCCTGCCGAACTACCAGCGGCTGTTCCACGTCCGGGTCGGTCAGACGGTCACCGAGATGTTCCAGGCCGACCGGCAGGTCGAGGTCGAGGCGATCGACCGGCTCAAGCGGGGTATCGAGGTGATGCGCACGAAGGGCGACATCACCTCCGCGAACATCTTCGAGGACATCCTGGAGGACGAGGAGCACCACATCGACTACCTCGACACCCAGCTCCAGTTGATCGAGCAGCTCGGTGAGGCGCTCTACATCGCGCAGCAGATCGAGCAGCCCAGCTAGGGCCCGCCAGGTCTAGGCGGCTTCCTCCAGGGCGCCGAACACCGGCGCACCCTCTTCCACGAGCTCGCGGCGCGGACAGGTGCCGCGGCCGAGGATCGCCTGGATACGGCGGACGCACGAGCCGCAGTCGGTGCCGGCCTTGCAGGCCGAGGCGATCTGGCGAGGCGTGCAGGCACCGGAACCCGCGTGCTGTTGGACCTGCGCCTCGGTCACCTGGAAGCAGCTACAGACGTACACGCGGATTCACCTCCCGTCGGGGATCTCGATAAGGCTAACCTAACCTTACCCGGCGCTCAGGAACCGCAAAAGTGGAATGGGGCGCGGATCGTATGTGATCCGCGCCCCACTTCATGTGCTGGTAACAGGCGAACCCGCTACTGATCTGCTACTGGTCCCGGTACATCTCCGCGACCAGGAACGCCAGGTCGAGCGACTGGCTGCGGTTGAGGCGCGGGTCGCAGGCCGTCTCGTAGCGCTGGTGCAGGTCGTCGACGAAGATCTCGTCGCCGCCGCCCACGCACTCGGTGACATCGTCACCGGTCAGCTCGACATGGATGCCGCCCGGGTGGGTGCCGAGGCCCTTGTGGACCTCGAAGAAGCCCTTCACCTCGTCGAGCACGTCGTCGAAGCGGCGGGTCTTGTGGCCGGAGGCCGCCTCGTACGTGTTGCCGTGCATCGGGTCGGTGATCCAGGCGACGGTGGCGCCGGACGCGGTCACCTTCTCCACCAGCTCGGGCAGTTTGTCGCGGACCTTGTCGGCGCCCATGCGGACGATGAAGGTCAGCCGGCCGGGCTCGCGGTCGGGGTCGAGGCGCTCGATGTACTGGAGAGCGTCCTCGGCCGTCGTCGTCGGGCCGAGCTTGATGCCGATCGGGTTGCTGATCCGGGAGGCGAACTCGATGTGCGCGCCGTCCAGTTGGCGGGTGCGCTCGCCGATCCACACCATGTGCCCGGAGACGTCGTAGAGCCTGCCGGTGCGGGAGTCGACCCGGGTCAGGGCCGACTCGTAGTCCAGCAGCAGCGCCTCGTGCGAGGCGTAGAACTCGACGGTCTTGAACTCCTCCGGGTCCGCACCGCAGGCCCGCATGAAGTTCAGCGCGTTGTCGATCTCGCGCGCGAGCTGCTCGTAGCGCTGGCCGGACGGGGAGGACTTCACGAAGTCCTGGTTCCAGGCGTGCACCTGGCGCAGGTCGGCGTACCCGCCCGTGGTGAAGGCGCGCACCAGGTTGAGCGTGGAGGCGGACGCGTTGTACATCCGCTTCAGCCGCTCGGGGTCCGGGATGCGGGCCTCTTCGGTGAAGGCGAAGCCGTTGACGGAGTCGCCGCGGTAGGTCGGCAGGGTCACGCCGTCGCGGGTCTCGGTGGGCTTGGAGCGCGGCTTGGAGTACTGGCCGGCGATCCGGCCGACCTTGACCACCGGCACCGAGGCCGCATACGTGAGCACGGCGCCCATCTGGAGCAGGGTCTTCAGCTTGTTGCGGATGTGGTCGGCGGACACCGCGTCGAAGGCCTCGGCACAGTCGCCGCCCTGGAGGAGGAACGCCTCTCCCTTGGCGACGGCCGCCAACCGGGCACGCAGCAGGTCGCACTCGCCCGCGAAGACGAGCGGCGGATACGACGCGAGGTCCGCGATCACTGCGCGCAGAGCCTCGGTGTCGGGGTACTCGGGCTGCTGCGCCGCGGGCAGGTCTCGCCAGGTGTTGCCAGCGCTGGCGCTGGTCTTAGCGTTCACGGTCACGCACCCAACATTACGGGGTCGTGTCGACCGGTTTTCGCACGGCTCGACAGGTGAGACACCCGCACGCTCAGGTGCGCGTGGGGTAGGGTTCCTCGCATGTTCGCGCACTCGACCCAGCACACGATCCAGAACTGGTGGTGGACCGCTCATCCGGCGGCCCACTGACTGCGCGTACTCCCAGTACTTCGCGAAGGCCGCCCGAGGGGCGGCCTTCGGTGTTTCCCGGGCCGTTCCTCCACCCACAGATGGCAGAGGAACCATGCACCTGACACAGCTCCTGTCCGACGACCGCCCCTTCGCCCTGCTGCGCCGCCGCACACCGGGCCACGACGAGAACATGGTCGAGGTCTTCCTCGGCCCGGTCGCCACCTACGACCGCCTCGCCGACCTCCCCGACGAGGGGCTCGCGCTCGTCCCTTTCCGCCAGATCCGCGAGCGCGGCTTCGACGTCCGCGACGACGGCACCCCGCTGGCCTTCCTCACCCCCGAGGAGTCGTACGCCATCCCGCTCGCCGACGCCCTGGAACAGTTGCCCGCGCACGACGTGCGGGTCGAGGGCGGTGGCTTCGACGTCGACGACGAGGCGTACGGCGAGATCGTCGGGCGGGTCCTGCGGGAGGAGATCGGGCGCGGCGAGGGCGCCAACTTCGTCATCCGGCGGACGTACGAGGGAGAGATCCCGGGGTACGGCAGGGCCGAGGCGCTGGCGTTGTTCCGGCGGCTGCTGGTGGGTGAGCGCGGGGCGTACTGGACGTTCGTCGTGCACACGGGCGAGCGGACGCTCGTCGGCGCGAGTCCCGAGGTGCACGTCCGGATGTCCGGCGGGACCGTCGTCATGAACCCGATCAGCGGGACCTACCGCTATCCGGCCGAGGGGCCGACGCCCGAGCATCTCCTCTCCTTCCTCGCGGACGGCAAGGAGATCGAGGAGCTGTCGATGGTCGTCGACGAGGAACTCAAGATGATGTGCACGGTCGGCGACATGGGCGGGGTCGTCGTCGGACCCCGGCTGAAGGAGATGGCCCATCTCGCGCACACGGAGTACGAGTTGCGCGGGCGTTCCTCACTGGATGTGCGCGAGGTCCTGAAGGAGACGATGTTCGCGGCGACGGTCACCGGGCCACCGGTGCAGAACGCCTGCCGGGTCATCGAGCGCCACGAGGTCGGCGGGCGCGGCTACTACGCCGGTGCGCTGGCGCTGCTCGGCCGTGACTCCGGCGGCGCGCAGACCCTCGACTCCCCCATCCTGATCCGCACCGCCGACATCGACCCGACCGGGCGGCTGCGGGTGCCGGTCGGCGCCACCCTGGTCCGCGGCTCCGACCCGGCGGGCGAGGTCGCGGAGACCCACGCGAAGGCGGCGGGAGTACTGGCCGCGCTGGGCGTACGACCGTCCCGGCCGCGCGGCGAGGACGCGCGGCCCCGGCTCGCCGACGACCCCCGGGTGCGGGCCGCGCTCGACGGACGCCGGTCCTCCCTGGCCCCCTTCTGGCTGCGGATGCAGGACCGGTCCGAGGAGCTGACCGGGCACGCGCTGGTCGTCGACGGGGAGGACACCTTCACGGCGATGCTCGCGCATGTGCTGCGCTCCGGCGGGCTGGACGTGACCGTGCGGCCGTACGACGAGGAGGGGCTGCGGGAGGCCGTGCTCGCGCACGAGGGGCCGGTGGTGCTGGGCCCCGGGCCGGGCGACCCCTCCGACACGGCCGACCCGAAGATGCGGTTCCTGCGGGCGCTGACCGCCGAGATCGTCCGGGAGAACCGGCACGGGGTCCTCGGGGTGTGCCTCGGGCACGAACTGATCGCGGCGGAGCTGGGGTTGGAGATCGTACGGAAGGAGGTTCCCTACCAGGGGGCGCAGACGACGGTCGACCTGTTCGGGCGGGAGGAGACCGTCGGCTTCTACAACAGCTTCGTGGCCCGCTGCGACGACGAGGCGCTCGGTGAGCTGGCCGCGCACGGGATCGAGGTGAGCCGGAGTGCCCAGGGGGAAGTGCACGCGCTGCGCGGGCCCGGGTTCGCCGGTGTGCAGTTCCACCCGGAGTCCGTGCTGACGCTCAACGGGGCGGCGGTCGTACGGGAGTTGGTGGGTCAGTTGCACGGGACGAGCACGTTCTCGGAGCGGCGACCGGCCGTGTAGTCGTCCTCAAACGCCGGACGGGCCGAGATGCCCGTCCGGCGTCGAAAGCGTGGACAGACCTCAGCCGAAGAAGACCCCGACCTCGTCGTACAGCTTCGGGTCGACCGTCTTCAACCGCGCCGTGGCCTCCGCGATCGGGACCCGGACGATGTCCGTGCCGCGCAGGGCGACCATCTTGCCGAAGTCGCCGTCGCGGACCGCCTCGATGGCGTGCAGGCCGAAGCGGGTGGCGAGCCAGCGGTCGAAGGCGCTCGGCGTACCGCCGCGCTGGATGTGGCCGAGGACCGTGGTGCGGGCCTCCTTGCCGGTGCGCTTCTCGATCTCCTTGGCCAGCCATTCGCCGACCCCGGACAGCCGGACGTGCCCGAAGGAGTCGAGGGTCCCGTCCTTCAGCACGACGTCCCCGTCCTTGGGCATGGCGCCCTCCGCGACGACGACGATCGGCGCGTACGACGCCTTGAAGCGGGAGGTGATCCAGCCGCAGACCTGCTCGACGTCGAAGCGCTGCTCGGGGATGAGGATGACGTTGGCGCCGCCCGCGAGCCCGGAGTGGATGGCGATCCAGCCCGCGTGCCGGCCCATTACCTCGCAGACCAGGACCCGCATGTGCGACTCGGCGGTGGTGTGCAGCCGGTCGATCGCCTCGGTGGCGATACCCACGGCGGTGTCGAAGCCGAAGGTGTAGTCGGTGGCGGACAGGTCGTTGTCGATGGTCTTCGGTACGCCGACGCACGGCACCCCGTACTCGTCCGAGAGCCGCCCGGCCACGCCGAGGGTGTCCTCGCCGCCGATCACGATGAGCGCGTCGACCTCCTGCGCGGCGAGGTTGTCCTTGATACGGCGGATGCCGTCCTCCTGTTTCAGGGGGTTCGTCCGCGAGGAGCCGAGGATGGTGCCGCCGCGGGGCAGGATGCCGCGCACCGCGGGGATGTCGAGACGGACGGTGGCGCCTTCGAGCGGACCTCGCCAGCCGTCCCGGTAGCCGACGAAGTCGTAGCCGTACTCCTGCACGCCCTTGCGGACGATGCCCCGGATGACGGCGTTGAGTCCGGGGCAGTCGCCGCCTCCGGTCAGTACTCCTACGCGCATGGAAATATCCCTTCGCCGCAGTTCCCTGTGACAGCCACGCTAATGGTGATCCAGGTCACAGAGGGATGGGCGGGAAGGTCAATTCCCCCATCAATTCCGTTGAATTGTCCGGTAGTTGATCTAGCGGTCGGCCTACGCGTCGTCGAGGCCGCGCTCTATCGCGTACCGGACCAGCTCCACCCGGTTGTGCAACTGGAGCTTGCCCAGGGTGTTCTGGACGTGGTTCTGGACCGTGCGGTGCGAGATGACCAGGCGTTCGGCGATCTGCTTGTAGCTCAGGCCCTTGGCGACCAGGCGCAGCACCTCGGTCTCCCGGTCGGTGAGTTGGGGCGCCTTGGGCTCGTCGCCGTCGGCGGCCGGTGCCGGGTCGGAGGCGAGGCGCCGGTACTCGCCGAGGACCAGTCCGGCGAGCCCGGGGGTGAACACCGGGTCGCCGACCGCCGTACGGCGCACCGCGTCCAACAGCTCTTCCGTGGAAGCCGACTTGAGCAGATAGCCGGTCGCGCCCGACTTCACCGCCTCCAGTACGTCGGCGTGCTCACCGCTCGCGGAGAGGACCAGGACCCGCAACGCCGGGTTGGCGCCGACCAGTTCCTTGCAGACCTGGACGCCGGGCAGCGCCGGCAGGTTCAGGTCGAGGACGAGGACGTCGGGGGCGGCGGCCCTGGCACGGCGTACCGCCTGCTCGCCGTCCCCGGCGGTGGCGACCACGTCGAAGCCGGATTCGGCGAGGTCCCGGGCGACGGCGTCACGCCACATCGGATGGTCGTCGACCACCATGACCCTGATCGGGTCCCGCTGCTCACTCATCGTGTTCCCGCCCTCCCCCGCGCCTTCGGTACCTTCAGCTCAACTTCCGTGCCCTGCCCGGGAATCGACACCAGCTCGGCGCTGCCGCCGAGGTCCCGCAGCCGGCCCCGGATCGACAGGGCGACCCCGAGCCGCCCCTCCCCCTCGGCCTGCGCGAGCCGCCCCTCGGGGATGCCTGGTCCGTCGTCCCGTACGGTCACGACGACCTCCCCGGGCTCGTCCTCGACCAGGATCCAGGCACGGGCGTCCGCACCGGCGTGCCTGCGCACATTGTCCAGGGCGGCACCGACGGCCGCGGCCAGTTCCTTCGCGGCGGGCACGGGCAGCGGCACCGGGGCGCCGGGCTCGGCGAAACTCACCTTCGCGGCGGCGTACGGGGCGAGTAGCGTGCGCAGGTCGACCAGGCCGTCGTCGTCATCGGGTTCTTCTTCCACGGCTCTCACGACCGCACCCTCCGCCGCGTCCAGCGACACCCGGGACGGCGGCACCAGACCGCCGGACACCAGGGTGCGCAGGGCGACCTCCTGCTCACCCGCCATCCGGCCCAGCTCGCCCGCCTCGCCGCCGAGCACGGCACCTCGCCGCTGCACCATGGCCAGCACCTGGAGGACACCGTCGTGGATGTCCCGGGCCAGCCGCTCCCGCTCCCGGGTGGCGGCCTCGATCTCCAGGGCGCGGGCGAGGGTGCGCTCGGAGGCGCGGGCGACCTCCACGACGTAGCCGATGGCGATGGAGGCGACCCAGACGAGGACCACGTTGTGGACGGTGTCGCGGGCCGGGGAGCCGCGCTCGACCAGGTTGGCGACGGCGACCGGTGTGGAGGCGAACGCGGCCCAGCGCCAGCCGCCCTTGATGGCATAGGCGAGGACCGAGCCGGCGGTCCATATCGACGGCAGGGTGGGGCCGCCGCTCTGGATGTGGTGGTCGTCGGCCGCGACCGGGGTGAGGACGATGCCGATCAGCGCGATCGCGAGGTCGGCGGCGAGGAAGCGCTTGGTGCAGGCGACCGCGCTCTGCACCCGGGGCAGGGTGGCCAGCGTCCAGACGAACAGGACGACGTAGAAGGCGATGGCGATGCCCGGACGGTCGAACTCGTCGTAGGCGGAGGCGAACAGCCCGACCGCGTACAGCATGGTCAGTACGCGGTACCCGCTCAGCGCACGCCACAACGGCTGCTCGACGGACATCCTGACGACGCGTACGCGCTTGGCTGCCAACTCCCCCACCCCCGACACAGACCGCCCCACCTAGGGACTGGTCTGTTCCTTCTCCGCTTGTGCGAGCGCGGCCTTGGCCGCCTTGTCCGCTTCCTTCTCCGCCTTCGCCGCGTCCGCGATCCGCCGCTTGGCGGCCGTCGCGTAGATGTCGACGTACTCCTGGCCGGAGAGCTTCATGATCTCGTACATGACCTCGTCGGTCACCGCGCGGAGGACGAAACGGTCGTGCTCCATGCCGCTGTACCGGCTGAAGTCGAGCGGCTCGCCGATCCGGATACCCGGGCGCATCAGCTTCGGCATGACCTTGCCGGGCGGCTGGATCTTCTCCGTGTCGATCATCGCGACCGGGATGACCGGCGCCCCGGAGGCGAGCGCCACACGCGCGAGGCCACCCGGCTTGCCGCGGTAGAGGCGGCCGTCCGGGGAGCGCGTGCCCTCCGGATAGATACCGAACAGTTCACCGCGCTCCAGGACGTCGAGCCCGGCCTTGATCGCGGCCTCGCCGGCCCCGCGCGCACCGGATCGGTCCACGGGGAGCTGGCCGGCGCCCTTGAAGAACGCGGCGGTCAGCTTGCCCTTCACCCCGGGCGTCGTGAAGTACTCGGCCTTCGCGATGAAGGTCACCTTGCGGTCGAGGACCGCGGGCAGGAAGAACGAGTCCGAGAACGAGAGGTGATTGCTCGCCAGGATCGCGGCGCCCTCGGCCGGAATGTTCTCAAGGCCCTCCACCCAGGGCCGGAAGGCGACCTTGAGCGGTCCCCCGATGGCGACCTTCATCGTGCCGTACAACAACCCAGTGCCTCCCGTGTCCGTCGATCAGACCTTAACCCGGAGCACCGTCAAAGGACCCGACGACCCTGGTCGGTGTCAGTGCGGTCGCGTACGGTTAACCGCACCTGGACTTGTCCACACCCCTCGCACGACCACGCTTCTCATGAACACGCCCCTCTCATGAACAGGAGACCGAAGGTGCCGGTCCTCCCCGGAGCCGAGCCGTACCGCCACGAGGGCGGGGAGGTCGGAGTTCTCCTCTGCCACGGCTTCACCGGTTCCCCGCAGTCGCTGCGCCCCTGGGCCCAGTATCTGGCCGAGCGCGGCCTCACCGTGTCCCTGCCGCTGCTGCCCGGGCACGGCACCCGCTGGGAGGACATGCAGCTCACCGGCTGGCAGGACTGGTACGCGGAGGTGGACCGCGAGCTGCGCACCCTGCGCGAGCGCTGCTCGCAGGTCTTCGTCGCGGGCCTGTCCATGGGCGGCGCGCTGGCCCTGCGGCTGGCCGCGAAGCACGGCGACGAGATCAGTGGCGTCGTGGTCGTCAACCCGGGTATCAAGGTGCACGGCCTCGCCGCGTACGCCCTTCCGGTGGCCCGCCACTTCGTGCGTACGGCACCCGGCATCGCCAGCGACATCGCGAAGGAGGGCGGCGAGGAGCTCGGGTACGCCAAGGTGCCGCTGCACGCCGCGCACGCCCTGCGCAATTTCTTCCGACTGGTCGACCGTGAGCTTCCGCAGGTCACCCAGCCGCTCCTGCTGCTGCGCAGCCCCCAGGACCATGTGGTTCCGCCGGCCGACTCGGCCCGTGTCCTCAGCCGGGTTTCCTCCGCCGATGTGACGGAGATCCTGCTGGAACAGAGCTACCACGTCGCGACGTTGGACCACGACGCGGACCGGATTTTCGAGGAGAGCTTCGGGTTCATCGGCCGGCTCGCACCCAGTGTCGGCAAGCAGGCGTCCGACACGGGCCGGGTGAGCGAGCAGGAAGGGACGGCCACAGGTGGCTGAGCACGACTCCGACCGCGAGGGCCTCGAACCGGACGAGCAGGGCGTCCCGTTCGACGAGGAGGCCGCGTGGGCCGCGATCGTCGCCGGATATGGCGAGGAGCCCAAGGATCCGCCGGGCGTCAAGCCGTTCAAGTCGATCGAGGACCTGGCGCTGCTCGATCCCGAGAAGAACGACGAGCAGCCCAAGCCCGAGGCCGAGAAGCAGGACAAGGCCGAGGCCAAGGACAAGGGCACGGAGGAGGAGCCGCCCGCCAAGCCGCTGGGCAGCTCGGTCTCCTTCGCGCCCGGTGTCGGCGGCCCCCGTGACTACACCGCGCCGGACTCCTCCGAGGAGGACTTCGACGAGGACGACGAGGGCCACTTCGTGCCGCCGGAGCCGCCCCCGTTGCCGGCCGCGGACACCACGGCCAAGTTCGCCTGGCTGGGGGTGATCGGCGGCCCGATCCTCCTGCTGCTGGCGGTGCTGCTCGGCTGGGACATGACCTGGTGGCTGACGACCATCGGCGTCGGCGGCTTTCTGGGCGGCTTCGGCACGCTGGTGATGCGCATGCGGACCGACGAGGACGAGGGCGACGACCCCGGACGCGGAGCCGTCGTCTAGCCGTCTACCGCGCTGGGATTCTGAGGGCGGCGAGGACCGGGAAGTGGTCCGTGGCCGCCCTCACGTCTGTCTCCGTGATCCCGGGCAGCCCGAGCGGGACCCCGCAGCCGAGCACCTCGATGCCCTTCGAGGCGAAGATCGCGTCGATGCGCTGGAAGGGGTTGCCGGGGGTCCAGGTGTACTCGGCGCCCCAGGGCGCGGTGGCCCAGCAGTCCTGGAGGTCCTCGGCCAGCCGCCCGAAGGTCCGGCCGCCGGGGCGGTCGTTGAGGTCGCCGCCCGCGATGGTGTGGTCCACGCCCATGCCGGCCAGCCGGTCGAGGAGCATGCCGCCCTGCTCGTAGCGCTCGTCCTGGCGCAGGCTGAGATGGCAGCTCAGCACACCGAGCCGGACGCCCCCGAACCGTACGACGGCGGTCGCGAAGCCGCGCCGGTGTTCACCGGGTGTCAGCGGGAGGAGCACGTCCTCGGTGCGCTCGACCGTGGCCCGCAGCGAGCAGAGCAGGGCGGGGCCGGCCGAGGTGCCTCCGCCGCCGAGGACGACGAGGTCGGTCGCGGAGGCCAGCCGGGCGAGCTTCTTGCGCCAGCGGAAGAACCGGGGGGCTTCCTGGACGAGGACGAGGTCCGGGGCGCAGGCCCTGATCACCCGGGCCAGGGCGTCGGTGTCGTCGCGCATCGAGCGGATGTTGTAGCTCAGGACGCGGACGACGGCGGAACCGTCGGGTTCGGTGCGGGAGTTGGGGAGCAGCGGGGTCGAAGTCGCCATGCGGATCAAGATACGACGAAGCCCGCCGGCCTGAGAGAGGGGCGCGGCGGGCTCATCACCTGAGACTCGGGTTCAGGGCACTACATGATCGGGTCGGGCTCCCGCGCCAGGTCGGCCGCGCCGACCATGCCCGCCTTGTTGCCCAGTTGCGCGGCGATCACGTCGGCGACCGGGCGCCAGTTGCCGCCGACCAGCCAGCGCTTGTAGGACTTGCGGATCGGGTCGAGGACCAGCTCGCCCTCGTCCGAGAGGCCGCCGCCGACGATGAACGCGGAGGGGTCGAAGAGGGAGGCCAGGTCGGCGAGGCCGGCGCCGGCCCAGCGGGCCAGCTCGCGGTAGGAGTCGACGGCCACCGGGTCGCCCTGCCGGGCGGCCATGGAGATGTGCTTGCCCTCGATGCCGTCGGGGCTGCCGTCGCCGAGGGACAGCAGGACCTCGGCGGCCTCGGGGGTGGCGTTGGCGCGCTGCTTGGCATAGCGCACGAGCGCGCGCCCCGACGCGTACTGCTCCCAGCAGCCCTGCGAACCGCAGCCGCACAGCAGGCCGTCCGGGACCATGCGGATGTGGCCGAACTCGGCGGCCACCCCGAAGTGCCCGCGGCGCAGCTTGTTGCCGATGATGATGCCGCCGCCGAGGCCGGTGCCGAGCGTGATGCAGATGACGTTGCGGTGGCCCTTGCCGGCGCCGAACTTGTATTCGCCCCAGGCCGCGGCGTTCGCGTCGTTCTCCACGACGACGGGGAGGCCCACGCGGGCCTCGACCTTCTCCTTCAGCGGCTCCTGGCGCCAGTCGATGTTCGGCGCGAAGTAGACCGTGGACCGCTGGCGGTTGACGTACCCGGCCGCACCGATGCCCACGCCGACGATCTCGTGACCGGCGCGCGCTCCGTCGACGGCGGCGGCGATGGCGTCCACGATGCCCTCGGGTGTGCCCGGGGTCGGCACCTGGTGGGTCGAGAGGATGTTGCCTTCCTCGTCGACCACGCCGGCCGCGATCTTCGTGCCGCCGATATCGACGCCGATGGTGAGTCCCATGAATCCCTCAGTTTCGGTCGAGCCCCGCTACGGCCCACCGTACCCGAGGGCCTGCCGTCGGATTCGCGTCGTTCGCCCGTAGGGCGGGCCCGGCGGGGCCTGGTGCGTGCAGCTGCAAGGCGGAGGAGGGAGTCGACGCGGAGCGTCGGCGACCGACGACAACGCCGCAGATGCGCGTGCCAGGCCCCGCCGGGCAGACGCGAATCCGGCGGCAGGCCCTCAGGCCCTCTAGTCCAGGTCGATGCGCTCACCCGGGCCGGAGTCGTCACCGGGGTCGCGCAGCTTCTTCAGCTCGCTGTCGCGGGCCGTCCAGCGTTGTTCCTGGGCCTGGACGGCGGAGCGGTATGCGGCGAGGAGTTCGTTGCCCGCGGCCGCGAGGTGGTCGAAGACGTCCGGGTTGCGTTCGATGACGGGCTCGACGGCGGCCTTGGCCTGCTGGACGACCTGCTTGACCACCTGTTGGGCGGCCGGTCCCGCGACCTGGCCGAGCAGCGGGGACTGGAGGCCGGACAGCTTGTCCGCGACGGTGTCGACGAGCTTGCGCAGTTCCTCGGCGGCCGAGCCCGGGGGCGGGCCGTACTGGGTGCGGCGGCGGGCCTTCTCCGCCGCGAGGTCTTCAGCGGCCGCCGTCGCCCACGCGTCGGCGTCGGTCGCCCGTACCTCGTCGAGCGCCTCTTCCTGGCCGGCGTCGGACGGGGGGAGCTCTTCGCTCATGACGGACTCCTGACTACGGTTCGTCTCTACGACGTTACCCGAACGGGCGTAGGTGCTTCACCGTCTCCGCGCCCAGAAATGCCGGCGCGGTCACCTTCCCTGCGGCCACAGCCCGGGGTCGGGGGTGAAGCGGATGCGCAGTTCGCCCTCGCGCAGGGCGGCGCCGGCCACGGTGCAGCGACGCAGGGCCGACGGGAGCGGCACGATCCGGCGGAACTGGCCGACGGCGACGACGAGTTCGTCGCCGCGGCGGACGAGGTCCAGCTCGTCGCGTATCGCGCCGGGCAGCGGGATGTGCCAGACCAGCACACCGTCCTCGGCGAGCCGGTCGGCGACGGGCCACTCGACGGTGGAGCCGGTCGCACCGGCACCGGGCACGGCGAGCGCGGCGAGGTCGTCGGTGCCGCGCGGGTCGTGGCCGAGGTGGCGGACGGGCCGGACGTCGTACGTGCCCTGCCACTCGTCCAGGGTCTTGCCCTGCTGGGCGACCGGGCCGGCGAGCCAGGGGTCCTCGGCGGAGTCGGGCAGCACCCGGTTGGCGACCAGCAGGTCGGGGCGCAGTCCGCGCAGCGCGAGGGCGAGGCCGGCCGCGCGGACGGCGTCGGCGCCGGCCGGTCCGGGCTCGGCGACCAGGCGTACGGCGGTGTTCCGGTCGGCGAGGACGGCTTGCACGGCGGCCAGTTCGACATCCCAGCGGCCTGCCGTGTCGTAGAGCCACTCGGAGGGCATCGGGACGCCGGCGAGGCGGCCGAGGACCGGGCGCAGGGCGCGGGCGGCCTGCCGCTCGGCGGGCAGGAGGCGGCGCAGATAGCGGCGGAGTTCCTCGGGGAGGGCGAGGAGGGCGAGCGCGTGCGGGGTGGGCGGGAGGTCTACGACGAGCAGGTCGTAGACGTCCGAGAGGGCCGCGTCGCGCAGGGCGCGCAGGAGGGCGAGTTCCTCGGCGCCGGGGAGGGGGGTGAGTTCTTCGGCGTCGAGGCGGGCGGCGCCGAGGAGTTCGAGGGCCGAGGCCGCGCGTTCCTGGAAGGCGGTGAGGTCGGCGCGGAAGGACTCGGTGGCGTCGGGCCGCCAGGCGGTGAGGTGCTCGGCGGCCTCCACGGGCGCCGCTCCCGTCACCACGCCCAGGGCGGCGCCGAGGGTGTCCGCGCGGTCGGCACCGAGGACGAGGGTCCGGGTCCCTTCCCGCGCGGCGGCCAGGGCGGTGGCGGCGGCGATCGTGCTACGACCGCTGCCGCCGGGGCCCGTGATCAGGAGAGTGCGCATAAGTGTCAACGCTACCCGGCCGCGCGGTGCGGGCCGGACGGGCTACTTCCCGCCCGACTCCGCCGCCTGGTCGCCCGACTCCACGCGCTTCTTCAGTCCGGCCAGCGCGCGGTCGATGATGACCTTCTCGGCCTTGCGCTTGATCATGCCCAGCATGGGGATCTTGACGTCCACCGTCAGGAGGTAGGTGACCTCGGTGGTGCCCGCGGCGGTGGGCTTGAGGAGGTAGGAGCCGTCCAGGGAGCGCAGCATCTGGGACTTGACGAGGGTCCAGGAGACCTCGTTGTCGCCGGTCCAGGTGTAGGCGAGGACCTGGTCGTCCTTGATCGCGCCGGCGTCCATGACGAGCCGGACCTGTTCGGCGCGGCCCCGCTCGTCGGTCTTGAGGACGTCCGCCTCCTTCACCTCGCCGGTCCAGTCCGGGTAGCGGGCGAAGTCGGCGATCACCTCCATGACGTCGGCCGGTGCCGCCTCGATCGTGATGGACGAGCTGGTGTGTTCCGCCATCGCTGTGGCTCCTCCAGATGCGGGCCGGTAGGACGTCGCCGTGCACACGTGTGTGCCGCGTGAAGGCTACCGCGCGGTCGACCGCCCCACTTCACCCCCTACCTGCGGACATCAGGGGGCGGTCACCATTCCAGCGCCCAGGGCTTGCCGCTCCCCGCGAAGTGCCCGACGTTCACGCACTCGGTCGCCCCGATCCGCATCCTCCGTACGAGCGGCTGGTGGACGTGTCCGAAGAGTGAATAGCGGGGCCGGGTGCGACGGATGGCGTCCAGAAGGGCCCGGCTGCCGCGCTCGAAGCGGCGCGCGACGGTGTCGTAGACCAACTCGGGGACCTCGGGCGGAATGTGGGTGCACAGGACGTCGACCTCGCCGAGGGCCTCGATCTTCGCGGCGTACTCCTCGTCGCCGATCTCGTACGGCGTGCGCATCGGGGTGCGCAGGCCGCCGCCGACGAAGCCGAAGGTCCAGCCGCCGATCTCGATCCGCTCGCCGTCGAGCACGGTGGTGCCGGGTCCGGCGTACTCGGACCACAGGGTCGGCATGTCGACATTGCCGTAGGTGGCGTACGTCGGGGTGGGGAAGGCGGCGAACATCTCCGCGTACTGCTTGCGCACCGCCTTCTCGATCAGGGCCGCGCGATCCCCGCCGACCGCGCTCCAGAGGCGGGCGCCGAGTTCGCGGGCCTCCTCGAAGCGGCGGGCGGTGCGCAGCTCGACCAGTTGGTCGGCGTTCTCCTCGCCGAACAGGTCGGGGAAGATGCCGCGCGTGTGGTCGGCGTAGTCGAGGAAGAGGACCAGGTCGCCCAGACAGATCAGGGCGTCGGCACCCTCACCGGATCTGGCCAGGTCACGGGCGTTGCCGTGCACATCGCTGACCACATGTACGCGCGTCCTGGAGTTGCCGGATGGTGTGGGTGCCATGGCGATCAAGGGTAGGCGTGTGCGGCAAACGTGAACAGTGGCGGCCGAGCTCGCGGTTACTGGCCAGTCAAGAAAGGCGTGGACTACTGTGCGCGAGGAAACACCAATCTGTGTGACGCAGCGAACATCTCACCGGGACCCCCTGTCGTAGAGGCCATACCGGCGGGTAACGTCCGGGCAGTCCAGTCGTGCTCAGGATTTCAACCACTGATTCCTGACGCACCTGCCCGAGCCTTGGACCGGACCGTCGCATCACACAACGTCGTGGCGCCGGCGCCCTATGAGGAGCAGCAGTCTTGCGCGAGTTCAGCCTTCCGGCTTTGTACGAGGTCCCTGCGGACGGCAATCTGACCGACATCGTCCGCAGAAACGCCGCGCAGCACCCAGATGTCGCCGTCATCGCCCGCAAGGCGAACGGCGGCTGGCAGGACGTGACCGCCACGGTCTTCCTCGCCGAGGTGCACGCCGCCGCCAAGGGGCTCATCGCCTCCGGCGTCCAGCCCGGCGACCGGGTCGGCCTGATGTCCCGCACGCGGTACGAGTGGACGCTGCTCGACTTCGCGATCTGGTGTGCGGGCGCGATCACCGTGCCGGTGTACGAGACCAGCTCCGCGGAGCAGGTGCAGTGGATCCTGAGCGACTCGGGCGCCACCGCCGTGGTCGTGGAGCAGGACGGGCACGCCGCCGCCGTCGAGTCGGTGCGTGAGCACCTGCCCGCGCTCAAGCATGTCTGGCAGATCGACGCCGGCGCGATCGACGAGCTGGGCCGCGCTGGCAAGGACGTCACCGACGCCACGGTCGAGGAGCGCAGCTCGCTGGCGAAGGCCGACGACCCGGCGACCATCGTCTACACCTCCGGTACGACGGGCCGCCCCAAGGGCTGTGTGCTCACCCACCGCAGCTTCTTCGCGGAGTGCGGCAACATCGTGGAGCGGCTGCGCCCGCTGTTCCGCACCGGCGAGTGCTCGGTGCTGCTGTTCCTGCCGCTGGCGCACGTCTTCGGGCGGCTGGTGCAGATCGCCCCGATGATGGCGCCGATCAAGCTGGGCCTGGTCCCGGACATCAAGAACCTCACCGACGAACTGGCCTCGTTCCGGCCGACGTTGATCCTCGGTGTGCCGCGCGTCTTCGAGAAGGTCTACAACTCGGCGCGCGCCAAGGCGCAGGCGGACGGCAAGGGCAAGATCTTCGACAAGGCCGCGGACACCGCGATCACCTACAGCCGCGCGCTGGACACCCCCTCGGGTCCGTCGCTCGGCCTGAAGATCAAGTACAGAACGTTCGACAAGCTCGTCTACAGCAAGCTGCGCGCGGTGCTCGGCGGCCGGGGCGAGTACGCGATCTCCGGCGGCGCCCCGCTGGGCGAGCGGCTCGGTCACTTCTTCCGCGGTATCGGCTTCACGGTCCTCGAGGGCTACGGCCTGACCGAGTCCTGTGCCGCCACCGCGTTCAACCCCTGGGACCGGACGAAGATCGGCACGGTCGGTCAGCCGCTGCCCGGTTCGGTGGTGCGCATCGCGGACGACGGCGAGGTGCTGCTGCACGGCGAGCACCTGTTCAAGGGCTACTGGAACAACGAGGCCGCCACGGCCGAGGCGCTGGCCGACGGCTGGTTCCACACCGGGGACATCGGCACCCTCGACGAGGACGGCTACCTCAGGATCACCGGCCGCAAGAAGGAGATCATCGTCACCGCGGGCGGAAAGAACGTCGCCCCGGCCGTGATCGAGGACCGGATCCGCGCGCACGCGCTGGTCGCGGAGTGCATGGTCGTCGGCGACGGGCGGCCCTTCGTGGGCGCGCTGGTCACCATCGACGACGAGTTCCTGGGCCGCTGGGCGGACGAGCACGGCAAGCCGGCGGGTTCCACCGCGGCGTCGCTGCGTGACGATCCGGACCTGGTGCAGGCGATCCAGGACGCGGTCGACGACGGCAACGCCGCGGTGTCGAAGGCGGAATCGGTGCGGAAGTTCCGCATTCTGTCCTCCCAGTTCACGGAGGAGTCGGGCCATCTGACGCCGTCGCTGAAGCTCAAGCGCAATGTGGTGGCCAAGGACTACGCGGACGAGATCGAGGCCATCTACCAGAAGTAGACGGGTAGTTGGGTTTCTGCCCGGTGCTCAGAAGTCCTCGGCGAGGACCCGTTCCAGCGTGCGCTCGGCGAGCGCGGTGATGGTGACGAACGGGTTCACGCCGATGTTGCCGGGCACCAGCGAACCGTCCGTGATGTACAGCTTCGAATACCCCTTCACCCGGCCGTAGTTGTCGGTCGCGTTGCCCAACACGCAGCCGCCGAGCGGGTGGTAGCAGAAGTCGTCCGCGAACACCTTGCCGCTCGATCCGAACAGGTCGGACCGGTAGACCGTCACGTTCGCCGAGTTGATCCGGTCGAACAGCTTCTTGGCCATGGCGACCGAGACCGCGCTCTGGGCCGCGGTCCAGCCCAGCTTCACCGTGCCGCTCGCCGAGTCGTAGGTGAAGGACGCCCGTTGGGGGTTCTTGGTGATCGCCAGATAGAGGCTCACCCAGGTCTCGAACCCGATGGGCAGCGGGGCGATCTCCGCGAAGACCGGGTTGTCGGTGTTGGCCCAGTCGTCGATGCCCATGACCGGCATGGTCGCCTGGTTGGCGCCGGTGGTGTCCCAGATGTGGTTGGCGCGGCCCAGCATGGTGTTGCCGTTGGGCCCCCAGCCCGCCCCGACCGAGGAGTTGAGCGCGGGCAGGGTGCCCGTGTCCCGGGCGCGGACGAGGAGTTCGGTGGTGCCGAGGCTGCCGCCGCCGAGGAACAGATAGGTGCAGGTGTACTGCTTGGTCTCGACAACCGCGCCGGTGTTGTCGATCCGGTCGACACTCAGGACGTACGACCCGTCGCTCGCCCGCGTGACCGCCTTGACCTTCTCCAGGGTGTGGATGGTGACCTTGCCGGTGCCGAGCGCGGCGGCGAGATAGGTCTTGTCGAGGCTCTTCTTGCCGTAGTTGTTGCCGTAGATGACCTCCTGTGCGAGCGCGGACTTGGTGGCGGTGCCGGCCGCTTCCTTCTGCATGTAGCCGAAGTCGTAGACGTTGGGCACGAAGGTGGTCTTCAGGCCGGTGTTGGCGGCGGCCTTCCTCGACGTACGGGTGAACTGGTACCACTCGGTCGACTCGAACCAGGTCGGGTCGATGGTGTTGACGCCGAGCATGGTGCGGGCGCGCGGGAAGTACGTGCCGTACATCTGGGCGGCGTCCACGCCGGGGAACTGCTCGGCGAAGTACGACTGGAGCGGAGTGACCGCCATCCCGCCGTTGACCAGCGATCCTCCTCCCACGCCCCGGCCGACGTAGACGGACATGTTGTCGTAGTGCACGCGGTCCAGGACGCCGGGGTAGAGGCCGATGTCCTTGTTGACGACGTCCAGCCACAGGAAGGTGGCGAGCGGGGCCTCGGTGCGGGTCTTGAACCACATGGATCTCTGGTCCGGGGCGGCGGTCGAGCAGAAGACCTTGCCGTCGGAGCCGGGCGTGTTCCAGAGCTTGCCCATCTCCAGGACGAGGGTGGTGATGCCGGCCTGGCCGAGCCGGAGGGCGGCGACCGCCCCGCCGTAGCCGGAGCCGACGACGATCGCGGGGGCGGATTCGACGGCCGCGGGTTCGGCGGCCTGCGCGGACTGGAGACCGATACGGGTGAGACCGGCCGCAGCGGCGGTCTGGAGGGCGACCATGCCCAGTATTTGACGTCTCGTCAGCTGATGCTGCGTCAGTTTTACTGTCATGTGCGCAGCATGTGCGGATTATTCGGTTCCGCCTAGAGGTACTGCCGAGTACCGGTCACTTTGGTTCGGTCCTTCGGCGGAAGCTCCGGCGGAGCCCTTTACAGCAGGGCCTTCAGCCGCTCGGCGAGGAGGTCCCAGCGCCACCGCTCCTCGACCCAGCGGCGCCCCCGCTCGCCCATGTTCCGCCGCAGCTCCGGGTCGTCGAGCAGCGCGACGATCCGGTCGGCGGCCTCCTCCGGGGAACCGCCCCGGACGACCCAGCCGGTCTCGCCGTCGAGCACCGCGTCGGGCGCGCCGCCGGAGTCACCGGCGACGACGGGCAGGCCGGTGGCGGACGCCTCCAGGTAGACGATGCCGAGTCCCTCCACGTCGAGTCCGCCGCGCCGGGTGCGGCAGGGCATCGCGAAGACGTCACCGGCGCCGTAGTGCGCGGGCAGTTCGGCCCAGGGCACGGAACCCGTGAAGCGCACGGAGTCGCTCACGCCGGTCTCCCGCACGAGCCGGCGCAGGTCCTTCTCGTACGGTCCGCCGCCCACGATCAGCAGGACGGCGTCGGGCTGCCGGACCAGGATGCGCGGCATGGCGAGGATCAGCGTGTCCTGCCCCTTGCGCGGCACGAGCCGCGAGACGCACACGACCACGGGCCGGTCGCTCAGCCCGAGCCGTGCCCGGACCTCGTCACCGCCGGACCCCGGGTGGAAGACCTTCTCGTCGACGCCGGGCGGCAGTTGGACCATCCGCGCGGCGGCCTGCGGGCTCAGCGCGGCGGCGATCCGCGAGCGCGTGTACTCCCCGAGATAGGTGATCGTGTCCGTCGACTCCCCGATCCTGCCCAGCAGTTGACGCGAGGCGGGCAACTGCGCCCACCCGGCCTCGTGCCCGTGCGTGGTGGCGACCAGCCGCTCGGCACCGGCCTTCCGCAGCGCGGGCGCCATCAGCCCGAGCGGCGCGGCCGCCCCGAACCACACCGCCGTACATCCGTGTTCCCGCAGCAGTCCGACGGCCGTGCGGGTCGCCGCGGGCGTCGGCAGCAGCATGGTCGTGTCATCCCGTACGACGGTGAAGGGCTGCTCGGCGTCGAAGGCGGCGGTCGCCTCGGCGCCCTCCCGGCCGCGCTTCCAGGTCGAGGCGTAGACGACGAGCCGCTCGGGTTCGAGCCGTAGGGCCATGTTGTGCAGAAAAGCCTGGATGCCACCGGGCCGGGGCGGGAAGTCATTGGTCACGATCAGGGTCTTGCGCACGCGGCAGACCTTACCCGGGGTGGACTCACAGGTCGGCACGGCCGTGCTTCATGGCTCTCGCACAGTCCTTCGGGAGATCATGTGGCCCTCATATGCGGCATCCGGCGCGGAACAGGGGCTGACGTGGAGATTGCGGGCGCGAGACGGCGGCTGGCGGCGCTGCTGGGGGCCTGGGGGCTGAGCAGGGTGGTGCTGCTGCTGTTCGTCTTCAAGGTGCTCGTGTTCCCGGGGCCGGACGTCACCAGCGACGTGTCGGTGATCTACCAGGGCTGGTTCGAGACGCTGCGGCACGGCGGCTTCCCGCTGGACGACGTCACCTGGCAGTACCCGCCCGCCGCCGCCCTCCCGATCCTCGCCCCCTCCCTCCTGGGCTTCCTGGACTACGCCTCGGCGTTCTTCGTCCTCGCCTTCCTCGCCGACCTGACCGTCGTGACCCTGCTCGTGTACACGGGCCTGCGCCCCGGCCGCACCCTGCGCGGCGCGTGGGTGTGGGTGGCGGGCGTACCGCTCCTCGGCCCGACCGCGTACGCGCGCTACGACGTGATGGTGACCGCGGTCGCCGTGGCCGCGCTGCTCGCGGGGGCCCGCCGTCCCCGGGTGATGGGCGCCCTCGTCGGCTTCGGGGCGCTGCTGAAGGTCTGGCCTGCGCTGCTTCTGCTGGGCGCGGTCAAGCGCCGGGCGTGGGGCGCGGCGGCGGTGACCGTGGTGGTGATCGCGTCCCTCTTCGCGGTGTCGATGCCGGGCGCGTTCACGTTCCTGACCTTCCAGCGCGAGCGGGGCACGGAGGTGGAGTCACTGGGCTCCCTGGCCTTCCACGTGGCCCGGCACTTCGGCTGGCAGGGCCAAGTGCTCCTGAACTACGGCTCGGTGGAGTTCGTCGGCCCCTACGTCAACTGGGTCAGCACGGCGGCCCTGGGCCTCACCGCGATCGCCTTCGGCTGGCTGATGCTCTGGCGCCTGACGGCGGCCCGCTTCCTCCCTCACACCCTCGCGGACGCGGCCTTCGTGGCGGTCCTGCTGTTCACGGTCACCAGCCGGGTGATCAGCCCCCAGTACATCGTCTGGCTGATCGGCCTCGCCGCGGTCTGCTCCTGCTTCCGGGCCAGCCGCATGAAACTCCCGGTCGGCCTGGTCCTGGCGGCCGCCTTCGTCACGGTCCTGGAATTCCCCATCTGGTTCGCCCACGTGGTCACCAGCGACGGCACGGGCATCACCCTCCTGCTCCTCCGCAACGGCCTGCTGATCGCCGCGGCCATCACAGCGGCACGCGAACTGTGGCGGGCATCGGTCACCTGGGCGGATGTACCACCACTACCGAGTCAGGCGACGCGCTCGAAGGCGACTTCGGCGTCATCCTGAGGCCGGGCCCCGGAAACAGGAGGGCGACGACAGCGCACTGCACCCGCATCGCGAGCGCCAGCGCCAGCGCCAGCGCCAAGTCGGACCACGGCGAACTCCGGCGAACCTCGATCACCTGGCCAGACGCCCCACCCCTCCCCACTCAAGCAACCCGCCCAAAGCCAACCTCAACACCCTCCCGGCACCGAGCCCGCCGCCAGAACAGCACGGCCACCACCGCACACTGCACCCCCATCGCGCCCGCCAACGCCAGACACACCCCGACCAACCCGAACCCCAACAACCCATACGCCAAGGGCAGTTGGACCACCGTGCCGAGCACCGTCACCCGTAGCAGCGCCCCCGCTCCCCCGCTCCCCTCGAAAACCCCGCCCAGCGCGATGAAGCCGGCCATCAGCAGCAGGTAGGGGCCGATGCAGCGCAGGAACAGAGTGCCCTCGTGGGCGACTTGGGGGCCGGCGCCGAAGGCGGACATGATCCAGGGGGCGGTGACACAGAGCAGCAGGGTCGCCGTCACGCCCACCGCGCCGGACACCAGCAGCGCCTCTCGGCCGATCGCCCGGCGCTCGTCCCGGCCCGCCCCGCGCAGTCGCGCGGTGTGGATGGCCGCGGCCTGCCGTACGGAGTAGAAGGCCATCGTCGCCACGTACAGGACCTTGTAGGCGATGGCGTACGCGGCCACCGCCGTCACCCCGAGCCGTGCCACGATCGCGACCAGCGCCAGCGTGCCGGTCTGCCGGACGGTGAAGTCCGCGGACATGGGCAGCCCGGTCGTCAGTGTTCGGCGCAGGGCGGCGGCCACTGGCTCGGCGGGGGTGGCCTTGGTGCGCAGCAGGGCGTTGCGGCGCAGGGCACGCAGTCCCACCACCAGCGCTGCCGTCCGGCACAGCACGGTCGACGCGGCCGCGCCCCGGACGCCGTAGAGGTGGATGAGGAACGGGTCGCAGCCGAGGATCAGGCCGTTGGCCAGCAGGGCCAGCCGCATCGGGGTCCTGGTGTCGCCCGCGCCCTTGAGGATGCCGTCGACGAGCTGCTGGACCTAGAAGACGGCGATGCCCGGGAGCGAGATCGCGAAGTAGGCGACCGCGAGCGGGAGTTCGGGGCCCGTGCCGCCGAGGACGAGGCGGGCCAGGGGTTCGCGGAGCAGGAAGCCGGCCGTGACGACCACCGGTGTGACCAGCGCGCACAGGGCCCAGCCGCCGCGCACGGCGGACCGTACGGCGGCCGGGTCGCGCGCTCCCCTCGCGTGGGCGACCAGCACGGTCGTACCGGAGGCGAAGACGAGGGCGACGCCCAGCAGCACGTTCTCGGTGTTGGTCGCGACGGCCACGGCGGCGACGGCCGGGCCGCCGAGCCGGGAGACCCAGACGGTGTTGATGATCCCGGCGGCGACAGAGGCGAGGAGCGAGAGGTAGACGGGATGGGCGAGCGATATGAGCTGCTTGCGGTGGCTGTTCACGATCACCTGACCCTCTCGGCACCGACTACGAGCTACCTCTATTCGAGGTAGCTCGATAAGAGGTACCATCGGTCGCGTCGAGTCCGCAAGGAGAAACATGCTGGAACTGTCGATCCTCGGCTTCCTGGCCGAACAACCCCTGCACGGCTACGAGTTGAAGGAACGCATCAAGGCGCTCAGCGGCCACGTCCGCCCGGTCAGCGACGGCGCGCTCTACCCGGCGATCACCCGCCTGGTCACCGCCGGCAAGCTCGACCAGCGCACGGAGGAGGGCGCGAGCGCGGCCCCGCGCCGGGTGCTGTCCCTCACCGCGAAGGGCCGCGAGGACCTGCTGGAACGGCTCCGTCACCCCAAGCAGGCCGAGATCACGGACCACGTCCGCTTCAACACGGTCCTGGCCTTTCTACGGCACCTGCCCGACCCCCACGAGCAGGCCGCCGTGCTGCGCCGTCGGCTGGACTTCCTGAAGACGCCGGCCAGCTTCTTCTACCGGGACGGCGAGCCCGTACGGGCGGAAGAGACCCAAGACCTGTTCCGGCAGGGGATGTTGCGGATCGCGCGGGCGACGGGTGCGGCCGAGCGGGAGTGGCTCGCGGAGGCCATCGGCCAACTGGATCAGGCGAGTTGAGCCTTGAGGTAGTCCCGCCACTGTGCGGTGAAGTCGTCCGGTGAGATGCCGAGGACGTTCTTCATAGCGTCCTCCACCGCGCCTGCGCGCTGCTTGTGGGTGCCAACAGCCCGGTAGAACCTGCCCAGTTGAGCGGCGCCCCACCGGTCCTCGATCATCCGGCAGGCCAGCCAGCCGCCCTCGTAGGCCTGTGCCAGTTCGGTGGCCTCGTCGCTGAAGCCGAAGTCCTTGTCGGTGGGGAGGGCGGTCGGGAGGTCGCCGTCCTGGACCGCGTGGGACAGCTCGGGGGCGGCCTGGATCGCGGTGCGGCCGGTGCCCCGGTAGCCGATCCAGTCGGCATAGCCCTCCGAGAGCCAGAGGGGGGTGGCGGGGGTGGTGCGGGCCCGGGTGGCGACATGGGTCGTCTCGTGGGTCAGCACGACCTGCTTGCCGACCGGGCCGAGGACGGCGTACGCGTCCGGGTTGACGATGATCCGGTCCGCGGGCGTGTGGCCCGAACCGCCCGCCTCCCCCGTGGTCACCGCGGCGATGCCCCGGTAGGAGGCCGCCGGTGAGCCCAGGAGCCCCGCCATGCCGTCCAGGGAACCGGGAACGAGCACGACGACGTGCCGGGTCCAGTCGGTGCCCCAGGCGTCCGACACGGCCGGTACGGCGTGGTCCGCGAGGGAGCGGTAGTCGCGCAGGCTGTCGGCGTCCTGCCCGACCCCCATCACCAGGCTGTGCGCGCCCTTGAGGACACTCACCTTCCCCTGGTCCCAGAGCTGTTGACCGGACTTCTTCGCGGGCTTGTCGGAGTCGACGTACCACTGCCCGTCCGCGGTGAGGCGAAGCGTGAGCGTACGGCCGACGGTGACCGGTGAGGTGTCGTAACCCCGGACCCGGTAACCGAGTTCGGCGGCGGCGGTCGCGGTCGCGCCGGTGCGGTGCAGCGAGGTGAGCCGGTAGGACCAGGCCGCCAGCGGTACGGCGCTCAGGTTCTCGTACGCCGTGCGCGAGCCGGTCCGCGCGTACGCCGTCCCGTCGTGGTGCAGGACGGCCGTCGCCTGAGTGTCCAGGAGGCGCTGCACATCCGCCTTGGCGCTGTCCGCCGCCGGTTGTCCGCCGCAGCCCACCAGGGAGCCGAACAGCAGACACAGCGCGAGCACTCCGGAGCGCGACGCCCGCCTACGACCAGTCACTTCCCGATCGTACGACCCTTTCGCGCGGGTTCAGACCCTCGTGACCGACGAGACCGGCATCATCCCGACCGGGTCGTACCGCACGGGTGCGCCGGGGTAGGGCGCGTGAATCACCTGGCCGTTGCCCACGTACATCGCGACATGGCTGGCGTCGGAGCGGTAGACGACCAGGTCGCCGGGCTGGGCCTGGGAGAGCGGGATCTGCCGGCCGGCGTAGCGCTGCTGCTGCGAGGTGCGCGGGAGGTGGACGCCTGCCTGGGCGTACGACCACTGCATCAGACCGGAGCAGTCGAAGCCGCCGGGGCCGTTCGCGCCCCAGATGTAGGGCTTGCCGAGGGCGGACTGGGCGGCGGTCACCGCGGCTGCGGCGCGGCCCGAGGAGGGGACGCCGGCGCCGAGGTCGGGGATGTCCTGGCGGGAGGAGCGGGAGGCCCGGTCGAAGGCGGCGCGTTCGCCGAGCGGCATCCGGTTGAGCAGTTGCCGGGCCTTGGCGAGTTTCTGTTCGACGGTCTTCTTGTGGGTGGCGACGGCCTTGCGGCTGCGCTCCAGTTCGGCGAGGTGTCCGGCGGCCTCGGTGCGCTCCTGGGCGAGTTCGCGCATGGCCTCCTGGAGGTCCTTGAGCTCGCCCGCCTGCTGGGTGGTGATCCGGTCGAGGACGGAGGCCTTGTCGAGGTAGTCGGCCGGGTCGTCGGAGAACAGCAGCGCGACGGTGGGGTCGATGCCGCCGGAGCGGTACTGGGCGCCGGCGAGTGAACCCAGCGCGTCCCGCATGGTGTTGATGCGCTGCTGCTGCCGGGCGATCCGGTCCTGCGCGTCGCTCACCTGCCGGTGCAGTTGCCCGGCGCGCTCGTCGGCCTTGTCGTAGGCCTCGGTCGCCTTCTCGGCCTCCTGATACAGCCGGTCCACCTCGGCCCGGCCGCCGTCGTGCGGCGCGGCCACGGCGGAGGTGGCCGGCAGGGCGCCGAGGGCCGCAGCGGCGGCGGACAGAACACACACCGCGGCACTGGCGCCTCGGTCGAACCCGGACGGTGCAAGGCGACGACGGGATCCCACGGGAAGCCGCACTCCTTCCGCTGGCGGACACGGACCGCTCCCCCGGTGCGGGGAAACGCGCCAGACAGTAGCTCTGTGAAGGGGTGCGGGCCAAAGACCTCCGCGGGCACACAACGTGACGCCCCGCCTATGACGCAGGTCATGGGCGGGGCGTGGAGTCAGCGTGGTGTGTCGTAATTCGCCCGTTCGGGCGGACCGGAAGGACCGGACGAGGACCGGATCAGATCCGGACGCCGAACTCGAAGGTCATGTTGCCGATCGACTCGTAGCGCACCACGGCACCGGTGTGCGGGGCGTGCAGCACCTGGCCGTTGCCCGCGTAGAGGCCGACGTGGTGGTAGTCGCCGTAGAAGATGACGAGGTCGCCGACCTTGAGGTCGCTCTGGCTGTAGATGCGGGTGCCGGCGTTCGCCTGCGCCTCGGAGGTGCGCGGGATGGAGACACCGGCCTGCGCGTAGGCCCAGGAGGTGAGGCCCGAGCAGTCGAAGGAGGACGGGCCGGAGGCGCCGTAGACGTACGGCGAGCCGATCACGGACTGGGCGGCGGCGAAGGCGGAGGCGGCGCGGCCGGAGGCGGAGCCGGTGCTGCCGAGGTCCACCCGCGAGGTGGAACGGCTGGCGGCCTGGGCCTGCTCCTGGTCGAGGGCGGCCTTCTCGGCGGCCGTCAGCGTGTTCAGCAGCTTCTGGGCTGCCGCCAGCTTGGCCTTGACCTCGTCCTTCTTCTTCTTGAGCTCGGTGCGGGTGGCGGAGAGGTCCTTGAGCTTGGTGCTCGCCTCCGCGCGCTCCTGGGCGAGTTCGCGCTGCTTGCCCTGGATCTTCGTCAGTGCCTCGACCTGCTGAGCGCTCAACTGGTCCATGGTGGACGCCTTGTCGAGGAAGTCGCCCGGGTTCGAGGAGAGGAAGAGCTGGATCGACGGGTCGATGCCGCCGGTGCGGTACTGGGCGCTCGCCATCGTGCCGAGGCCGTCGCGGAGCTTGTTGAGATCCTCCTGGCCGCGGGCGACGTTGTCCTGGATGGTCGAGATCTCTTTCTGGAGCTTGTCCTGCTTCTCCTGAGCCCCGTCCAGCTTCTCGGTGGCCTGCTCGGCCTGCTCGTAGAGGGCGTCGACCTTCGCCTTGACCTCGTCCTTGCTGGGCTTCTCGCTCGGCGCGGCGTTGGCGGCCTGGGCACTGAGAGCAACGGCGGCTGCGGCTGCGGTGGTCAGCACGGTGACACGCGCGCGGCTCGGCTGCTTCGGTCGACGATGGGACGCCACGGAGTCGAGCTCCTTCTATTGAGTGATCACCCGTTCGGAGGTTCGAGGCATGACCCTAGTGATGTTCCTGTGATCAGTTCAAATCCTCACACGAAAAAATGCCGTCACTCAAAGCATTCTTTGCACATAACCCACATGCAGTGATGGCCGATTGACGCTACGTTGCGTGACGGTTCGGTCAATTCCGGCATTAAACCTGTACGTTGACCTTCACGACAGTCGCTTGAGGAGTACCGCAGAAGCGACGGGGCGTGCGCCCGCCTTCGCGATGCCGTCGGCCACCTCGCGGTCGGTCGAGGCGACGATGACGGGCCGGCCCGGCGGCTCGGCGCGCACCAACTGGCGGATCAACTCGTCGGCGGTGACGCCCGGTTTGGAGAACAGCACCCGCACTCCGCGCGGCGGAGCGAGCAGCACCGGCGCGGCCAGCTCGGCCCCGTCAAAGACACAGGTGACCTCGGCGCCGGTCTGCGCGGCGAGCTGGGAGAGCTGCCCCAGGAGCCTCAACCGCTGCTTCTCCAGGGGCATTTGGGGATAGCCGGTCTTGGTGACGTTGTAGCCGTCGACGACCAGGTGCGCCTGCGGCAGGGCGAGCAGCTGGTCGAGGATCGCGGGGTCGTTCTCGGACAGCGCCCGCGCGGCGATGTCCTTCGGGGTCATTCGTCCCGGTTCGACCGCGTCGACGGTCTCGGCGGGCCGTACGGAGACGGGCGGCAGCGCCAGTTCACGGCGCAGCCCCTGGGTCGCCTCCAGCACGGTGTCGAGCAGCAGCCGGACCCGCATGTCCTCGACGCTGCGCCCCTCCCGGGCCGCCTTGCGGGTGGCCTCCAGGGCCGCCTCGGCCTCACTGAGCCGCGCCTTGAGCCGCCGGGTCTCGATCTCGCCGGCGGACACCTGCGCCTGCCCCTCGGCGCGCGCGGCGTCCGTCTCGGCCCGCAGCTTGCGCAGGGCGGCCTCGCCGCGCTTGATGTCGCTGTGGGCGGAGCGCAGCTTGCGGTGAAGCGATTCCGCTTCCTTCTTCGCCGCGTCCAGCTCGATGCGCAGCCGCTCGGTCTCGGTCCGGGTCGCGTCCCGTGCCTGGGCCAACTCCTCGCGCAGCCGCTCCAGTTCGGCCCGGCTCTCCTCGTCCGCGCGCTCGGCGTCGGCGCGCAGCGCCTCCTCGCCCGCGGCGGTCACCAGCTTCACCCAGCCGGTGGGGCGCAGAACATAGGCCGCGGCCGCCACGTCGAGCGGGTCCGCGGCCGGGGGCGGCGAGCCGGAGTCGAGAGCGCCGGTGAGTTCCGGCTGGGCCTCTCTGAGCTTCTCCCCGATCCGCTGCCGGAACAGTGGATCGGTTTCCAGGGCGGCGGCCATGGCGTTGCCGGCGAACTTGGCGCGGCGGTTGGGCGCGAAGCGGGCGTACTGCCGTAGCTGCGTGGGCAGTTCGGCGACCGTCAGGCCGCCGAAGCCGTCCGAGACGATCTGTACGACCCTGCGGCGCACGCCGTCGGGCAGCGGACGGTCGAGCACCTCGGCGGCGCCGTCGCCCGGCCCCCCGCCTGAGTTCTCGTCCATCCCTCACACCCCAAGCTGCGTCTTCTCAACGCGTGTGCGGGGCCGCTCCCTCTCAGGAGTCGGCGCCCGGCCTGTCCACCAGTTCCACCTGATCCACGGCGTTGCACCAGCGGCAGCGCACCGACTCGATGGTCTCACTGACCACCTCACGCTCCTCCACCTTCGGCTCACCGGCCAGGTCCAGGTGGAGGTACTCCACGACCTTCGACGAGCGCGTCACGTCGAAGCGCGTGAGGTTGCCGCAGAGGGTGCAGCGCCACCGCGTCGAGGCGGTCGGCAGGGGAACCGTCATCGTGGCTGTCCGCTTCCTTCTTGTTCGAGTTCCGTGATCGCCGATTTCCCCGGCGATCGTGGCTCGTAACCCTACGGCCTGGCGGGTACTCACCGCTCGGCCGTCCACAGCGGCGAGGCACTCTGTCCGACCGTGTCCCCTTACGTCATGCTCTGTATCCATGATCAGGAACTGGGGAACAGCGGGTGTCCGGACGATCCGGAACACCTCGGCACCGATGACATTCGCCCTCATCGCCCTGTGCTGTCTGATCTTCGTCCTCGGCCCGGCCTCGGGCTTCGTCCCGTCCTACGGCACCGGGGACGCCCTGCTCGGCGTCCAGCGGGCGTACTTCCGCCACTGGGGCGTGGTACCGGCCGACCTGTTCGCGAGCCCCACACGGGAGGCCCTCACCCCGGTCACGGCCCTCTTCATCCACGGTAGCTGGGTCCATCTGCTCGGCAACATGCTCTTCCTCTACGTCTTCGGAGCGATGACCGAGGAGCGGCTGGGCCGGGTCGAGTTCATCCTGTTCTACGTGTGCTTCGGCTACCTGGCGCTGCTGGGCTACGCGGTGGCCAACGCCGACTCCGCACAGTCACTGGTCGGCGCGTCCGGGGCGATCTCGGCGGTCCTCGGGGCGTTCCTCTACTTGTTCCCCCGGGCCCGCGTGACGAGTCTCCTCCCCTTCCTCTTCTTCCTTCCGCTGCGCTTCCCCGCGTGGGTCGTCCTGCCGTTCTGGGTGTCCCTGCAGTGGCTCGCGGCGGGCCAGGCCGCCCAGGGTTCGGGGGTGGCGTACCTCGCCCACCTGGTCGGCTTCACGCTGGGCTTCTGCTACGCGTGGGTCCGGTTCGGAAAAAAGAAGGGCCCGAAGGGCGGCCTTGGAAGGGCGGTGGTGGGAGACGGGCGGGCGACTAGAGTGAAAGCCGCCCCAGCAACGGTCCCCGAGGGAGAGAACCAGCCGTGATCACCGCGATCGTCCTCATCAAGACCAGCGTGGACCGGATTCCGGAGATCGCCGAGTCGATCGCCGCGCTGGATTGCGTGAGCGAGGTCTTCTCCGTCACCGGTACGTACGACCTGATCGCCATGGTCCGAGTCCGCCAGCACGAGGACCTGGCCGAGGTCATCCCCGGCCGGATCAGCAAGATCCCCGGGGTGGAGGGGACGGACACACACGTGGCGTTCCGGACGTACTCCCAGCACGACCTGGAGGCGGCGTTCGCGATCGGGCTGGACTCCTAGCTGGAGCGCAGCCGCTGCCACAGGGTGACCAGCGCGCACCAGTTCACGACCTCCCAGGCCGGCGGTTCGGTGCGGTGCGGATCGCCGCGTCCGTCCCTGCCCTCCAGCAGGAGGCGCGCGTCCCGGCGCTGCTGCCACCAGGACGACGGCACGGACCAGTCGGGCAGGTCGATGTCGAGCCGCGGCTCCCGCATCTCCGCCCAGCGGTACGCCAGTCGCCCGCCCGGGACGAACACCCCGTGCGCGTCCGCCGTGAGCGGGCCGAAGGTCACCTGCCGGCCCGCCTCCAGCCGGTCCAGCATCCCCGGCACCTGGGCGTCCGCCACCCGCTGCCGGACATGGTCGACGACGGACCGTATCCGCTGGTTCTCGGGGCGCTCCTCGTCCGGCTCCAGGGTCTGCCACTCGTCGAGGACGAAGCCCTGTTCGACCTCGTCGCCGAACCGCAGCAGATGCCGGTGGCCGAAGGTGTACCAGGCGATGCCGTGCTGCTCGTCGAGTCTGAGGGTCAGGTCCATGGTGGAGCGCCAGCGCGTCACGTCCGCCCAGCGCCGGACGCGCGCACCGGGGACGAGAACGAACCCCTCCTCGTACAGATAGACGGGCCTGCCCCCCAGGAGCCGCGGCGCGCGCCGTACGACCGCCTCGATCAGCGGCTCGCCCAGGCCCTCGGCGGCCGCCGCCCCGCTCACTCCCGGTGGAATCCCCACCGCACGATCGTCACACAGCGGGCACGCAACGGCCGTCCTGCGTACGGTAGTTCCACTTCGCGCCGTCGTTCACCAGCTCCGTCACCGCGGTCACGAAACGCTCCACGTGCTCGTCCGGGGTGCCCGCGCCGAAGCTCACCCGGATCGCGTTGAGGGACTTCTCACCGGGGGCCGCCTCGGGGGCGCCGCACTCGCCCTGGGTCTGCGGGTCACTGCCGAGCAGGGTGCGCACCAGCGGGTGGGCGCAGAAGAGGCCGTCGCGGACGCCGATGCCGTACTCGGCGGAGAGGGCGGCGGCGAAGTGGGAGCTGTTCCAGCCCTCGACGACGAAGGAGATGACGCCGACGCGCGGGGCGTCGTCGCCGAAGAGGGAGAGCACCTTGACCTGCGGGACCTCGGCCAGGCCCGCGCGCACCTTCTCGATCAGGTGTCGCTCGCGCGCGACCAGTGTGTCGAAGCCGGCCTCGGTCAGCGCCTTGCAGGCCGACGCGATGGAGTAGGCGCCGATGACGTTCGGGGAGCCGGCCTCGTGCCGGGCGGCGCTGTCGTGCCACTCCACGTCCACTCCCCCGTCCTCGCGCCGGCTGACCTTGCGGCTGGCGCCGCCGCCCGCGAGGTAGGGGTCGGCGGCCTGGAGCCAGTCGGCGCGGCCCGCCAGGACACCGGAGCCGAAGGGGGCGTACAGCTTGTGGCCGGAGAAAGCGACCCAGTCGACGTCCAGGTCCTGGACGGACACCGGGTGGTGCGGGGCGAGTTGGGCGGCGTCCAGGACGATCCGGGCGCCGTGGGCGTGCGCGGCGGCGGCCAGTTCACGGACCGGCCACAGCTCGCCGGTGACGTTCGAGGCGCCGGTGACACAGACCAGGGCCGGGCCCTTCGGGTCACGGGCGGCGAGGGCCTGCTCCAAGGTGTCCACGGCCTGGCGCGGGGTGCGCGGGGCGTTGAGGTAGGTGACCTCGGCGTCCTTCCAGGGCAGCAGGGACGCGTGGTGCTCGGTCTCGAAGACGAAGACCTGGCAGCCGGCGGGGAGGGCGGCGGCGAGGAGGTTGAGGGAGTCCGTGGTCGAGCGGGTGAAGATCAGTTGGTCGTCGGCCCGGCAGTCCAGGAACTCGGTGACGGTCCTACGGGCGTTCTCGAAGAGGTCGGTGGAGAGCTGCGAGAGGTAGCCGGCGCCGCGGTGGACGCTGCCGTAGTAGGGGGCGTAAGCGGCCACGTCGTCCCAGACGCGCTGGAGGGCGGGGGCGCTGGCCGCGTAGTCGAGCGCCGCGTAGGTGACCTCGCCGCCGGTGACGAGCGGGACGGTGACATCCCGGCCGAGAACGGGCAGCGGCCCTGAAATGTCACTGCAAATGGTACGGGTGGCGGCAGCGGTGGAGACAGACATGGCGCACTCCTGTGAGAGGCAAGGAAAAGTGAAAGGGGGACGCGGAAGCGGGGCTCTACGCCCTATCGCATTCGCTTGCTCACAGAGGACTCCCTCGATGACCAGGACCCCTGGTGTCTTTCGAGGGGCCCGCGCTTGCCGCAGACCTCGCTGCCTACGGCCTGGTCTTCACCCGGGGCACCCCGCCACGGACGGAGGGTTGCCGGACAGTCGGCCGGGGCCGTATGACTGTCACTCATGACCTGACGCGAAAACTTACGTGAGGTGATCGTCGTCCCGCAACCCGTGTCCGGATCGCGGGACGACGACCGCCGTACCGCTATGCGTGGGTCGCGGCCGCCCAACGCTCCAGAGTGCGCTTGGCCGCCCCCGAGTCGATCGACTCAGCGGCCTTCTCCATCCCGCCCCGGATCCGGTCCGCCAGCGGCCCGTCCCCCGGCTCCAGGGCCACCAGGGCGGCCGCCGAGTTCAGGAGTACGGCGTCCCGCACGGGGCCCGTCTCGCCGTCCAGGAGACGGCGGGCGACGCCCGCGTTGTACTCGGGGTCGGCGCCGCGCAGGGCCGCCACGGGGACCAGTTCGAGGCCGACGTCCCGGGGGTCGAAGGACTCCTCGGTGACCTTGCCGTCCCGGACGATCCATACCCGGGAGGTGGCGGTGGTCGTCAGCTCGTCGAGGCCGTCGTCACCGCGGAACACCAGCGCGGACGAACCGCGTTCGGCGAGCACACCGGCGATCAGCCCCGACATCCGGGAGTCGAAGCAGCCGACCGCCGAGGCGGTGACGCGGGCCGGGTTGGTCAGCGGGCCGAGGAGGTTGAACGCGGTCGGGATCGCCAGGTCCCGCCGGACCGCGCCGACGAACCGCATCGACGGGTGGAACTTGGCCGCGAAGCAGAAGGTGATCCCGGCCTCCTCCGCGACTCGCGCCACCTGCTCGGTCGGCAGGTCCAGGTTGATGCCGAGCTTCTCCAGCACGTCGGAGGAGCCGCTCGCCGAGGACGAGGCGCGGTTGCCGTGCTTGACGACCTTCGCGCCGGTACCGGCGATCACGATCGCGGACATCGTCGAGATGTTGACCGTCTTGGCCCGGTCGCCGCCCGTACCCACGATGTCGACGGCCGGCCCCGGGATGTCCAGCGGCTTGGCGTGCGCGTACATCGCCTCGACGAGACCGGTGATCTCCTCGACCGTCTCGCCCTTGGCGCGCAGCGCCACCAGGAAACCGGCGATCTGCGCGTCCGCCGCCTCACCGCTCATGATGCGGTCCATCGCCCAGGCCGTGTCGGCGGTGCCGAGGTCCTGTCCGGCCAGCAGGGAACTGAGGAGATCGGGCCAGGAACGGCCCGCCGCGGTGTCGCCTCCAGCGGGGGTCACAGCGCTCATACGGCCGCTCCTGGGTGTCGTACGTCCAACGATGGTTGTGCGTCCCACCCTATCCAGCCGGGGGCACGGCAAAGGGCCCCGTCCGGTGTTCGGACGGGGCCCTTCGACTGTGGCGTGGCGACGCCTCAGCGATCAGTGGTGGCCGTGGCCGCTCGTGATCTCCTTGTACTCCTCGACGGTGGGCTTGGGGATCTGGGACTCCTCGCCGTAGTACGCCTCGCTCAGCTTGGCGCGCAGCTTCTCGGAGCCCTTCACCTTGCGCTCGACACCGTTCTCGTCGACCGTCGCGCCGATCGCGGCCGGCACGTACTGCTCGTGCGCGGTGAGCGTGTGCAGCGCGTCCTGGCTGAGCGGCTCGTGGATCTCGACGAACTCACCGTGCGGCAGGCGCTTGATGATGCCGGACTCGCGGCCGTGCAGCACCTTGTCCCGGTCGCGGCGCTGGAGGCCGAGGCAGACCCGCTTGGTGGCGAGGAAGACCAGCACCGGCAGCACGAAGAAGCCGACGCGCACGACCCAGGTGATCGCGTTGATCGACAGGTGGAAGTGCGTGGCCCAGATGTCGTTGCCGCCACCGACGAGCAGGACGAAGTACCACGAGATCCACGCGGCACCGAAGGCCGTACGGGTCGGGACGTTGCGCGGGCGGTCCAGGATGTGGTGCTCGCGCTTGTCGCCGGTGACCCAGGACTCGATGAACGGGTAGACCGCGATCGCGACCAGGACCAGCGGGAAGATCACCAGCGGGATGAACACACCCAGGACGAGCGTGTGACCCCAGAGGTTGATCTCCCAGCCCGGCATGACACGGATCAGGCCCTCGGAGAAGCCCATGTACCAGTCGGGTTGGGCGCCCGTGGACACCATGTCCGGCCGGTACGGACCCATGGCCCAGATCGGGTTGATCGAGGCGAGCGCCGCGACGGCCGCGATGACACCGAAGACCAGGAAGAAGAAGCCTCCGGCCTTGGCCATGTAGACCGGCAGCAGCGGCATGCCGACGACGTTGTTGTTCGTCTTTCCGGGGCCCGCGAACTGCGTGTGCTTGTGGTAGAAGACCAGGATCAGGTGGCCGACCACCAGGCCGAGCATGATGCCCGGCAGCAGCAGGATGTGGATCGAGTAGAAGCGGGCCACGAAGTCGCCGCCCGGGAACTCGCCGCCGAAGAGGAAGAACGACATGTACGTGCCGACGATCGGCACGGACAGGATCGCGCCCTCCATGAAGCGGACACCGGTGCCGGAGAGCAGGTCGTCCGGGAGCGAGTAACCGGTGAAGCCGGTGAACATGCCCAGGACGAACAGCAGGAAGCCGAACAGCCAGTTGACCTCACGCGGCTTGCGGAACGCACCCGTGAAGAACACGCGCATCATGTGCACGAACATGCCGGCCAGGAAGATCAGCGCCGCCCAGTGGTGGATCTGCCGGATCAGCAGACCACCGCGCACATCGAAGGAGATGTGCATGGTCGAGTTGAACGCCTCCGACATCAGCTGCCCCTGGAGCGGGACATAGCTGCCGTGGTACGTCACCTCGTTCATCGACGGGTGGAAGAACAGCGTCAGATACACACCCGTGAGGATGATGATGATGAAGCTGTAGAGGCAGACCTCGCCCAGCATGAACGACCAGTGGTCGGGGAAGATCTTGCGCATGTTGGACTTGGCCAGGGAGTAGATCCCGAGGCGTCCGTCCGCCCAGTCGGCGACCCGCTCGCCGGCCGGTGCCTTGCCGCGCCGCTCGCCCGCCGCGGCAGCGGCCGGTGTCTGTGTCTCGTTGGTGCTCATCCGCGCTCCCAGAATGCAGGACCGACGGGCTCCTCGAAGTCGCCGAGCGCTTGGAGGTAACCCTCGTCGCTCACGCCGATACGCAACTGCGGCAGGGCGTGACCGGCCGGGCCGAAGATGACTCGGGCACCGTCGGAGAGGTCGAAGGTGGACTGGTGGCACGGGCACAGCACGTGGTGCGTCTGCTGCTCGTACAGGGAGATCGGGCACCCGACGTGGGTGCAGATCTTCGAGAAGGCCACGATGCCCTCGTGCGCCCACTCCAGCTCGCGCTTGTCCTTGATGTTCTCCGGCTGGAGCCGGACGATCATCAGCGCCGACTTGGCGATCTCGGTCTGGAACTCCTCGTCGGTCTCCTCCAGGCCCTCGGGCTTGGCGAAGGTGAGCGAGCCGACGGCCACGTCCGAGGGACGCAGCGGCAGGTTCGTGTTCATGTTGACGAGCAGCTTGCCCTTGGACCACAGGGTGTGGCGGAGCTTGGTGCCGGGCAGCGGGCCGAGGTCGCGCAGCAGCATCACGCCGGAGAGCGGGAACAGGGCCAGCGCGCCGAACATGGTGTTGCGGATCAGCTTGCGACGGCCGAGCGCCGACTCCTTGGCACCTTCCTTGAAGTCGGCCATGACCTTGGCCTTGACCTCGGGGGGCGCCTCGATGGCGTGCCGCTCGTCGGCGATCTCCACGTCGGACATCAGGGTGCGGGCCCAGTGGACCGCGCCCGCGCCGATGGTGAAGAGCGCCGTACCGAGGGTCAGACCGAGCGCGAAGTTGAGCGCGTTGATGTGACCGATCGGGAAGACGAAGATCGCCTTGTCGTGCGGGATCCCCACGTACGAGGCGATGAAGCCGACGGTGGCGAGCATCGACAGCGTGAACAGGAAGGCGACGACGCGCTCGGACCGCTTGGCGGCCCGCTCGTCGATGTCCTGGACACGGTGCTCGTGCGGCGGCAGTCCCGGGTCGGCGAACGGGTCGTGCTCGTCCGCTACCGACACCGCGCCGTGCGCGTCCTGCTCAGCGGGCAGGTTCTCTTCTGGAATGTCTTGGCTACTCATGACTTCTTGGCCTTTGCGGTCCGAGCGGCGACCCAGACGGCTACCGCGATCAGCGCGCCCAGACCGAAGATCCAGGCGAAGAGACCCTCACTGACCGGCCCGAGACCGCCCAGCTCAAGGCCGCCGGGGCTCTCGGTGTTGTCGCCGTTGACCGCGTTGAGGTACGCGATGATGTCCTTCTTGTTCTTCGACGACAGCGTGGTGTCGGGGAAGGACGGCATGTTCTGCGGGCCGGTCTGCATGGCCTCGTAGATGTGCTTCGGGGCAACGCCTTCGAGGCTCGGCGCGAACTTGCCGTGCGTCAGCGCGCCGCCCTTGCCGGTGAAGTTGTGGCACTGGGCGCAGTTGGTGCGGAACAGCTCGCCGCCCTTGGCGATGTCCGAACCCTCCGGCCCGTACTCGTTCTTCGTCGGGATGACCGGACCCGCACCCAGCGAGGCGATGTACGCGGCGAGCTGGTCGATCTCGGCCTGCGAGTAGATGACCTTCTTGGCCGGGATCTGAGCGCCCGGCTGCTGGGCCGGCATCCGGCCGGTGCCGACCTGGAAGTCGACCGCCGCGGACCCGACACCCACGAGGCTGGGAGCGTCGGAGGAGCCCTGACCGCCGGAGCCGTGGCAGCTTGCGCAGCCGACGGCGTAGAGCTTCTTGCCCTCGTCGATGGCGAGGGACTGGGCTGACTCGTCGGCCTGCGCCTTGCTCGCGGGCGCGAACATGGAGTACAGCCCCCCAGTTGCCGCCAGCGCGAGGAGTAGGACGACGACCGCCGCCAGCGGATGGCGTCGTCGGGTGGAGAGCTTTTTCACGGATTACCCCGGTGTCAGGATCTTCTGCGTCGATGCTTCTGGAATGTGCGCTTCTTGGCTGCGCTCGGGATCGCGCCCGACTACTTGATCAAGTAGATCGTGGCGAAGAGGCCGATCCAGACGACATCGACGAAGTGCCAGTAGTAGGACACGACGATGGCCGCGGTCGCCTGTTCGTGGGTGAACCTCTTCGCCGCGTAGGTGCGGCCGAGGACGAACAGGAAGGCGATGAGGCCGCCCGTCACGTGCATGCCGTGGAAGCCGGTGGTCAGGTAGAACACCGAGCCGTACGGGTCGGAGGACAGCGACAGGCCGTCCTTCTTCACCAGCTCCGTGTACTCGAAGATCTGACCGCCGATGAAGATCGCACCCATCACGAACGTGATGATGAACCAGCCCCTGAGCTTCTTCACGTCCCCGCGCTCGGCGGCGAAGACGCCGAGCTGGCAGGTGAGGGAGGAGAGCACCAGGATCGTGGTGTTGGTCGCGGAGAACGGAAGGTTGAGATGGCTCGCCATCTCCTTCCAGTGATCCGGACCGGTCACCGATCGCAGGGTGAAGTACATCGCGAAGAGGGCCGCGAAGAACATCAGCTCGGAACTCAGCCAGATGATGGTTCCGACGCTGGTGAGGTTCGGCCGGTTGACCGACGGGTGCGCGTGCCCGGTTTCTACTGTCGTTGCTGTCGCCACGACCGACATTATGTCGGTCGCTTATCCCGCCCTCACTCCGGGGGGTGCCGTTCGGAGTGTCCGCACCGTGTGTACTGCCCGTATGGCCCATCGAAGCGGTGTTCCAACAGGTGTTGACGGCGTGTTCAAGGGAGTAGCATCCGCGCAACGGACCTTGGAACGGACCCTCGGAGGAAGCATGCAGCCGACCGCCACGGTGCTGGTCTACAGCGACGACTCCAACACCCGGGAACAGGTGCGGCTGGCGACCGGGCGCAGGCCGGCTCCGGACGCCCCGTTGGTCGAGTTCCTGGAGTGCGCCACGCCCGCGGCGGTGGTCAAGGAGCTGGACCGGGGTGGCATCGACGTCTGTGTCTTCGACGGCGAGTCCGTGCCGATGGGCGGCATGGGGCTGTGCCGTCAGGTCAAGGACGAGGTCTTCAACTGCCCGCCAGTGCTGGTCCTGATCGGGCGGCCGCAGGACGCGTGGCTGGCCACGTGGAGCCGCGCCGACGCGGCTGTGACGCTGCCGGTGGACCCTGTCGAGTTCGCGGCCTCGCTGGCCTCTCTGCTGCGCGAGAAGCGGGCCCTGAACGCCTAGTGATGTCCGGCGGCCCGCAGCCTCGCGGCTGCGGGCCGTTCGTTGTTCCTCACGCCCGTCCAGGGCGCGTCTCACACCGACTCTGGCCGCAGCCGTGCCACGTCCTGCGGCTTCGGGCCGTCCGGGGTTCCGCCGACCAGGGCGCTGCCACCCCGCCAGTTCTTCCAGGCCAGGTTCCAGTCGCCGAAACCGTTGCCGAACGGTTCCATCTCGTCGCCGTTCGAATTCACGACCTTCACCACATCACCCTCATGGATGGTCTTGAAGAACCACTCGGCGTTGCTGGTGCTCATGCCGGTGCAGCCGTGGCTGACGTTCGCGTAGCCCTGGGAGCCGACGGACCAGGGGGCGGCGTGGACGTACTCGCCGCTCCAGGTGACGCGGGTGGCGTAGTACACGGGCAGGTCGTACGAGTCCGAGGAGCCCTCGGAGATGCCGACGGTGGTACCGCGCATCCGTACGAAGTACTCCTTGCCCAGTACGACCTTGACGCCGTTTCGGGTCTCGAAGCCGGGCTTGCCGGTGGTGACGGGGATCTCGTTGATCTCCTCGCCGTTCTTGTAGACCGTCATCGAGTGCGAGGAGGCGTCCGTCACGGCGACGATCTTGTCGCCGGTGGTGAGCTTGAGGTCCTTGGATTTGCCGCCCCAGAGGCGGTCGCTGATCTTCACGCCGTCGAGGTCGCTGTGGGCGTGGATGGTGGCGTGGGTGGGCCAGTAGTCCTTGGGGCGGTAGTGGAGCGTCTTGTCGTCCACCCAGTGCCAGGCGCCCTCCACGGCGGGCACCGAGTCGACCCTGAGGGCGCGTTCCACGATGGCCCGCTGCGCCTTGACCTTGACGGGCTTGTCGAGTACGGCGGTGACCGGCTGGCCGACGCCGTACTGGCCCGCGTCCGGACCGAACTTCACGTTCAGGCTCTTCTTGGTGGTGGGCTTGGTGGTGTCGAAGGTGAGGACCTTGCGGCCGGGGGCGCCGTCCTCGTTCTCCGTGCTCACCCGCACCGTGTAGCGGGCGTTGGCGGCCAGCGGGGAGGTGCTGTGCCAGCGGCTGCCGTCGGCGGCGAGTTCGCCCGTGACGTAGCGTCCCGTGGCGTCCACGGCCGTGACGTCCGTGATGCGCCCGTCGTCACCGGAGGCGGTGACCACCAGGGGCTTGTCCGGATCGGCCTTCTTGCCGTGGCCCGACGGGCCGTTGAAGGAGATCTGCCCTGCCGCGTCGTACGGCTTGGCCGACAGCGGGTTGCCGTCGGACCCGCAGGCGGTGACGCCCGCGCCGAGGGCGATCACCAGCAGGGTGCAGCCGACGACGGTGCGGGTGCGCGGAGTCTGGGTCATGAGCCGAGGCTATGAAGCTTCGTCAACGGCGGCGCGCTGGGTAACTCGGACGAGGGACCCGCGTTACGGCAAAAGCAGGAGCCCGGACCCTCCTGACGGAGTGTCCGGGCTCCCGGCCGTGCGGTGCGTGCTACTGGGTGCGGTTCTCACCGCGGTAGTACTCGAAGACCCAGCCGAACAGGCCGATCATGATGAGCGGCGCCGAGAAGTACAGCAGCCACCAGCCGATGGCCACACCGAGGAAGGCCAGCGCGCCGCCGATGCCGAGGGCGAGGGGCTGCCAGCTGTGCGGGCTGAAGAAGCCCACCTCGCCGGCCTCGTCCGCGACGTCGGCCTCCTTGTTGTCCTGCGCGAGCGTGTCGATCCGCCGGGCCGTGAAGCCCAGGTAGAAGCCGACCATGATGCACAGGCCGAAGGCCATGAAGAGGGCCGTGGTACCGGCCGCCTCCTTGGACCAGACGCCGTAGACGACGGCCGTGACGAGCACGAAGGCGCTCAGCCACATGAACATCCTGCCCTGGACCTTCACTTGCCCGCCTCCTTGCCGCCGGCGAGGGCCTTGTCACCGTGGTGCGCGTTCTCGAGCTGGTCGAGAGCGGCGATCTCCGGGTGGTGCAGGTCGAACGCCGGGGATTCGCTGCGGATGCGCGGGAGGGTGAGGAAGTTGTGCCGCGGGGGCGGGCAGGACGTGGCCCACTCCAGGGAGCGGCCGTAGCCCCACGGGTCGTCGACCTCGACCTTCTTGCCGTACTTGGCCGTCTTCCACACGTTGTAGAGGAACGGCAGGATCGACAGGCCGAGCAGGAAGGAGCTGATCGTCGAGATCGTGTTCAGGGCGGTGAAGCCGTCGGCCGCGAGATAGTCCGCGTAACGACGGGGCATGCCCTCGGCACCCAGCCAGTGCTGGACCAGGAAGGTGCCGTGGAAGCCGATGAACAGCGTCCAGAAGGTGATCTTGCCGAGGCGCTCGTCGAGCATCTTGCCGGTCATCTTCGGCCACCAGAAGTGGAAGCCGGAGAACATCGCGAACACGACCGTACCGAAGACCACGTAGTGGAAGTGGGCGACGACGAAGTACGAGTCCGAGACATGGAAGTCCATCGGCGGCGAGGCCAGGATGACACCGGTCAGACCACCGAAGGTGAAGGTGATCAGGAAGCCGGTGGCCCAGAGCATCGGGGTCTCGAAGGACAAGGACCCCTTCCACATGGTGCCGATCCAGTTGAAGAACTTCACGCCGGTGGGTAC
>NZ_JBEXDX010000052.1:0-59329 GCF_040605995.1 Streptomyces sp. NPDC005492
CCGATGTGAACCGAAAGTTCCCGATGGCGCTGCTCGCCGGAATCTTCGCGCTGGCCGTCGTGGTGGTGGGCCGGCTGCGCGGTGTCATGGCACTGGTCGCGCTGGCCATCAGCTTCATGATCCTGAACTTCTTCATCCTGCCCGCGATCCTGCACGGCTCCAACCCGCTGATCGTGGCAGTGGTCGGATCGAGCGCCATCATGCTGATCGCCCTCTACCTGTGCCACGGCCTGTCGGCCCGTACGTCCGTGGCGGTCCTCGGCACACTGATGTCGCTGGTCCTAATCGGCATCCTGGGCTCGGTGTTCATCGGGTGGGCGGCACTCACCGGCAACACGGACGACAACACGGGCCTGATCCACGGGCTGTATCCCTCGATCGACATGAGCGGTCTGCTGCTCGCCGGCGTCATCATCGGCTCCCTCGGTGTGCTCGACGATGTGACGGTCACCCAGACCTCGGCGGTCTGGGAACTGCATGAGGCCAACCCGTTGATGGGCTGGCGCGGCCTGTACCGCGCCGGCATCCGCATCGGCCGCGACCACATCGCGTCCGTCGTCAACACCCTCGTCCTCGCCTACGCGGGCGCCGCCCTGCCCCTGCTGCTGCTCTTCTCCATCGCGCAGAGCAGCGTCGGGTCCGTCGCCAACAGCGAGCTGGTCGCCGAGGAGATCGTGCGCACGCTGGTGGGCTCGATCGGACTGGTCGCGTCCGTGCCGGTCACCACCGCCCTCGCGGCCCTGGTGGTCTCGGCCGACCGACCCGGGCCCGCAACAGCCTCGGCAGGAGCCCCGGCGGCGGCCGATACAGCGACTGTGGGTGGGGGCGGGCGTCGCCGGAAGCGTTAAGAGCAATCTCCCCAAGACGGGCCGAGCCCCGCGATCCCTCTCAGGGACACATCTACCGTAGTTGCGGATGCCGCGACGCCTACCCCGACCACGAGTCCACAGTCCACGTGGCCTTCGGACACCCGGGCCAGGAAGTGGGGTTGTCCCATCTCGACACACCAGGGCGGTTCTGCCCTGGCCATTCACCAGTGACGGCCTGTGATCAACAGACCCGCCGGTGGAGCTTCTGCAACACGCCGCACGGACCGTGCACGGGGCCGTTCTCCGGGGAGAATCTGGGGAGTCCGAGAGGCGGTGGGGAGCGCGTGGGGAGATTCGACCGCGTAACCGCACAGGAGCTTGAAAGACCCAGAAAGACGAATCAGCCCAGGCCAGAGACCTAATTCGCGGTATCACCGCAGGTCAGCGCCCCCAGGTAGACAACGTCAAGAAGATCTCGAGCTGGGCGGCAATTCTCTTTGCTCCGACACTCGTAGGAACTATTTACGGGATGAACTTCGAGGACATGCCTGAGCTGGGCTGGAGCTTCGGATACCCCTTCGCGATTGGCTTGATTGGGGTAGTTTGTGTGAGTTTGTATGTTATTTTCAAGCGCCGGGACTGGCTCTGAGTCCCTCTTGCAGGGTTCAGCTCTTCTGCAGCCTTTGCTCTCGCACCGGACTCAGATCGGGCCAGAATCGACTCTGGGGAGTCCCTGGGGAGAAGTGATGCGGGTGATCTCCCCGCCCTGCGTCGAACAAGCCTCTGACCAGGTCTTTTGGGTGTCGGCGAACGCTGGGGAGAATCCGGGGAGAAACGAATGACAGCCCACGCCTCGCGTCTCCAAAAACGAGTCCGCCTGGCTTCCTGTTCGGCGGTCCCGGCAGAGCCCGCTGGCCGTGCAGCGCATCACAGACAGTGACATGCCACAGGCTGCCTGCGCCATCTGATCCGGCATGGAAAGCCGGCCTTGCAGGCTGGCCTGCTGGTGAGGTGTGGCGGACCGCCCTGATATTCGGCGCCTTCACCAGGCCGGAGGGCATGCCGATCAAGCGCCCCGGCGGCCGCGGCTCTGTCCGTTCAGCAGTTACTGACCTTGAATTCGTGATGTCGTCATGGTGGTTGGCGTCGGAGGCCGGTGCCGGCGAGGCAGCCGTCGAGGACGTCGTGGCGGTACTGGAGCTGGCGTAGGCCGCGCCGGACTGCGGTGATCAGGTCTTCGGGATCGGCGAACGCGCGGTTGGCTGTGGTGGTGCGTCGCAGGACTGACCAGATGCCCTCGACCGGGTTGAGGCCGGGTGCGTAGGGCGGGAGTTGGCAGACGGTGAGCCAGTCACGGTCGGCGATGTAGCGGCGCATCCCGGCGGTGAGGAGACCAGCACGATCGGGCCGCCGAGCTGCTGGTGCGCGGTCTGGGTCAGGTCGCGGTAGTCCTTCCAGGAGAAGCTCTTGCGCCCGTCGGGCCGGGCGTCAGGGCAGGGCCGGTAGATCAGTCGCGATCGTTCGCCGGCCTTGTAGCAGGCCAGGGCGGCAACCCGTAAGCGGCGGCGCGAGCGTCCCCGGACGCGGACCACAGGGGTGTGGCCGCGGCGGGACCAGGTGCGGGTGGTGGGCGGCGTCATCGAGAATCCGGCTTCGTCCTCGAACACGAGCCAGGCACCGAGCGCCGCCACGGTCCTTCCACCGGGGTCCAGGTCTCCTTCACCCAGCCGACCACCAGGTTCCCGTCCCGCTCGATCGCACGCCGGGCAGGAACCTGGCAGCTCCAGCCGTGCCGCTTGAGCAGGGCAGCCACCCCTTGCAGGGTGTAGCTCTTGTGGAACCGACGCCCGATCGGTGCCTTGATCCGCGACAGGGTCCAGGTCTGGTCCGGCCAGCCGTGTGCCACCGGTCCCGAGCGGATCCCCAGGGGCTGGAGGAGCCTACTGCCGAGGAGGACTGAGAGAGACCTCCTCGGATGTGCGGAAATTCAAGATGCCACGTCTACGCGTCAGTATCCCTACCTTTTCTGGGAAAAATAGTAGAAGCAGATCACGGCCAGTGCCACGATGAACGTTCCGACTATGATGCCGACCGGCGCATCAATCGATGGGACAATGCTTCCCGATCGCATGGTCATTTAGGATTCACCTCGGCGTCTCTTGTTTTTTCGTCCCACCCAGATGGAAGCGGCGATCAGCAGCAGGCCGAACGTCATCGGAATCGCTCCAGCTGCTGGTTTTCCTTGAGAAAACGCTGCGACGCCGAGAACGAGGAGCAATACCGCGACTACTGCAGTGATTGCAAGTAGAGTTCTGACCAATTTATTGCCACCTCTTTCAGTCTGAGAGCCGTTGGGCGGGGGCTCAGTGAGCCCCCGCCACGAACTCAAAGTGCGGCTTCGGTTGCTGCGCTGGCCGCGCCGCCGAGTCCGACAGACAGCACCGTGCAGCCTGTGATACCAGCCCCGATGGACAGGCCCAATGAGGGAACAGCACCTGCGGCGGCTGCGGCGCCACAGACAGTCTCGGTTCCGATACCTACGAGAATTCCGACCTCTGCAGCGAAGGCGCCCGCACTGTCGCCACTCATGATCTTTTCTGTGAGGGACGCCCAGTCAAGAGCTCCTGACACGTCAGGGAAGCTGAAGAGTCCGGTGGGGTCGACCCTGTTGATGGGGTCGCCAGCGGTGTAGAGGTAGGGGTTTGTTTCCTTGCCGCTGGGGTCGGGTTGGGAGAAACGGTTGGTGGTGCGGTCGTAGGAACGGGCGCCCATTTTGTAGAGGCCGGTGGTGTCGAGGTAGGCGCCGGTGTAGCCGAAGGGCTGGTCGACGGTGGTGCTGGTGGTGGGGCGGGCGCTTCCGGTGGGGCCGTAGTCCCACTGGTTCTCGACAGTGCCGGTGGGGCTGGTGAGGGTGGACGGGGCGCCCTGGTTGTTCGTGGTGTAGTAATGGGCGGCCCCGTTGGTGGTCATACCGATCAGGGTGCCCGCAGGATCGCGGACAATTCCCTTGCTGGTGGTGCCGGTTGTGGTGGTGGAGATGCCTTCCGGCCCCTGGTCGATACGGGTGGTGTCCTCGGTCAGGCGCTGGCTGCTGTCGGTGCCGGCGTATATGTAGTGGTGGGTGGTACCCGCGGTGGTGAGTGCGGTGAGCTGGTTGAAGTCGTTGTACGTCTCACCGGTTCGGGCGCCGAGGGTGCTGGCGGCGGAGAGTTCGTTGCCGTTCTTGTCGTAGGACCAGCCGCTGGTGTCGCCGTTGATGGCGGTGATCTGGTTCGCGGCGTTGTAGGTGTAGGTCGTCAAGCCGCTGTCGGAGCAGGAGTCGGCGGTGCCGGAGTAGGCGGTGAGATTGCCGGCCTTGTCGTAGCAGTACAGCCAGGACGCCGCCCGGGTGGAGCTGGTGTCCTCCTCGGCGTACTTCAGACGGGACTGGGAGTCATAGGTGTAGGTGATGACCTTGCCGCTGACCTTGTCGGCGCGGGTCTGGATCTGGTCGGTGTCGGCGCCACCGAGCGTGTAGCTGTAGGTGTAGCTGACGGTGGTGGAGGTGCCGCTGACGGTCTTGGCCGCGGTGGGGCGGTCGGAGTTGTCCCAGGTGACGGTCTGGGTGACCGAGCCCGGCAGCTTCGTGGTGAGGCGGTTGCCGTCGTTGTCGTAAGTGAAGGCGGTCGTCGCGCCTACCGGGTCCTTCAGCGACGTGAGGTGGTTGGCGTCGTCGTAGCCGTAGGTGACAGTGCCGGAGGCGTCTGTGTACGTCTTTAGGTTTCCGGCGGGGTCGTAGCCCTGGGTGTAGGTGGCGCCGTCGGCGAGGGTGCGGGTGGCTTCGCGGCCGAGGTCGTCGTAGGTGTAGGTGACGGTGCCCGATGCGTCGGTCTGGGTGCGCAGGTGGCCGTCGCGGTCGTAGGTGTAGCCGACGGTGAGGTCGCCGCTGCCGCCGGAGGTGGCCACCGTCTTGACCCGGTCGTGGTTGTCGTAGGTGTAGGTGGTGATCACACCGCGGCCGTCGGTGATGGTCTTGGGCCGGCCGAGGCTGTCGTAGGTGTAGGTGGTGGCACCCAGCGGCGAGGGCGGGGTGGTCTTGGTGAGGTTGCCTGTGCTGTCCCAGGTGTAAGTGGTCTTGTTGCCGTCGGCGTCGCTGGAGGAGCAGCGTTGGCCGTCGAAGCCACCGCAGTCCGCGACGCCGTCGTCCCCCTGGTAGGTGTACGACAATTTCGCGCCGTCGCTGACGCCGGTGGTGGTGTCCTGCGATGACAGCATGTTGCCGGCGGTGTCGTAGCTGTAGGAGGTTTTCTTGCCCGACGGTGTGGTCAGCGACGAGGGCAGGTCGGCACCGGCATGGGTGCTGTAGGCGCCCAGCGACGTCGTGGCACCGGTCGGAAGCGCCGCCGAAGTGAGGTTGCCGCTTGCGTCCCAGCCGTAGGAACTGGTGCTCCCTGTGCCGGTACCCAGGGCGTTCACCGCGGTGAGCTGGTTGTGGCTGGCGTCGTAGGACGAGGACCGCGTGTGGTTCAGCGGGTCGAGGACCTTGGTGACCTGGCCGTCGCCGTCGGCCGTGTAGACGGTCTTGTGCCCGTTCGGATCGGTGACTGTTGTGGTACCGGCGGTGGCGCGCTTGCTCGCCGAGTACGCGAACGTCCAGGTGTCCGTGCCGGTCGGGGCGACGCGGGCGAGGGAGGTGATGCGGCTCTGGGAGTCGTAGCCGAACTTCGTCACCCGGCCCTCGGGTGTGGTGATCTGGCTGATGCGGCCGGAGGTGTCGTAGGCGTAGGCGGTGGTGCCGCCGTCGACGTCGGTGACGGTCAGTTTGGCGGTGCCGGCGGAGACGGTGCCGCTGGTGACGTAGGTCAGGGTGCGGCCGGAGCTGTCGGTTGCCGTCTGGTGCTGGGCGTCGGCGCCGCGGGTCAGGGAAATCCACCGGCCAGAACGGGTGTCGGTTGCCTTGAAGCCGGTGACCAGGCCGGACGTCACGGTCTGCGTGACGGTGATCTTGTCGGTCTTGCGGTCGGTGACGGCGGTGAGGTTCCCGGCCGAGTTGTAGGTGTCCTTCGTCCCGGACTGGGTGTGCGTCAGGGTGTAGGTGCCGTCAGCGTTCTTGACCAGTTTGGCGTGGTAGCCCTTGGCGTTGGCGTAGGTGCCGTCGCTGTTCTGGGTGAAGACCATGTCTTCGCCGCTGGTGCCGTAGGCGGTCACCCGCTGGGAGCCGGCCAGATCGAGGGTGCGGTCGTAGTCGGCGTACCAGCCGTTCGGCACGGAGCCGGTGGGCATGGGGAAGGAGGAGGCCGAGCGCGTCAGTTGCAGACTCTGGCCGACCGCGTTCAGGTCCAGGTCGGTGGCGTCCAGGACGAGGTCGCCGGTGGAGTAGTTCGGGCTGGCCACGAGGGAGTCGTCCAGGCGTACGGAGCCGTACTGCTGCCAGGGGATGTGGCCCTGGTCGTGGGGTACGGGGGCGTAGTTGATGTCGACGGTCGGGTTGGTGGACAGCCGCTTGAATTTCAGTTTGTCGGCTTCGTCGTCTGTCTTGAGCTGGAAGGTGACGGTGCCGTCACCGTCGTTGGCGACGGCCTGGGTGACATCGAGGTCGAAGTCGACCGGGTCGGCGCAGCCGGATCCGCCGGTGCCGCCCACGGCGGCGTGGGAGGTCTGCCCGAACTGTGCGGGCGGGCTGTTCCAGGTGGTCGAGGAGGAGATGTGGTCGACGTTGACCTCGTCGACCTGGTAGGCGGTGCAGGCCAGGTTGGAGGAGTAGACCTGCTGGGCGTGCAGGGTGGCGCTGTTGATGTCCGCGCCGGTCACGCCGGAGACGTCGAACTGGTAGTAGGCCCGCTCGATCCCGTAGGGCGAGGACCAGCCCTGGTAGCCGATGCCCAGGCGGGCACCGGACTCATTCCAGTGCGAGGTGTTCGGGTACGCCTGCTGGACGTAGGTGAACGACGGATTCGATTCCGTCACCGGCTGCCACGACGGGTCGACGTAGACGGGGAAGTGTGTGGAGGGCGAGGACAGCATGCCGGCGTCCGGGGTCAGGCTGATGGACCCGTCCGCGGCGACGCTGGTGCCGACCGGTGCGGTCACCGCGCCCGCCGGGGGTTCGACCGCGCCGTCGTCCGAGGGTGCCCCGGCCGTGCTCGTGGACGTGCCGGCGCTCGTCTTGGACGGCGCGGCGGCGGTCGTGGTGGTGGAGCTGTCCCACATCACCGGGGCCGGGGCGTGGAAGGCGAGGGAACCGGATGTGTCGGTCGCGGAGAGGTTGCCAGTGTCGTCGGCGCTCAGCTTCACACCCTCGGTCTTGGCGGCGAGGGTCAGTTCGGCCAGGTCGGGGTTGGCGGCGGCCTGCGCCGTTTTCACGACCAGCACTTCGGAGATGCCGCCCTGCCCGTTCGCGGTGACCTGCAGGTCCACGTCCGGCAGCACGTCCGCGTAGGTGGCCGTGGCCCCCGACACGGTGGGCTGCGGCAGATCGGCCGGCCACGACAGGGCCAGCGACGTGTCGCCCGAGCCCAGCGTCACCAGCGGATCCGAACCACCGTCGGACAGCACGAGCGCCGAGGCACTCCCTTTCGGCGCCCAACCGCCGTCCGTCTTCACCAAGGTGGCGTCCACGCCCGCCCAGGATCCGTCCGGCTGCTTCACCCGCACCGGCAGCGGCGACACCGACTTCGTGAACGTCCCGTCCGGCTTCGCCGTCGTCAGTGATGTCGCCGTTGTCTCCGACGCCACCTCCACCGCCTTGCCGCTCTCACGTGCCTTCGCCGACGCCGTCTCCTCCGCGGTCGGCGACGCCGCCTGCGAATGCGGCGCCTCGGTCACCCCCGCCGGAACAGTGGGCGCCTTCGGCCCGTCATCTGCCTCAGTCACCGTCGCAAGCGGCAGCAGCGCACAGGCGAGGGCCGTCACCGTCACCGCCGCCACCTGCGGAAGTAACCCGCGCCGCCGTCTTGCTCCACCCCTGTCGGTCATCCCCACACCCCTCATCACTCACAGTGGTCCCCCTGCAGCCCTGTGCGCAGGGGCGACGCAACCGTCACAGGAGGCGTGCAGGAGCGCAGGGGGATATGCGTGTGACATGGGAAACAGGACTAGACCGCCAACTCCGGGGAATTCTGAGCAGTTTGGCTAGGGATACGCCGCAGGCGGATACGCGCAGGTGAAGGAAGCCGAAAGGGGCGTCACAAACGGAGGCTTTACCTCGTCGTTGCCACACCGTGATCACCGAGAATCGGCCACATGACCGATTCCTCACCCAGAACGCCAACTCCAGCACGGGGTTCGGTCTGCAGTTCCTGGCGATGGCTCAGGCGGACGGCGGCAGCGGTCTGTGGCCGGTGACGCTGAGCCGGATGGCGTCCGTCGTCGTCATCGCAGGAGTATTGCCGTCGTACGGCGGCCGTTGAATGCCGACAGGAGCGTAGGCGGCAGCGGTGGCGGCGGGCGTGGTCGGGACGGCCGCCATCGTGCCGTATCTGGAGGCGACCACGCGGCAGCTCATGGCCGTGGCCACGGTGCTCTCGTCGCTGCATCCCGCCGTCCCCGCCTTGCTGTTTCTCGGGGAACGGCTGAACCGTCACCAGGGCTTCGGCCTGGCGTGTGCGGCGCCGGCCATCCGCCCGATCGGCCGACGTCGCCGATGAACCTGCCCCAGCGAAGGGCATTTGGAACATATCTCTGAGCAGCGCCGGTGGCCTGGCCGACGGCACGTGGGACCGCGCCACGACACTCCCACAGCGCACGGAGGGAAAACGCGCAGGCCACAGCCGCGCAAGCATGGTCCTGGTCGTGCACGAAGCAGGATTCGCTGCACCACGCGCAGCGTTCGCTGCACGCCACACACCCTAGAAAACCGCATTCTCGCAGGTCAGAAGGTTTCTGCTCGGGTAGCGAAGGTGGGACTCGAACCCACGGCCGACGGATTATGAGTCCTTTGAAGATCTTGGCGGTCCTTGCCGATCAACGCTCATCCTTGCCATTTTCCCAGGTCAGACGCGCCGATCAGTGTCAGTCCTGTGTCGTGCTCGTCGATGTGTTCCTGTCCTTCTGACCCCTCAATGGCCCCTGGGGGACGATGAGTTGGACGCGTACCACAGCAACAGCCGCCCAGTTCAGCCAAAGGGATGGAACCGTCGCACAGCGGATTTCTTTTCCCACGCGAGGATGCTCCACCCCGGGTACCGGGGTGGAGCATCCTTCCTGACGCCAGGAGGCGAGCTTGACCAACAGACTGCGCATGGACCTGGGCCGCAGCCTGTCAATCGGATCAGCCGAAGACGTAGGTCTCGTCACCGAAGTCAGCGACGATCTTCAGCTTGCCGCCGAGCGCCTTGACGTAAGCAGCGAGGGTGTCGACCTCGCTGCGCTCCAGCTGCCCCTTCTCGATGCGCGAGACGCGGGCCTGGGTGACACCCGTGGCTTCGGCAACCTGGACCTGTGTGGTGTGCTGCCGCTTCCGCAACTCGGCGAGGCGGTGCACACGAGAGGCCCCATCGCCTGCGCCCCCTTCTGAATCTGATCCTTTTCGCCTCTCGGACGATGTCCTCATCGCAGGAGAGCAGGAACGCGGGCGCGTGCTTGTGGTGAGTACCGGTCAGCAAGAGGCTGCGAACGGTGGTGATGGCTTCGAGCACCTCACCTGCCGCCAGGCGGTCGATGTCATCGATGGCAACAACCAGTCGACGGTCGATGGCCTCGATCAGCCCGGCAAAAACCTGCTCCAGGTCGTCCGTGGACTCCGGACGCGGTGCAGTGAGGGTGATCTCGTGCTTCTTCAGCGTGGACAGGGCGCCGTCCTTGGCTGCCCTTAGCACATAAGCCACAACAGCAGTTCCCGACAAGGCAGTTGTGAGGGGTCCGGCGCCCGGAGCTGCGAACCAGGTCCAGGCCGACACTCCGGCTCCGCGGTCGAAGAAGTGGCCGATCGCCACAACAAGCGTGCCGAGCAGCCAGATCGCGACCAGGGAGGCAAGCAGCCACGCGAGCGCCACACCGGCGGCTGTGGGGTAGCTGAACCACCGAGCGCTCCCCGGCTTGGCGGACTTCGCGGTAGGGCGCGGAGCCGTGCGTTGCCGTCCGCCTTCCAGACAGGCCCGCTCAGATTCCCATTGCTTTACGGTGATGAGATCCTGCCGCCGAGCTTCGTCAAGCAACCCGTACAACAGTCCTCTCGCACGGGCCGAGCCGCTGTGTCGCTCAGCGCTCAGCGCTCAGCGCTCAAGTGCAGGATCGCCCAGTTCTTGTCACCCCTCAGTTCATCTGCGAGGAGACCGACGACGGAGGACTTGCCGCTGCCGAACGGCCCGAGGAGTCCGACAGCGAGCGGCTGAGTGGAGCCGCGGACGATACCGAGGAGCTCACGGCTCACGGACCGATGATCGAAACGATCTTGATCGGGTGAGGCGATCGCACTGTCTTCGATGATCCACGGACGTTGTCGTGCCATGTCGTACCGCTCCGCTCCGAACCTGCTCTATGCGGGTGAGCGGATGATATGGGCCACCACTGACAACGGGACCCCAAATCAGGACCAGGCGAACCACAGGTGCACCGCCGACAGGCCGATCTCCGGCACGACGCCTCGAAACGTCGGCCTACCTCCTCTGCGGCAAGGCGGTCCAACACCTACGGAACGCCCGGAGGCCACGCTACGGCGGTAACAGACTGCGAACACATCACTCTGCTTCGCAAGCACCGCGGCACCGTTCCCCACCTCCGCGCCGAGCCGCTCCCTGGGGGGAAGTTGGGGAGTATGAACGGCGTTCGGGAGCGCGTGGAGAGAATCGACTGCGTAACGCGGCACGCCCCCGAAAGACGCAGAAAGAGCCATCCGCGCAGGCCAGAGGGAAGTAGAGTCACATATCCGCAGGTCAGCGCCCGCACGTAGACAACGTCAAGAAGATCTCCTTACCCACCGACAGCCTGATCTCTCGAACCGAAACCCCCGCCGCCGTCACTTCTCAGGCAGCCTGACCAGCCCAGCAGCACACCTGACACCCCATCAGAACGAGCGTCAAATGAGCGTCACGAGCGTCATTTCGGCGTCAAGATATCGCCCGTAACGCCCACACCGCACATAACACGCACGCACAAAACCGCAGGTCAGGACACCTTGGCCACCGGCTCAAGGATCGCCACGCACTCCACACGGTGAGCCATCGGAAAGAGGTCGTCCTGGACGTTTTCCGGCTCATTGCTCCGCCTGCGTGCGCCGAGAACGTCAAACGAGCGTCAAGACCAACAGTCCGTTCGTCCCCATCACTCGCGACCGGCATTCGGGACTTCAAGGACACCTTCTACCTGCACCACCAGGATGTGCTCGAGCAGTCGCAGCAGGGAAGACGAGCCTTCGATGCATGCCGGAAACCGGTTGGGGTACTCGACAGAATTCGGGCTTGAAAAGAGGAGGAACATGGACGACGTCGCCGCTCCCGGCAGGGAAAGTGTCCCCCTGTCCGGGCATCAGGCGCGCTCTGGCGTCCTGCTCGACGGAACGCTGGAAAACCTGCGGGCGGCCGCCATCGCGGTCGGTGACGATGGCCTCATCGTCGCGGTCAACAGCGCGGCCCAAAGCCTGCTGGGCAGGGAAGCCGCAGAACTCGTCGGTCAGGACTTCCACGACCTGCTGCACCGGGACAGATACGGGCACTCGGTGCCGCGCACGCGCTGCCGGGTGAGGAAGGCCATCCTCACGGGGGACACCAGACATGGCGACGCCGAGTGGTTCGCCTGCGGGGACGGCACTCTCGTCCAGTTGTCCTGGCTGGTCACGCCCTACTCCCCCGGTCCGGGCGGGACCGGTGCGCTGGTGATGCTGTACGAGCCGAGGCCAGGGGACGTGCGCCACACCGGCGGCGGGCACTCCGCGCCGCTGACGGAACTGGACCGCCTGTCACTGCTGGCGGAGACGACCACGCAGCTAACATCCACTCTGGACGCGGACGAGGCGCTGCACCGACTGGCGGCCCTGACCGTGCCCCGGCTCGCGGACTGGGCCGTGTTCGACCTGCTCACTGAACGTGACGAAGTACGACGCGTTCTCGTGATGGAGCACAAGGACGGCATTCTCGTCGAGCGGGACGACCTGCAGGGCCCGATGCCTCCCGTGCCGGCAGAGTCACCGATGCCCCTGTCACGGGCCCTGCGCGGCGCCGCCTCCTCCCTCGCCGGCCCCGCCACCTACCAAGGGCCGCCCGACTCCGGCATAGCGGTCGAGCAGCAGCGCCTGTTCACCGCGACAGGTATGCACTCCGCCGTCATCGCACCCATTCGCGGACTGCGGGACGTCCTCGGCGCCCTGACTCTGGGCCGCGCCCAGCGACATGACGCCTTCACCCCTGCCGACCTGCCGCTGCTGGAGGACCTCACCCGCCGGGCGGGCCTGGCGCTGGACAACGCGCGCCTGTACCAGCGCCAGCGCAAAGTTGCCGAGACCATGCAACGACACCTGCTGCCCCAGCTGCCCGTCCTGCCCGGGCTGGAGATGACCGCGCGCTACGTACCCGCTCCGGACGCCTCATCCGTGGGCGGTGACTGGTACGACGCCTTCGCTCTGGCCGCCCACGCACACGCACTGGCCATCGGCGACATCGTCGGACACGATCTCGACGCCGCAGCCGGCATGGCGCAGGTCCGCAACATGCTGCGCGCCTTCGCCTGGTCCCACCCCGAGGCCGCACCCAGCGCCGTCGTCACACGGCTCGACGATGCCGTGATGCACATAGCCGAGGTACCCATGGCCACCATGATCCTCGCCAGGCTCACCCTCGGGAATGACACACTGTGGCGCCTACGCTGGACGAACGCCGGCCACCCGCCGCCCCTGCTCATCACCCACGACGGTCAGGCCCGCTACCTCGACGAGGCTCACGGCATACTCCTCGGAACCGGAGTCACCAGACCTCGCCCCGATGCCGTCACCGTCCTGCCACCCCAGGCCACGCTCCTGCTCTACACCGACGGACTGGTCGAATCCCCGCACCACTCCATCGATCACGGGCTTGACCGGCTGCGCCGCCACGCGGCCTCCCTCGCCCACCGCCCCCTCGACACCTTCTGCGACCTTTTGCTGGACCAGGTCCGCCCCAGCGACAACGATGACGACGTCGCCATGATCGCGCTGCGCACACCCCCTCCCGTAGGACCCGCCTGACCCGCCCGTGAGGCAGATCGAGTGGGCGGAACGGGAGACTGTCGAAGCTCCTGAGCCGGTGGGCTGAGGCTTCGAACGCCTCTCTCCGCCGCGCGAGGAGTTCGCGCTGTGCGGGCCCCGCGCTGCCCCGCCGGTGAGCGGGGCCAGAACGCGGTGACCGCGTGCCGGTTCGCCGCGGAGGGCGGGCACCGTGGGCATGTAGCTCGGGGGCGGCCAGGAAGAGCTGTCTGGTGAAGGCGACGGCGGACTCGGCACAGCACGACATTCGCCTCAACGACCTTACGCACACCGATGATGGGACAGCCTCTTGGCCGACAACGAGGGCCCGGGAGGAAGACCGTCCTCACCGTGATCGCCCTGTCTGGAGTCTCGGTCTGCGGGACCACGGGGGGGCGGGAAGGGCGGTGCGTGTGGAGGACGAGCAGCGCCAGGGCGCCGGTCGCTGCGGACCAGGTGAGGGAGAGCAGGCCATGGGCAAGGGGATGTGCGGGATGAGGGCTGAGCTCAGCGCCAGCTGGTTCACGCCGTACAGAAGAAGCGCGGACACGCCTGTCACATCCATGAGCTTTTGAAGACGGGACTCTGCAGGCCGGTGTCGGCCAGGCTGAGCATGATGATGAGGAAGAAGCCCACGAGAGCGATCAGCAGGTTCAGCTTCTGTCGCGTTCCGCCGCTGAGTTCGCCGGCCTGCTGTCGCCGGGAGCCGGTCAGCTCCATCAGCTCGTCGGCGCGCTCCAGTGGCGGCAGCCGGTAGGCCACCTGCAACAACCGCAGATGCTGTACGACGGTGAACGCGTCGTTCAGTACCGCCTGTTGCGGGTAGTACCCCACCGTCCCGGTCCGTGTCACCGTTCCGCGGTCCGGTGTGACGTGTCCCGCGGCGATCTCCAGCAGAGTGCTCTTCCCCGCCCCGTGCTCGCCGACGACTCCCACCAGCGTCCCGGCAGACACATAAGATCCACATCGCGCAGGACCTGCCCGCCGCCGTACCCCTTGCAATCTCCGCTGATCCGCAGCCGTGGCCGGTGTGACCGGTGGCGCGTCGTCGCCGCCTGCACATGATTTGCACTGACCACCCTTGCGGACGTCCGGAGCGTCAAACGAGCGTCGTGACGACGCGACGTTGATCGCCTGAGTGGCATCCTCAGCGAAGACCGTGCGGCTGGTGTCGCGGTGTCGGTGGGCTCGGTCCAGGCAGACTGCTGGAGTGCCGCGGCGCCGACCGGGAATGTGGTTGTTCGGGCTCGCCCAGCGGCCCGTGACGTTCTGTCTTCATGGTCCAGTGGGAGATTCGGCATGATAATCGACGGCATACCGGCACCCCCTGCGCGCGACACCGCGCCTGACGCAGCGGCGCGCAAGCAGCGCCTACGCCGTCGCCTGGAGCGACTGATCGGCGTGGCCGCCACCGAAGGCAATGACCTGGTGCCCCTGCGCAACGGTGATGAGATCTTCCCCGCGATGCTCGGGGCGGTCCGTTCGGCTCGGCACACCGTCGACATGATGACGTTCGTGTATTGGCGGGGTCAGATCGCCCACGACTTCGCCGTCACTTTGGCCGACCGCGCCCGCGCGGGAGTGCGCGTGCGACTGCTGCTCGACGGCTTCGGATCCAAGGAGATCGAGCGGCGGCTGCTGGACCTCATGAGCGCCGCGGGCGTGCAGGTGGCCTGGTTCCGCAAACCCGTGTGGCTGTCACCGTTCAAACAGAACCACCGTTGCCACCGCAAGGCCCTCATCGTCGACGAACACACCGCCTTTACGGGCGGCGTCGGCATCGCGGAGGAATGGAGCGGCAATGCCCGCAACCCTGCCGAGTGGCGCGACACCCACGTCCAGGTGCGCGGACCGGCCGTGGACGGCATCGCCGCCGCGTTCGCGCAGAACTGGGCCGAGTGTCACGACGACCTCTTCGATGACCGCGACCGTTTCACGGAACACCCGCAGGTCGGCTCGTCGGTGGTGCAGGTCGTGCGCGGCTCCGCAAGCATCGGCTGGCAGGACATGCAAACCCTCATCCGGGTCATGCTCACCTCCGCCGAGGAACGCTTCCGGCTGGCCACCGCCTACTTCGCCCCTGACACCTACTTCATCGACCTGCTGTGCCAGACCGCACGTCGCGGCGTGCATGTCGAGATCCTGCTGCCCGGCCCCCACACCGACCAGCGCGCCTGCCAGCTCGCCGGTCAACACCACTACACGCGTCTGCTGCAGGCCGGCGTGCACATCTGCCAGTACCAGCCGACCATGATGCACGCCAAGATCATCACCGTGGACTCGGTTGCCTCCCTCATCGGATCCACCAATTTCAACCGCCGGTCCATGGACCACGACGAAGAAGTGATGCTCGCCGTCCTGGACGAGGAGTTCACTGCCTCCCTCGACCGCGACTACGAGGCGGACCTGCGCAACAGCGTGGGCATCGAGCTCACTCGATGGAGACGACGGGCAGTGCTGCAACGCGCCAAGGAAGCCGCCGTCACCCCGATCCGGCGCTTCCTGTGAGCCGACCGGCACCCTGGCACAATGGCGAACCGCACGCGCCGCGCGAGCCAGCCAGCGCGCCGCGCGCGTGAAGCAAAGGCACGCCGTACTCGCGGTACCACAGACCGATCGTCTCCGGGCGGCGCACGAAAGCCGCCCACCGGGCGGTTCCAGGGCCGGTCGGCGGGGCCGCTCGGCCACAGGTAGTCGCCCCCCCTGGCGACCCTGCCGCAGAACGAGACGTAGCGCACTGCGAGTTGCCGCATCTGGCCGCTGAGAACCGGAAACGGCTTCGGTCACCGGTGGACACGCTGAGTGGGGCGTCCTTCCACTGCACGACACTGCGCCCCCGTCTCCCCGCGCGGCGCGTCCGAACATTCGAAGGTCCTCCGGCGCGGGCTCCACAGCCCAGCCACCGGCAAAAGACTGGTTGCCGATCAGGGGGAAACGGCCGTCCGTGCGAGCGCAGTGCGCCGTTCAGCTCAGTTGTGGCGTCACTGCCTGGTGAGTGGAGGTCGCGTTCAGGACTGTAGACAGGTCTCGCTGTCGGGGTCGATGGGGAAGATCTGGTCGAGGCCGACGATACGCAAGGTGCGCAGGGTGTGGGCGGGTACGGCAGCGAGTGCGATGTCCGCTTGGGCGGCCTGGGCGTGGTTGTGGGCGGCGATCAGGGCGCTGAGCCCGCTGGAGTCGCAGAATTCCATGCCGCCGAGGTCCAGGACGAGGCGCTGACCCGGCCGGAGGGAGAGGGCGGGGATCAGATCACGCAGTTCGGTGGCGTTGTCGTAGTTCAGCTCACCGAAGATCTCCAGTACGGGACCGGTGGCAGCGTCTCGGGTGGTGATCTTCAGTGGGCTCATGGGCTGCTTCTCGTCTGGGGGTTGGGGGCTGGGACGCCGAGGGCGAGCAGGGCCGTATCGTCGTCGAGGCCCTCGCCGAAGCTGTGCAGCAGGTCGGCCAGGGCCTGGATCACAGCGGGCGGGGGCTTGCCGGCGTGTTCGGCGGCGAAGGCGAGGAGGGCCTCGTCCCCGTACAGGCTGGTGCGGTCTTCGCCGGTGCGGGCTTCGGTGAGGCCGTCGGTGTAGAGCAGAAGGGTGTCGCCGGGGGCGAGCGCGGTCGTGGCGGCGGTGAAGCGGGCGGTGGGCAGGACACCGACAAGGAGACCACCGGGGGTGGGCAGGAAGTCGGCGGTGCCGTCGGCTCGCGCGATGATGACCGGAGGGTGGCCGCCCGAGGCCAGGTGGACGGCGACCTGGCCGATATCGGAGTCCGGTTCGACGGTGCCGAAGACCGCGGTGCAGTAACGCGGGTCATTGCTGCCGCTTGTGTACCGCTCGTGGAGCACCTTGTTGAGGATGGTTAGGGCGGAGACGGGGTCGGGGTCGTGCAGGGCGGCGGCGCGCAGGGTGTAGCGGGTGAGTGAGGTGATTGCCGCCGCCTGGGGCCCCTTGCCGCACACATCACCGAGGAAGAAGCCGAAGCGTTTGCCGTCGATGGGGAAGACGTCGTAGAAGTCGCCGCCGAGCCGATCCGGAGAGGCGGTGTGGTAGTAGGCGGCCGTCTCCATCCCTGGTACCACCGGCAGGGTGTCTGGCAGCAGGGACTGCTGGAGCACCGCAAGGGCGTCCTGCAGCCGGGCTCGGTCGGCCTCCGCCTGTTTGCGTGCTTCTTCGGCGGCCTTACGGCTGCGCAGGAGTTCGGCTTCGTAGGCGCGGCGGTCCCGGGCGTCGAAGACGGTGGTGCGGATCAGCAGGGGCTCGCCGGTGGTGCCGTGCTTGATCACGGAGGAGATCAACACCGGCACGCGTGCGCCGTCGGATCGTTTGATCTCCAGGGCGATGCCGCTGATCTCGCCCTGCATGCGCAGCAATGGCGCGAAGTGCGTCTCGTGGTACAGCTTGCCGCCCACGGTGAGCAGGTCGGTGAACCGCATCCGGCCCACCACCCCCTCGCGGTCCAGACCGAGCCAGTTCAGCAGCGTGGTGTTGACCCTCGCGATGGTGCCGTCCATGAGCGTGGACAGGTATCCGCACGGTGCGCTCTCGTAGAGTTCCTCGGCGCTGTCCTCCAGCAGCGCGGCGAACGCCGCGCTGCTGGAGGACTTCTCGTGGTCGGCCTCGTGTGGATCGGGGTACTGACCGCTGCGGCACATCACCGCAAGTCCGCCAGGAAGCTCCGTACCGCTTCGTTGGTGGCTTCGGGGGAGGACAGGTGCGGGCAGTGCCCGGTCGCATCCAGTGTGACCAGCGTCGAGCCGGGGATCGCCTCGTGGACGAAGGCACCCACCTCCCGGGGAGCGATCATGTCCTGGGTGCACTCCAACACCAGGGTGGGCACGCTCACGCTCTTCAGGTCGTCCCTCGAGTCCGACAGGAACGTGGTCCGGGCGAAGACACGGGCCATCTCCGGGTCGGTGGCGCAGAAGCTGTTCTTCAACTCCTCGCCGAGTTCGGGCCGGTCCGCGTTCCCCATGATCACCGGCGCTATCGCCGCCGACCAGCCCAGATAGTTCGACTCCAGTGACTCGAGCAGCTCGTCGATGTCCTCGGCGCTGAACCCGCCCCGGTAACCGTCGTCGTCGATGTAGCGCGGAGAGGGGGCGACCATCACATGCGCCCCGATTCGTTCCGGAGCCTTGTCGACCGCCAGCACGCCGATCATCGCGCTGACCGAATGTCCGACGAACACAGCGTCGCGCAGATCAAGCGCCTCGCACACCTCCACCACGTCCTGGGCGTAACCGGCCAGGGAGACGTAACGGTCCTGCGAGAACGCGGCCGCATCCGAGCGACCCGAGCCGACGTAGTCGAACAGCACCACCCGGTAGTCCTCGACCAGCGCAGGCAGGGTCAGCCGCCACATATTCTGATCGCAGCCGAAGCCATGAGCCAACACAACCGTCCGCCCGTGCGGGTTGCCGGTCACGGTGACATTGTTCCTGCGGGCGATATCCATATCGGGAATCTCTTAGACATAGTCGAGTAGTCCTCTTGGGCCCAGAGTCACCCACATTTCGTCCGCGCCGTCATCGGACCGACTCCTGCCGCCCGCCTCGACGGCAGCGTGGTCGTCCCAGTCTGGACGGCACCCGCCCGACGGACTCTGCGGACCTGGCATCGCGTTGCCGGGGCCTCAGCGATGGGTGAGCATGCCCTCACGCAGGCGGCTCAGGGTCCGTGACAGGAGCCGGGAGACATGCATCTGGGACACGCCCAGGTGTTCGCCGATCTGGGCCTGGGTGAGTTCTTCCACGAACCGCATGTGGATGATCTGCCGGTCCCGCTCATCGAGTTCGGCGAGCAGCGGGGCGAGGGTGTGGAAGTCCTCCACCAGTTCCAACGCCTGGTCTTCGGCACCGATGAAGTCCTGAAGGGCGCTCTCGCCCTCCTCGCTCCCGCCGATCGCGGCGTCCAGGGAGGAGGAGCTGTAGCCGTTGGCGGCCAGACGAGCCTCCCGCACCTCTTCCTCGGACAGGCTCATCAGCTCCGACAGCTCCTGGACCGTTGGCGTGCGGCCGAGCCGGCTTCGCAGTTCCTCGGTGGCGCGGGCGAGTTCGACGCGGGCTTCCTGGAGCCGGCGCGGCACGTGCACGGCCCAGGTGGTGTCGCGGAAGAACCGCTTGATCTCGCCCACGATGTAGGGGATCGCGAACGAAGTGAACTCCACTTCGCGCGTCAGCTCGAACCGGTCGATCGCCTTGATCAGGCCGATCATGCCGACCTGGACGATGTCCTCCATCTCCTCCGCCCCACGGCTGCGGAAACGGCCGGCCGCGTATCGGACCAGGGACATGTTCATCTCGATCAGCGTTCCGCGGGCGTAGCTGTACTCGGGGGTGCCCTCTTCCAGGACCGTCAGCTGTTCGAAGAAGAGCCGGGAGAGCTGGCGAGCGTCCTTGGGCGTCACCCGGGAGGGGTCGGCGACCTCCGGCAGCTCGCTGGTTCGTGCGTCCAGTGCCGCCGGAATGCTCATGAGCGCCATGCTGTGCCCTCCCAAAGTTCGAGCCGACCGCTACCGCCTGCAAAACGGCCGACAGCGCAGCGCCTACCCCGTCCCCCCGCACCTATACCTGTGCTGTGTCGAGCGGTCCCGCCACCTGGTCGGCGTGGTCAGCTGGGAAGGTAGCAGCGAACGGTGGTGCCATCGGGGCCGGTGTGGACGCGGACCAGGTCGGCGAGCTCATGGACGAGCAGGAGTCCACGGCCACCGGGCTGCGTGGGATTCGGCGGGCGGCGGCCGGCCAGCGGATCGGTCAGCTGTCCGCCGTCGTGGACCTCGCAGACGATCCGGCCGCTCTCGGCCCAGATCCGCAGTGTCCCCGTGCCGGCGCCATGGACGACGCTGTTGGTGGTCAGCTCCGCCACAGCGAGTTCCAGATCTCCCAGGCTCCCGCCGGACACGCCCAGGGCCCGCGCCTGGGACACGGCGAAGTCGCGGGTGTCGGGCAGTGTCTGGGCGGCGAACGGGCGGGCCGCGGCTTCGAAGGGGGCGAGCAGTGGCTCGTTGTAGCGGGCGATGATCTGCTCGGGGTCATAGGCGGTGGATTGCGTCTGGCCATCGGCGTCGATGACGACCGGGTGGGTCGCCAGGGCGTCGCTGAGGGCCTGCTTGTCCAGCCGCCCGGCGTCGTAGGGGCACAAGATGGTTACCGCCCGCCCGGTGAAAGCGGTGTTGATCAGCGCCTCGTGCTGGACGCACGCCGGGTACTCGACGGCGGAACGACCCTGCCAGATCGGCTCGCCGATGATGCGGACCCGGCGGGCGCTCGGCTGGGCGTCGGCGAACTTGCGCAGCACGCTGGGAATGATGCGGCCGGGGTTGCGGCCGGCCTGGGTCATGTCGATGAAGCGCACCTCCGCTGCTCGCTCACCCAGCCCCTCGCGGATCAGCTCCAGACGATCCGGCGGAGCGGCGACGGCCGCGGGCTCACCGGCGTCCAGCCCTTCCCGCAGGAAGGGAACCGTGCCCTCGATGTACTGGTCTGTGCCGCGGTAGAAGAGAGCCGGGTGGACGAACCGCTCGTGCGAGGTTGCTGTGCTCATCACGCAGCCACCTCGATCGCGGCAACGTCGGGCCAGAAAAGCTTGAGGATGCGTCGCAACTGCGGCGGTGGTCGGTGAAGCACGATCCGCTGCCCCTCGGGCAGACGCTGGGCAGTGACCGCCAGGTCCGTCACACCGGCCACATCCACGAACCTCACCCGGGACAGATCCACATGCAGCACATCCGTGCGACGCTCGACCAGCTGATTCAGCGCCTGCTGCCATACGGACCGTGTGTTCATGCTGATCTCCCCTATCGCCCCCAGCCCCGTACTGTCAGGCAACGGATTGATCTGCAGCACCGCGCCACGTGGCGGTACGGCAAGAGGCCCGCCCACGCCGGGTACGACATCCACGCTCTTGCCCCCAGTTCCCCGGGCTCGGCCGCACGGCGGCTCTACCGATCACCTTGCACGATACTCGGTCAGGCACCGCGGACGCCCAGTCCGGCCAAGCGCTCATGCGACCGGCTCAGGGAGCGAGGCTGAGTTCGGCCCAGACAGTTTTGCCGGGGTGGCGCGGGGTGACACCCCAGCGGTGCGCGAGCCGTTCGAGGAGCTGCATGCCGAAGCCGCCGGGCTCGGTGTTCTTCGTGACACGCATGCGCGGCCAGCGATCGCTGTAGTCACTGACCGCGATGCGTAGCAGCCGGCCGTTCCAGGTGAGTCGGATCAGTGGTGGGCCGGCACCGTGGCGGATGGCGTTGGTGATCATTTCCGATACGAGCAGTTCGGCGGTCTGGATCATCCGGTGCTGGTGCAGCGGGCCGCCGAAACCTTCCACGCAGTCGCGGACCCAGTGCCGGGCGGCCGCGATGCTCGCCGTGACAGCGGGGAAACGCGACTCGCAGGATGGGATGGTCGGTTCGCCGTTCACGAGGTTCCTCCAGCCTGGGTGGCGGTCCTGTCTGCCGCCGGCTGACGCTGCGTACAGCCGGTCGCCGTCGTCTGTCGGGTTACCCCTGCCTGCCTGATGAACCATGTGTGTCCGTCGGGTGGCGGGCTGATCCTGTGAACGGTTGGTCGCCCCTGTCGACGGGACTGGTGGTGATGGGCTGAAGGGCGCGGGCAGGATCATCCCGCGAGGGAGCCGGCGTGGAACAGGTTTCGGATGTGGAGATTCCCCTGGACCGTGACGTGTTCCTGCGGACGTTGGTACGCGAGTTGGCGACGTCGCTGGAGTCGGTGATCGGCCTGGAGGAGGCGTCCGGCTACGTCAGTCTCGTGGGGGCAGGCCGTCGGCACGCAGATCGTGGGCCGGAGTCGATGTGCATGATGACGGCCAACGTCTTCGGCACCGTCGCCGCCCGCAACCTGGGCTACGCGCAGGTGGACCCGGAGGAATCCATCGCCCGCGGCGACGCGGGCTGCCGCGTTGTAGTGCGCTTGGTCTTCGACGTGGACGTCGAGGCGGTGAGCGGCCGCGAGTACTTCGGCGACCGGGCTGTGGCTCCATGACCCTGGCCTCTTCCGGGCCAGCACCAGACCGCTGCCCCATCCGGTGCTGCGGTGCGGGGCCGACGGCCGCGTGCTGGCCACCAAACCTGCTGCCAGCCGCTGTGACGACCGGCTGCGCCCGGGCGCCGGCGTGTTCGATCTACGGTCCGACGACACCCCGCCGCTGCGTCAGCAGCTGGGTGGCTGCGCAGCGGCAGTCCCGTGCCCGGCGCGCTGGTCCTCAAGGACATGGACGGCCGCACGGGGCGCTTCCGCTGTCACGGGGCACGGGCCACCTGGTGGGACGGCCCGCAGCCGGCCGTGCAGCTGCATCTCGTCAAGGCCGGGACGTCCGACCGGTTCGTCGTGCTCAGCCAGCAGGTGGAGGCGCTGAACCGGGAGGTGGCCTTCCGCCGAGCCACCGAGGTGGACCGGGCACGGCTGCTGGCCGCCGCGATCACCCTCGCGGAGGTTCCCGCGCCGTTAGCGAGGTGGCGTCGGCCGCGCTGGGGGGCCACCGCGGCGGAGCTCTATCTGTACTCGGCACGGCTGGTACCGCCCCTGCAGCCGGAGGACAACGGCCTTCCGGCCGGCGCGGGCGGCTGGACCGACCTGGACCGGCCGTCTTCTTCGGACCGCCCGCTCGCTCGTGAAGCCGCGGACGCGGTTCCCTCTGCCCTGTCGCTGGAGGCGGACGGCGTCCACTTGGGCATGCTGATCGTCTACGGCTCAGACAGCTCCACCGCTCCTTGGCATATGACGGCTGTGGCCAACAGATCGCCCAGGTCCTGCGCCGAGCGGGCCTGCACGAACAGGCGCATCGGGTCGCCGAACGCCTGCAGCTCAGCCTGCTGTCGGTCGGCGGCGACTCGTAGGAGGTCTACGACGTGGACGCCGATCACATCAAGGTCGAGCTGCGCTTCACCCCGACCTACACCTCGTGGGCCAACCCCATCGAGGCGCACTTCGGACCGCTGGGGCACTTCTCCATCGCCAACTCCCACCACGCCCACCACACCATGCAGACCCGGTCCCCGCACGCCTACCTGCGCTGGCGCAGCGCCCACACCCGCCTCCCCGACGTACTCGCCACCCAGCGCCGAGAACGCGGCCGTATCCGCAGCGAAAAGGGCATCCGCTGGGGCGGACGACCCCAAGCACCCGCAGCCTGACACCGCCTGACGGCCAGTGAATCAAAACCCTCGGAACACGCCGTCGTCATCGGCGGCGCCGACGAACTCCTCGAAGTCCATGTTCGCGCCCGAGAGGTTGTTCTCGATGCTCCACAACTCGGCTGTCACAACGCGGATCCAACGCCCACGTTCACCCCGCCTGTCCACTACGAGGAGTGGTTGTTCCGCCGAGGCGACAGCTATGAAGTCCGCCAGGACAAGAAGCGGATGCTGATATTCCGCGGGGATCAGGTCGAGCGCCTGGTCGGGCGTCAAACCCTCGTACCGCCGGTTGTCGACAAAGGCAACGTTGGCCAAGAAGCCCTCCTTGCTCGGCGAGAACAGGGTCGCCCTCAGAGCGTCCCAAGCATCGTCTGCCGAGAAGTCGGTGCGGACGACGAGGGCTTCCGAAGTGCAGGGGAACTGCGTCATGCGCGGACAGTACTGCCAACCCGGTGAACCTCCGCAGGCAGAGCACTAGCGCCAGGCATTCCTGGGACAGTCCCCGCCACCGCCGGCCCGAACGCCGGCGGCGCGGCCCCACGCCCACGGAGGTGGAGCGCCGTGACCGACACCAACGGACTGCAACTCGTCGCGACGTTCTGCGGCAACTGCGACTACGGTTCTCCGCAGCTCTTCGTCGACCCGAACGCCCCCGCCGAACAACGGATCGTCCTGACCGACAACTTCGGCCAGCGCGTCCAGATGAGCGTGGACCAGCGCTCCAACCTGGTCGACGACGCCAAGGCCGGCAAGCTGGACGGCATCGCCCTGCCCTGAGCCGCACGGCGGATACGCACGACAGACGACCGACGGGCCGGGAAGCATCGAGGCGATGCTTCCCGGCCCGTCGGCGGTTCGGTCACGGAGTGTCAGTCGCCCTCAGCCAGCTGGTTCGCCCACCGCTGTTCCACCTTGGCCAGCCTCCAATAGGCCAGCGCCGCCGCCCACACCACGACGAACAGGCCGACGATGACGTAGCCGACGTTGTCCAGGTCGAGGCCGGAGATCCAGTTCGTGGTGGCGTCGGTCAGCTCGAGCTTGTCGTGCAGGACGCCGACGAGTTCGATGGTGCCGATGAAGAAGGCGACGGCGATGGACAGGCCGGTGATCGTGAGGTTGTAGAAGACCTTGCGGACCGGGTTCGAGAACGCCCACTGGTAGGCGAAGTTCATGAACGTGCCGTCGAGCGTGTCGAACAGACTCATGCCGGCCGCGAAGAGCAGGGGCAGGCAGAGGACCGCGTACCAGGGCAGGCCGGCCGCCGCGCCCGAACCCGCCATCACCATCAGCGTGACCTCGGTCGCGGTGTCGAAGCCGAGCCCGAAGAGCAGGCCGATCGGGAACATCTGGCCGGGCCGGGTGATGGACTTGGTGAGCCGGCCGAGGATGCGGTTCATGAAGCCCCGCGAATCCAGGTGCTGTTGGAGCTCCGCCTCGTCGTACGTTCCCGCCCGCATCGACCGGAACACCTTCAGGATGCCCAGCAGGGCCACGAGGTTGAGCGCGGCGATGACGTAGAGGAAGGAACCGGAGACGGTCGTGCTGACGACGCCGAGCGTCTGGTGCGCACTGGAGTCGTCGTTCACGAGCGTGCCCGCGATGGCGGCCCCACCGGCCACCAGCGCGGCCAGCACGACCACCACACTGGAGTGCCCGAGTGCGAACCAGAACCCGACCGACACCGGCCGCTTGCCGTCGGCCATCAGCTTGCGGGTGGTGTTGTCGATCGCCGCGATGTGGTCGGCGTCGAAGGCGTGGCGCATGCCCAACGTGTAAGCGGTGACGCCGAGTCCGATGCCGAATGCCTTGGAGCCGATCTCGTAGTGACCGGGCACGACGAGCAGGAAGAGGATCCCGAAGGCGGCGACGTGCAGGGCGGCGATCACCGCCATCAGCCCGATCGTCTTGACGGTGTCCTCGCGCCGCCACCGGAAGGAGGCAGGCTTGTTCTCGGTCAGGGTCATGCGGTCACGCTCCAGCACCTCGTGGATCACTTCGTGAGTGCCGTGGCCGGTCTCCTGGCTGACAGGTCGTACGTCCACCGCCCGCCTTCCCGGCCGTCTCACGACGGCCAGTGGCTGTCCCTTGCGGGACGTGGGCGACGAACTCCCTGATCACAGTGGCGAGGGCCGCGTCGGCTTCGCACCGACTTCCCGAACACCACGGCCCGCCCACCGTAGGGCCCCTGACGCTCACTTGCATAGCTGCGTACCTGCGCAGGTATTCAAGATCACATACCGGGGCCTGCAAGGATGGCCGTATGCATCTCGTTCCCGCCGAACGCGCCGACCGCCGCACCATCGACGGCCACCGGGTCTGCGACGCGATCGCCGCCATCGGAGAGCCCGACCACGTCCGCGCCTGGGCCGAGCGGTTCGCCCTGCTCGCCGACCCCGGACGCCTCGCTCTCCTGCTGGCCCTGAATCAGGCGGGCCCTCTCGCCGTCTCGGACCTCGCCGTCGCGACCGGCATGAACGACCCGGCCGTCTCCCAGGCCCTGCGCCTGCTGCGCGCCGCCGGTGTCGTGGTGGGCGAGAAGGAAGGGCGAGTGGTGCGCTACCGGGTCGTCGACCCGCTCGTCGCCGACCTCTTGAAGCACTGCACCGCCGACTGAACTCCCTTCGCGAGATGTCCGCAGCGACACCCGTCACCGCCGTGCCCAATGAAGGGCCGCCCCGGTGCAGTTGGTGCCGGTGACCATCGACGGCTGAGCGCATGCCCTACGACCCGCCCGACCGACTGCCCGTCACCGTCCCGCAGCCCGCCTGAAGCCGCCTTGCGGTTCGAGGGTGCTCCTACACGTCGGAACGGGCAGCCGGAGGACGGCAGTTCGAGCGATCCGTCCACGAGCTCGAGGCGGGCGGTCTTGTCTTGGCCCAGGCAATAGCCCGCGACGATCTGGACGGGGTCGCCAACCCAGTACCGCTCGTACACAACAGCCCTCCCGCGCCGAGGACTTGGAGCGTCTCCACGAGCTTGGGGCAATGGCGCGCGAGGTGGGCTCGCAGTGCCCGCATCGGGGCGAGGCTCCCCGAGCCGCTGCCGCACGGTCAGGAAACGGTCCACGACGGCAACGGCACGTGGACGACGAGGCCACCTGGACGACGGGGGCCCTTGTTTGACCGGGACATGCGAGTCGGTGTCGCACATCTAGCCATACCGACCAGTCGGTACTAGCCTCCGCTCGAACGGAAGGAACCCCCACTTTCCCGCCGTCCACACCGTCCCCGGCCTTTGCACAAGGAGTCGCATGTCCTCCGCCTCCGCACCATTCGACACGAGAGACGACGGCGCCGACGCGCCCGGCGCCGGTGCTCGTGGCTCGCTCGCCCGGCTGTACCGCCGCGAACTGACGGCATATCCGGCCACCGGGCGGCGCATGTCGTACCTGGCGATCGTGGTGGTCACGACCGTCGTGCTCTACTACATGCTCTACATCCAGTACGCGGTGGCGACGTCGATCATCACGCACTTCGACATGACCTACCGCTACTTCGTGTGGGTCTCGGTCGTCGGCAACGCGGTCGGGGCCTTCGCCTCGCTCGTGGCCGGCCTCGCGGACCGCTGGGGGCGGGCGAACCTCGTGGTCTACGGACTGCTCATCGCCGCGCTCCTGGTCTTCTTCGGACTGCCCAACGCGGGCGGCAAGACGACGTACTTGGTGCTGTTCGCCGTCGTGAGCTTCATCGAGGGCATCGTGCTCGTCGCGACCCCGGCCCTGATCAGAGACTTCTCGCCGCAACTCGGCCGCGCGACCGCGATGGGCTACTGGACGATGGGCCCGGTCATCGGCAGCCTGGTCGTCACCTCGGTGACCAGCAACACGCTCTCCTCAGCCACCTGGCAGGACGAACTGCGCTACTCCGGAGCGGCCGGGCTGATCGTGTTCGTCGTGACCCTGTTCGCCCTGCGCGAGCTGGCGCCCGGGCTGCGCGACCAGATCATGGTGAGCCTGCGGGACCGGGCCCTGGTGGAGGCGCGGGCCAAGGGGCTGGACACGGAGGCGCTACGGCGCGGTGAGTGGCGGCAGATGCTGCGCCTGGACATCCTCGGCTCCGCCTTCGCGATCGCGGTCTTCCTGCTGCTCTACTACTCCGCGGTCGGCAACTTCGTCGTCTACTTCTCGACCACCTTCGGGTACAGCGAGCAGCGCACCAACGGCCTGGCCAACTGGTACTGGGCCGCGAACGCCCTCGCGCTGATCGTGGCCGGCCTCCTCTCGGACCGGCTGCTGGTGCGCAAGCCCTTCATGATCGTCGGTGGGATCGGCGCCATCGCGGCGACCGCGGTCTTCGCCTCCCTGGCCACCCACCCGACGACCGGCTACTACACGTTCGCCTGGCTTTTCGTCGCGATCGGCGTGTTCAGCGGAGTCGCCTACGCCCCGTGGATGGCGAGCTTCACCGAGACCGTGGAGAAGCGGAACCCGGCCGCGACCGCCGCCGGTCTCGCGGTCTGGGGCTGGACCGTACGGATCGTGGTCGCCGTGTCGGCGGCGTTCATCCCCGTGCTCGTCACCTCGGTCACCCCGCTCGTCGAACACGGCGCCGAGGTGGCGACCGCGCAGAAGCAGGCCGCCCCGGCGCTGGCCATCGTCGGCGCCCACCCCCAACTCTTCGCCGAACTGGGCAAGTACACGCCCACCACCACTCCCCCCGCCCTCGCCGCCCAAGCGGTGAAGGAGGTCGGCCCCGCCGACCTGGCCGTCGTACAGAAGGCCCAGCCGCAGCTCAAAGTGCTCAACGAGTACGGGACGAAGGTGCAGAAGGCCGCGAAGGACGGCCCCGGAGAGTGGCGCACCTGGTGGTGGATCTGCGTGGGCGGCCAAGTCCTCTTCCTGCCCTTCGTGTTCGTGATGGCCGGCCGCTGGAGCCCGAAGAAGGCCCGCGAGGACGCCAAGTCCCACCAGGAGGCCGTCGACCGCGAACTGGCCGCACTCGCCGCGAGCGACGCCTGACAGAAGCACCGAGGTTCGCTGCGGCCGGGCCCAACCGCCCGGCCGCAGCGCGTCGGTGACGGCCTGGTCAACAAGGCCGTTGCCAAGCCGATCACGTACGGTACTGACGCGCCCGACCCCGAAGCTCCGGGCACGGCCTTCCCGAAGGCGAGTGGGCGTTCTACCTCGTGCGGACCAACGGTTCGGCCGACCGGTCGCTCGATTCCGGGCGGCTGGCGGTCGGCGTTGCCGTCGTCGCCCAGGTATTCGAATCCGCGTGCGACACGGAGTGGGACGAGAAGCTGTCCTTCCGGCACGCCTACGCGGGGGCGCCCCATCTGGCGGCAGGGATGCTGCCCGGGCGGCCCGGCCCAGCAGTCGGGTGGCGGCATCCTCGCTGCTCGTCGTACCGAAAAGAGCCGTTTCCGGGCCTCCTGGCCAGATCCCTCCTATCGTGGAACGACACAGTGACCCTCGGCGTCGAAGCGGGCAGGCCATGCAGGATCCGGAGATCGACTACGCGGCGGTCTTCCACGCCCTGCCCGGGATGGTGGCACTGCTCACCCCCGACCTCGTCTACGTCGATGCCAACGAGGATTTCGAGCGCCTGTCGGGACGCAAGCGCGAGGAGCTGATCGGGCGCTACATCTTCGACGTCTTCCCCGAGAACCCCAAGGATCCGGCGGCGGCCGGCATGCGTGAGACCCGGGAGTCGATGCGGCGCGCGGCGAGGACCGGCGAGCGCGACACCATGGCCCTGCTCCGCTACGACATCGAGGATCCCGACGGATCCGGCCGATGGGTGGAGCACTTCTGGAGCCCGGTCAACGCGCCCGTCCTCGGCCCGGACGGCGAGGTGACGCTGATCGTCCACCGGGTGGAGGAGGTCACCGAGTTCATCCGGGCCTTCGGCGGCCAGGCCGACGACAGGCGGGCCCGGGTCCTGGAGGCCGAGCTGTACACCCGGGCGCGTGAGCTGCAGGAGGTCAACGAGCGGCTGCGCAAGGCGCACGCCCATGAGCGCGAGGTGGCTCTGACCCTGCAAGCCGCGATGCTGCCCCCGCCGCGGCCCGTGAGCGACCACCGGGCGGCGGTCCGCTACCAGCCCGCCGTGGGTGCCCTGAACGTCTGCGGCGACTGGTACGACCTGGTCGATCTGCCCGACGGCGGAATGGCGGTCGCGGTCGGTGACGTCGTCGGGCACGGTCTGGCGGCGGCCTGTGCCATGGGGCAACTGCGCAGCGCCCTGAGCGCGGCCTGCCGGGTCGCCGACGGGCCGGGCTCCGCCCTTGAGGCCCTCGGTCTGTACGCGCGTTTCGTCGAGGGCGCCGAGTCGGCGACCGCGGTGACGACGTACATCGACTGGGACGACCACACCATCACCTACAGTTGCGCGGGCCATCCTCCCCCGGCCCTGCTCGATCCCGACGGCACGGTGACCTTCCTCGACCAGGCCACCGACCCGCCCCTGGGCGCCAGGCCCGAGCATGTCGGCCGGCCCGAGACGAGCGTCCCCTTCGCCGAGGGCGCCACCCTCGTGCTGTACACCGACGGACTGATCGAACGTCGTACGGAGGACATCGACCGCGGCCTGGCCCGCCTCGCCGACTCTCTCGCCGAGCACCGGCACGCGGAACCCGAGGCGCTGGCCGACGCGCTCCTCGCCGACCTGCTCCCCGCCGAGGGCAACACCGACGACACGGCCCTGATCGTCCTCCGTCTCTGACGGCGGTCCCCGATAGAAGGCTCCGTCACGGCCAGTTGCTCGCAAGGGAGTTGACGGCTGGCCGGGCGGACACGGACGGTCTCCTGATCCGCTTGCTGCCGTCCAACAGCCACCCCGACCTCGCTCGCACCGCGAACCTTCGACGGCCGGCGTCCCGCCCCGGACTTCGGCTGCGCGTCGTCGGCCGCCTCGACCCCGATCGCGCGGCCACGCTCCGGCCCCTTGCCCTCTGCCCGGTGCCGGACGGGAGTACGGCGGCCCTGCGGGTGCCGGCGGAGTGGCTCGACCATGCCGATCTCGGCTACGACCGCATCGAGGGCGGCCATCTCCCGCCCGCCGACGCGCTGCCGGAGCCGGCCGGACCCCCCGCACAACCCGTCGGACCCGGTGGCCAAGGCGCCGTTGTGGCGGCTGCGGGGCCTGGTCGAGGTCGCCGTGTCCGCCGGCCGCAGTGCCGCCGCCGAGCCCGCGCCCAACGGCGACCAGGCCGGGGCCGTAGCGGCGCTGCGGCGTGCCGGATGCCGGACCGCCGCGGACCTTTCGCACACCCTGGCATCGGAGGCGGACCGGCGCGGCCGCGATGTCCTCGGCCGCGCCGAGGAGGCCCACCCGGACGCGTACGCACATGCCTGGCTCGCCGCGGCCGTCCATTTGGCCGGCACCGACCAGGCACTGGTCCGGGCCACCTGGCAGCCACCAGAGACCGCCTGACCAGCGGTGACGCGTCAGATCATGTCGTCCAGCGGACGCAGCTCGTCGGCGTAGGAGACCGAGGTGCGACGGAGGATCCCGTTGCGGGCGACCGTGTACTGGCCCATCCGCCACAGCGGCGGGGAGTAGGTGTGGATCGACACGCTGCCGGCATCGCGGCCGGTGAGCCGGTGGATGTGGTCCGGGCCGAAGCAGAAGACCTGTCCGGCCGGGACCTCGGTCGCCAGGCTCGGTACGCCGACAGCCAGATTGTGTTCGACGAGTGCTCCCTGGGCGACCGCCACGGCTCCGGACGAAATATCGTGATCGTGCCAGCCGGTGTCGTTCTGCGGGGTCCAGCACAGCACCCAGACATCGACATGGGCGTCGCGGTACAGCGAGACATAGTGCCGCCTGTCGTCGTCGAAGGCGACGTGCTCTCGCCATCTGTCGGGGTCAGCGGCCAGCGACGAGGCCAGCTCCAGCAGCTCCCGCTTGTCCAGGTCCCGGCCCGGCAGCGCGTCGAGGGTGACGGCCGCCCGCACCCGGTGCCACGGCTCGGCGTCGCGGGCGGCGGCGGTGCCGAGGTCGGGAGACGGTAGCGGTGCGGTCACGGTCGTACTCCTTCGAGCAGGTGGCATGGATTGCTGACACGTACGGCGTGGTCCGCCGCAGCGCCGAGTTCGGGGGCGCCCGGGGCGGCGCAGGGCCGGTCGCTGCCCAGTACCAGGGCGTCGATGCCCAGGACGCGAGCCACCGCGTCCAGCGCCTGGCGGCCGTAGGACGAGGTGTCGACGAAGACGCACGGGTCGAGCCGGAGTCGGCCGCCGCCGCGCAGCGTGAAGCGCTCGTGGTGGACGGGTGCCAGGCCGGCCGCGGCGGCGAAACAGATCCGCAGCCGGGGCAGGAGCGCGCGTCCGGCCGTGTACCAGGACCACCACGCGGCATGGAGCTGACCGACATGTCCGACGACCGTCGGCCACCACGGTGGTGTCGGTTCCTCCGACGGCGGGCGCGGACCGGGGTGTACGAACACCGGCTTCCCGGCGGCCTCGGCGACGGCCAGCAGGGGGGCGAGCTTCTCCAGGGCTGTCGGTGTGGCCAGCGCGGTCGCCGGGAGTTGGAGCCCGATCAGCCGGTCGTCGAGCAGTGCGGTCAGGCCGTCGTGGTCGGGTTCGGCCGTGTGCGCGGAGGCCCACCCGACAAAGGGGTCGGGTAGTTCGCGGGCGCCTTGGTGCCAAGCGTCCAGAAGTGGAGCGGCTTCGCCGGGCGGTAGGTGTTCGATCCCCAGGGAGCCGGAGAGCGAGACGGCGATGCGCCGAAGACCGGGATCCAGACGGGCGCGACGCAGCGGGTCGTGGTCCTCCGGCCGTACCGCGATGGGCGGTTCACCGGACAGGCGCAATGTCCAGCCGTCGAGACGGGGCGGACGCGTACGGATCCGCAACTGCTCGACGACGGCCTCTGGCCACAGGTGCTGGTGGATGTCGGTCGCACCGCGTTCGCACATACCACCTCTTGACTTAAGCGGTTCAGTGATGCGCTCCAGTGAAGCGCTTAAGCTGATCCGGTGTCAATGCGTGCCCGGAGGCCACTCCGGGCCCAAGCGGCAGCAGCGGCACCCCAATTCATCGAGTCGTTACACTGACCAGGTGCCAAAACAGCCGCGGCGGATCACCCTGCGCGACATCGCGGAGGAGACCGGGCTCTCCGCCGCCGCGGTGTCATACGCGCTGCGCGGTCTTCAGGTACCGCCCGAGACCCAGCGACGCGTCCGCGAGGTGGCCGACCGGCTCGGTTACCAGGCCGACCCGATCGCCCGCGCCCTGGCCTCGGGCCGCACGGGATATGTCGGGGTGCTCTGCGGGTCGCTCGCCGACGTCTGGCAGCAGGACATCGCCGCCGCGCTGGGCCGCAGGTTCCTCGGGGTCGGCCGGCACGCCCTGATCGTCGACGCCTCGAACGACCCCGAGCTCGAGGCCACCCTCGCCTCCCAGCTGGCCGACCAGCGGGTGGACGCGTTGATCGTGCTGCCGGTGGACCCGGCCGCCGCGCACTGGAAGGAAGTCGCCCGCCGGACGGTACTGACGTCCATCGGCGACGGCCTGCCCGGCGCGGCCACCGCCGCGGAGGTCGTCTTCGACAACGAGGCCGGGGTCACCGACGCCCTCCACCGGCTCGTCGACTGCGGCCACCGCAGGATCGCGGTCATGACCCCGAGCCGCCCCACCACCCCGGACCGCCCGGCCGAGGCGATCGCCCACAAGGTCGCGCAGAACCTCGGTCTTGACGTCACCCTCCACCCCTCCCCGCACGACCTGGACGGCGCCACCGCGGTGGCACGGACCGTCCTCAGCTCGGCCAATCCGCCGACCGCCTTCCTGTGCCTGGCCGACTCGATGGCCTACGGCGTCTACGCCGGAGCCCGGGAACTGGGACTCGAAGTCCCCGAGGACGTCTCGGTCATGGGCTACGACGACCACCCGCTGTCGCGGTTGCTGACGCCCCCGCTGTCCAGTTACCGCTGGCCCGCGGAGCTGCTGGTGGACCTGGTGGTCAAGCGCACGGTCAAGGCGATCGACGAGGACAAGCTCAGCCGCCGCAAGGTCCTGGCCCCGGCGGCGAAGCCGCGCGGTTCGGTCGCGGCGCCGAGGACCGCGGTTCCGTAGAAACGCGTCCCGCAGCGGCGGCCGACGCGTACCGGGCGCCGGTGGGTGAGCCGGTGTGGAGCGCGGTCGCCGCCGCCCAGGTGTTCCTCCTGGATAGGGTCGGAACGTGACCCGCAGCAGTAGACAGCCGGAGGACTCGGCGGCCCAGGACGAGTTGTCACCCCGGGTGGCCCGTGCCCTGTGGTGGGGGACGGCCGGCGGGGTGCTCTGTGTCCTCGGCGCCTCGGTGCTCGTCGCCGGCTCGGAGCACGGCCGGCGACTGCCCGTGGCCGTCGCTCTGGTCCTCTCGCAGGTCTACGCCCTCAGGTGGCAGGTGCGCGCCCCGATCGCCGTGCTGGCCGCGAACGCGGCGACGGGGCTTGCGGTATGGGCGCTGCTGCCCGCGGTGACCTTGACGGGGGCGCTGCTCGCGGCGCAGTTCACCTTGTGCGTGCTGTCGGCCACCAGGCCGCGGCGGGTCTCCGTACGGGCGCTGGTGGTGATGTGCCTGCCCGCGGTGTTGGCGCACTGGGTGGGCGGCGTCACGGGGTTGGCGGTCTATCTGTTGACCGTGGTCCTCGCGTGGACCGCAGGACAGTGGCGCAGGGCGCAGCAGGCACGGACGAGGGCGGAGACGCGCCGGGCCGTGGTGGAGGAGCGGGCGCGGATCGCGCGCGAGGTGCACGACGTCGTGGCGCACACCCTGTCGGTGATGGTGGTGCAGGCGAGTGCCGCCGACGACGTGTTCACCGAACGCCCCGAACAGGCACGTCAGGCGCTGCGGGCCATCGAGACCGGCGCCCGCTCGGCGCTCGGTGAACTGCGCCTGCTGCTACGGGCGTTCCGACCCGACACGCACGAGGAGGGGGCCGAGGAACTGTGGGAGCCCGCGCCCTCACTCGCGCGCCTGGACGAACTGGCCGACACCGTACGAGCGACGGGGATGACCGTGCACCTGCACCGCGAGGGAACCACCGAGGGGCTGCCGGCCGCGGTGGACCTGGCCGCGTACCGGATCGTCCAGGAGGCCCTCACCAACACGCTGCGCCACGCGTCCGGTGCCACCGAGGTGCGGGTGTGCCTGACGGCCGCGGAGGAGTGCGTGAACGTCCGCGTGGTCGACAACGGCCGTACGCCGTCCGGCCGTTCGACCTCGGTGGGCGCGGGACGTGGTCTGGTGGGGATGAAGGAGCGGGCCCGGCTCGTGGGCGGCAGTCTGCGCTCCGGTCCGCTGCGGGACGGCGGGTTCGAGGTGGCGGCGCGGCTGCCGACGGAGGGCGCGCGATGACGCTGCGCGTGGTGGTGGCCGACGACCAGGCTCTGGTCCGTACCGGATTCCGCATGATCATCGACGCCCGGGACGATCTCGAAGTGGTCGGCGAGGCGTCCGACGGTCAGGAGGCGGTGCGGCTGACGCGTGAACTGTCGCCCGATGTCGTGCTGATGGACGTCCGCATGCCCGTCGTGGACGGCATCGAGGCGACCCGGCAGATCGCGGAGTGTGGGAGTCCGGCCCGGGTGCTCGTGCTGACCACCTGGGACGTGGACACGCACGTGGTCGCCGCCCTGCGGGCCGGGGCGAGCGGCTTCCTCCTGAAGGACATCCGCCCCACCGAACTCGTCGACGCGATCCGCCTCACCGCGCGAGGCGACGCGTTGCTGGCGCCGACCGTACTGAGCCGGGTCCTCGACCGGTTCCTGCGCACCACACCCGACCCGGCGCCGCCGCCACCCCTGCGGGACCTCTCCGGCCGCGAGCGGGAGGTGCTCACCCTGATCGGGCAGGCACTGTCGAACGCGGAGATCGCCCAGCGGCTCGGTCTGTCCGAATCCACCGTCAAGAACCATGTCACCGCGGTGCTGCGCAAACTGGGCCTGCGCGATCGCGTCCAGGCCGTCGTCGCCGCATACGACCACGGCCTCGTACGACCGCGCCCCTCCTGAGCGAGTCCCGCCTCCTCCTCAAGGATGAGGCCGGGCGCCAGTCCTCCCCCGTTCCCAGTGGCGGTCCACTCCTCCGGCCGATCCGCAGCCGGGCCACCCGACCGTAGCGTCGAAGTGTGACCGACGACCTGGCCTTCCTCATGTATCTGCTCGCCCACGACGAAGCCGCCGAGGGCCCCTACGACCGTTCCCGGACGGAGTTTCTCGTCCGTGCCGCCGCCCTCGTCGACCTCGCCTTGCGCGGCCGGCTGAACGAGGAGGGCGGCGCGGTCGCCGCGTCCGGCACGGAACCGATCGGCGACCCCGTCCTGGACGGCGTTCTGCGGGACGCCGCCGGGCATGGCTGGAAGGCTCTCGTCCGCCGGCATCGCAGGCGGACTCTGACGCAGGTGGAGGACGGGCTCGCGACAGCGGGACTCCTCACCGTGCGGACGTCCCGCACGGGATTCGGCAAACGGCGGCTGACCGTGACGGACCCCGCCGTGCCCGCCGCTCTCCGCGCCCGCGCGTCCACGGCGCTGCACGGCGACGGACCTGTGCGGGACATCCCCGACGCCGACGCCGCGCTACTGGCGCTGGCCTCGGTCGGTGGCATCCGCTCGGTCGTGTCACGGCAGGACCAGAAGACCCACCGGGCTCGTATCGACGCCTGCACAGGGCGACTCGCCGCGCTCGCGCCCGGCCTGGAGAAGGCAGTACGGACCCTGCCGATGACCATGATCGCCGCACGGGGCGGCATGGGCGGCAGTTGACCGAACGGGGAGAAGATGACCATGCACCGCATCCTGACCACCACCCTGGGCTGCGCCCTGACCGCCGTCCTCACGACGGCCTGGTCCCCGGCACCACCGGCGAAGCCCGACCCACCCGCCGCCACTGTCGCCACGTACAACGGCCCGGTACGGGGCGCCGTGCACGACGGCTACCGCAACTTCGAGGGCATCCCCTACGCCGCTCCCCCGGTCGGTGATCTGCGCTGGGCGCCACCCCGGCCGGCGGCCCCCTGGTCCGGCGTACGGGACGCGACCCGGCCCGCGAGCGCCTGCCCACAGCCGGCCGGCGAGGTGCCCGGCGGCAGCACCGACGAGGACTGTCTCCATCTCAACGTCACCACGCCCGACGGCGCGGGACCGTCTCGCCCCCGGCCGGTGATCGTGTGGCTGCACGGCGGCGGCTTCACCACCGGTGCGGGTGCCTCGTACGACGCCCACCGCATGGCCACGCGCGGCGATGTCGTGGTCGTCACCGTCAACTACCGCCTCGGAGCCCTCGGTTTCCTCGCGCACAGCGGGCTTCCCGGCTCCGGCACCTTCGGCCTGGCCGACCAGCAGGCCGCGCTGCGCTGGGTCCGTGCTCAGATCGGCGTCTTCGGGGGCGACGCGCACAACGTGACGCTGGCCGGTGAGTCGGCGGGCGGCTACAGCGTCTGTGCCCAACTCGCCTCCCCCGCCGCCGCAGGGCTCTTCGACCGGGCCATCATCGAGAGCGGCCCCTGCACCGGCCGCCCCGACCGTCCGTTCGCGCCGTCCTCCGTCCCCCTGTCGACGGCGCGCGCCACGGGCGCGGACCTCGCGGCGAAGGTGGGCTGCGGCTCCGCCCGCGATGTCCTGGCCTGCCTGCGGCGCGTGGACGTCTCCCGTCTCCTCACGGACCAGGACACCGACCAACAGCCTTCCTACGCAACCCCGTTGCTGCCCAGTGACCCCGCGGCGGCGATCGCCTCCGGCCGCTACCACCACGTCCCCGTCCTCATCGGCAACAACCACGACGAAGGCAACGGCTGGGCCGCCGGCATCATCCAGGCCGGCAACCCTGTCACTCCCGACACCTGGCCCGACGTCGTGGCCGCCTTCTTCCCCTCACCGGGGCAGGCGAAGGCGATCGTCGCCGAGTACCCGGTGCACCGCACGGACGGGGGTCCCGTGTTCGGAGCGGTCATCGGAGACGCCGACTTCGCCTGCCCGACGGCACGCACCGACGACCTCCTCGCCACCCAAGCCCCCGTATGGCGCTACGAGTTCGCCGACGAGAACGCCCCGCCGCTCACGTCGGGCACTCCACCGTTCCCGCTCGGCGCACCGCACGCGAGCGAACTCCCCTACCTGTTCGACCTGGGCGGCCGCCCCCGCGAGCTCACCGCGGCACAGCATCGCCTGGCCAACACCATGATCGACTACTGGACCCGCTTCGCCGGCACCGCCGACCCGAACGGGCCGTCGTCACCGCACTGGTCGAGGCAGACGGTCCTGTCGCTGGTGCCCGACCACATCGCCCCCACCGACACGACGCTGACCCGCCACCACTGCGCGTTCTGGAACGCTCTTGGTTAACTTCCGTACAGCGGAGGCGATTTGGGCGCCCCCGGTCCGGTCCCGGAACATCCGGCACCGGACCGGGGCGCATCCCGTCGGCTTGCGTTCCCGATGCCTGGCGCCGACGGACACGGTCAGCAGGTCCAGGCCCAACGCGATCGCACGGCGCGGCGGCAGAACGACGTGCCCGTACGTGTTCACGCGGATGGCTGCCGCACGCCGCCGTAAGGGATGACGCATGTGACCCACCCCACACGGCATAAGTGCATAGTGAGACAGCCGCCAGTGTCTTTCTAAGAGGTGTAGGGACGTGGCCGATGGCAGGGCGCGTGCGTGCTCGACAGGGCGGTAAGGGGGAACGCTGATGGGGCAGTTGCGGGCCGACGAGTTCGACCGGTTCGTGACGGCTCGGTGGTCGGCGTTGCTTCATCTGGCGCGGCTGCTCACCGGCGGGGACCGGCACCGGGCGGAGGATCTCCTCCAGGAGGCGCTGGTCAAGCTGTGGTTCGCCTGGCCGAAGGTGGCCGAGCAGGCGCCGGAGGCGTATGTGCGCAGGATCCTGGCCCGTGCCGCGGCTCGGTCGGCACGGCGCCGCTGGTGGGGTGAGCAGCCCGTGGACCGACTGCCCGACCCGCCCGAGGCGGGCGACGAGACCGCCGCCGTGGACGAACGGACCCGGCTGGAGGCCATGTTGGCGTTGCTGCCGCCGCGCCAACGGGCAGCCGTGGTGCTGCGCTACTACCAGGACCTGCCCGAACAGCACGTCGCGGAGGTGCTGGGGTGTCCGGTGGGCACCGCCCGCTCGCTCACGGCACGCGGCGTCGCCCGCTTGCGGCAGCTTCTGGCCGATGCAGTCGAGCCGGTCGAGGCGGTCGAGTGAGGAGAGACGAAGGAGCCATGGATCACTTCGAGCAGGAGCTGGCGCGCATGATGCGTGACAGTCAGGAGGACATGCCCTACGAGGACCGGCACCGACGCCGCCTCCGGGCCGGCGTTCGCGCGCGCCGGCGGAACCGGACGGCCTGGACGGCGACCGGATCGGTACTGACCGTTGCCGGGCTCGGAGTCGGGCTGGTGATCCTGGCGAACTCCTTCGCCCAGGGTGGGCCCACCGGTCCTCAGCCCCGCCCGGTCACCTCGGCCGAGTCGGTCCTCCCGAGGCCGGCGACCGCACGCCCCGCGTCCACCGCGGCCGGGGTGCCGTCGCCGTACCGGGTCTCGATTCCCGGGCAGGGACCGCTGCCGGGACAGACCTCGACCCGGTAGCTCCACACCTCAGAAAGCTCCTTACGTGATCCCTCACCACACGCCCCCGTCTGTCGACGACCCCCAGGAGGCCTTGTACAGCGAGCCGATGTCCTGGGAGCGGCGGTTGCGCCGCTTCGGGTACGTCGCTCGCCCGCGTACGTCCGTGCGCGAGCGCCTGGTCGTGCCGTTCCCCGAACCGTCGACACGGCTGTGGCGTGTGCTCGGGCTGTCCCCGGTCGCGGCCGGCCGACTGGCGCGCTGGTCGGGTTGGGGCGGGCCGCTGCTGGTCGCGCTCCTCGCCGGACTGCCGCGCTTCTGGCGGCTGGGCAACCCGCGCGCGATCGTGTTCGACGAGACGTACTACGCCAAGGACGCCTGGTCCTTGCTGCGGTTCGGATACGAGGGCACCTGGCCGAAGAGCAGCATCGCCGACCCGCAGGTCCTGGCCCATCCCCAGGTGATCCCGCTCTCCGACGCCGGGGCCTTCGTCGCGCACCCGCCGACGGGCAAGTGGGTGATCGCCCTCGGCGAGTCGGTGTTCGGCCTCACCCCCTTCGGCTGGCGCTGTATGACGGCGCTCCTCGGCACACTGTCGGTACTGATGCTGTGCCGAATAGGGCGCCGCCTGTTCCGTTCGACACCACTGGGCTGTCTGGCCGGAGCGCTGATGGCGATGGACGGCCTCCACTTGGTGATGAGCCGTACCGCTCTGCTCGACCTCGTCGTCATGTTCTTCGCACTGGCGGCGTTCGGATGTCTGCTCATCGACCGGGACAGGGCGCGGGCCCGGCTCGCGGCAGCCCTGCCTACCGACGAGGACGGCCGGACACGTCCGGACGGACCCACCGGTGACCATGCCGGTACGGGAGCGCGTCCCTGGCGGCTCGCGGCCGGCCTCTTCCTGGGACTGGCGGCCTCGACCAAATGGAACGGCCTGTACTTCCTCGTCTTCTTCGTGGTCCTCACCGTGCTGTGGGACGTCGGCGCCCGCCGCGTCGCGGGGGCGTACCACCCCTACCGCGCGGTGCTGCGCAAGGACCTCGGCCGGTCGGTGCTCTCCCTCGTCCCGGTCGCCGTCGTGACGTATCTGGCCACGTGGACCGGCTGGTTCCTGTCCGACGACGGCTACGGACGCCACTGGGCCGACGGCCGCGGCGGCACCTGGTCGTGGATCCCGGCCCCGCTGCGCAGCCTGTGGCACTACGAGCACGCGGTGTACCAGTTCAACGTGGGACTGCACAGCCCGCACAAGTACCAGTCGAATCCCTGGAGTTGGCTGGTCCTCGGCCGCCCCGTGCTGTTCTCCTACGAGTCGCCGAAGTCCGGGACGGACGGCTGCCACACGACAGCCGCCTGCTCGCAGACGATCCTCGCCCTCGGCACACCGCTCCTGTGGTGGTCGGCATGCTGTGCGCTCGGCTACCTGCTCTACCGGTGGGCTCTGCGCCGCGACTGGCGCTCCGGAGCCGTCCTGTGCGCGGTGGCTGCCGGCTACCTGCCCTGGTTCCTGTACCAGGACCGCACGATCTTCTCCTTCTACGCGGTCGTCTTCGTGCCGTATCTGTGCCTGGCCGTGACGATGGCGCTGGGGGCCCTGATGGGCCCGCCGGAAGCAACTGACAAGCGCCGCATACGAGGTGCGGTGACCGCGGGCGTGGTTGTCCTCCTGATCGCCTGGAACTTCATCTACTTCTTCCCGATCTACACCGGGCAGACGATCCCGTACGCCGACTGGCACGCAAGGATGTGGCTCGACACCTGGATCTGATCCCGACCGCACCTCAGCGCACCGCACCGACGCGCCCGGAGACTCCCGCCTGCTCGTCCTGGGGATCGGCGCCGGTTTCAATACCCCCGGTGTGATCCCACCGCACAGGAAGTGATGCCGACCATGACCGAACCGCAGGAGCCCTCCGTGCTGGTGACCGGGGCGACGGGACGCCTCGGCGGACGTGTCGCCCGGCGTCTCGCCGAACAGGGCGTGACGCAAAGACTGTTGACCCGCAGCCCCGAGCGGGCCCCCGAACTGCCCGGCGCCACACCGGTGCGGGGCGAGTACGGCGACCGCGAGGCCCTGCCGCGCTGTCTCGCCGGTGCCCGGACCGTGTTCATGGTGTCCGCCCCCGAGAGCGCCCAACGGCTCGCGCAGCACCGGGAGTTCGTGGACGCCGCGGCGAAGGCGGGCGTCACACATCTCGTGTACGTGTCCTTCTTCGGTGCCGCACCCGACGCGACGTTCACGCTGGCCCGCGACCACTTCCACACCGAGGAGCACATCCGCGCGAGCGGCATGGCGTACACATTCCTGCGCGACAACTTCTACGCGGAACTCGTCCCCGACCTCGTCGGCGAGGACGGTGTGATCCGCGGTCCCGCCGAGAGCGGGCGGACCGCGTTCGTCGGCCAGGATGACATCGCCGACGCGGCCGCGGCGATTCTGGCCCGGCCGGCCGACCACGCCGGAGCCGTGTACGACCTGACGGGTCCCGAGTCCCTGACACTGGGCGAGGCCGCCGCCGTCCTCTCCGAGGTCCTCGGCCGCGCCGTCACCTACCGGCCGGAGACCATCGAGGAGGCCTACGCCTCACGCGCCTCCTATGGCGCCCCTCAGTGGCAGCTCGACGCCTGGGTGTCCACCTATACGGCCATCGCCGCCGGCGAACTCGACGGCGTCACCGACGCCGTGCCGCGCCTGACGGGTCATCCCGCCACCCCGCTCGCCGAGATCGTCGCGGGGGCCCGGGGCTGACCCCTGGACCGTCCGCGAGGAGCAGCGCCGAGATGCCCGGGGTCAGGCGCGAGGGCCGGTCGCCAGCATGGCCCATACGGTCTTGCCCACCGGGCGGATCCCGCCCGCTCGGTAGCGCTTGGTCCAGCCCCAGTGTTCGGACAGTGCGTCGACTATGCGGAGGCCGCGGCCGTCCTCGTCCAGGGGGTCGCCCGAGCGCCGGTACACGGGCGGGCTGTCGCTCGGGTCGATGACGGCGCACACCAGGTGGTTCGCTCGCTGGGTGAGCTTGACCCACACCTCGGCATCACCGTCCGGGGTGTGCGGCACGGCGTGAACCACCGCGTTGGCGGTCAGTTCGGCGACGACGGTGAGGGCGTCGGCGCTGCAGTGGTCCAATTCCCAGTTGGCCAAAGTGAGTTGGGTGAAGTCTCGGGCCTGGGCGCAGCCCTGTGCGGTGCTGGGCAGGCGGAGCGCGGCGGTCCGGGATGAACTGCGCGTCGGCTTCTGGTGCAGGCGCATGGGGACGTCGAGCGGTGCGGTGGGTGCCGGTGATGGCGCGGCCGTGCCGGAAACTCTGGGCACTTGGTGCGCGGGTGAGGACACAGCGCCTCCCTGATGGGGCGTCAGCTTGTGGGCATCAACGCGCGGGTCGACGCCACGAGCTATTCTCCACAACTGAAGGCGCTTCCGTGCAATTTCACGAGGAATTGCACGCACATGGCTTGAAGCGCGCGGCACGCGATGCGGTCCGAGCCAGTGGGTGGCGGGGTCGCCGGCGTGGCGAACGTGAGTGAGGAGACTGCGATGTCATCAGTTCCGAACGGAGTGCGGGCGAGTTCACTGGCCGCCCGATGGATCAAGAGCCGACGCAGCACCGCCGAAGGCAACTGCGTCGAGGTGGCCGTCCTCGACGAGGGCGGCATCGCGGTACGCAACTCCCGCGATCCCGAAGGTCCGGCGCTGGTCTACACACCGGCCGAGATGGCCGCGTTCGTGGCCGGCGCGAAGGACGGCGAGTTCGACCACCTGCTGTGAAGCGGAGCGGGTCGCCCTCACTTCTGTAGACGCCTGCGCCGGAGTGGGCGGGGTGCGATACTGCGGTTTGTCGTCTGCCGGTTCACGGGGAGTCAGGATGTCCGCGGAGTCACCTCGTATCTCGCGCCTCGAACCGTATCTGAGTCGGACCGAGCCCGCTCCGACCCTGCTGAAGATGCTGGTCGGTGTCCAACTGGCGGGTATGCGCGAGGACTTGGGCCTCGCGCAGGACCAGGCGGCGCGAGCCGTGGGATTCAGCCCGCCGAAGCTGTCGCGCATCGAGGCGGGCAAGGGCCGCCGCCCTCCGGTCGAGGCCGACGTCCGCGCGCTGCTGGAGCTGTACAAGGCCGACGAGCACGAGGCTCGGGTCCTGCTCGAACTGCTGCGGCGCGCCGGTGAGCCGGGCTGGTGGCAGCGCTACGACAAGCGGCTCATGCCCGAGTGGTTCGATCGGCTGGTCGGTCTGCAGGAGGCGGCCACCGCCATCCGCACCTTCGAAATCCAGTATATTCCGGGCCTGTTGCAGACCACGGCCTACACCCGGGCGGTGGTGGAACGCGGTCTGCCGACGGCACCTGCCCGCGAGGTGCAGCGGCGTCTCGAACTGCGCACGCGCCGCCGGGAGTTGCTGGAGCGCCCGGAGGCCCCGCAACTGTGGGCGATCATCGACGAGTCCGTCCTGCTGCGCGTCCTGGGCGGTCCCGAGGTGATGCGTGAGCAGCTCCGGCACCTCGTCGAGATGGCTCAACGCCCGCGTGTGACCGTGCAGATCGTGCCCCTGGACGTGACGAACGCGTCCGCGCCGGCGATCCCCCTCACCTACCTCCGCTTCGGCGGCCTCGACCTGCCCGACATCGTGTACCTGGAGCACATCAAGAGCGCCGTGTTCCTGGAGGACCGCGACGAGACCGAGGAGTACCGGCTGGCCCTGGACCGGCTCGGTGACGAGGCACTCAGCCCGCGCGAGTCCCTGGTGCGGCTGCGCGACACCCTGCGCGAGCGCTACGGCACCGGCTGATCCGGTGCCGTGACGCGCAGGCCCCGGTCTATCGCTGTCGGACGCGGCCGACGCCGCCGAACTCGATCCACTCCTGGGTGGCCTGACGGGGAGCCACCTCGCTGTCCGGCCGCCAGGTCGACACCTCCACCAGGCCCGGATCGAGGATGTCGAGGTCCTCGAACCACTCCGCGACGTCCTTCTCCTGGCGTACGCGGCCCCAGTGCCCCTGCGTCGCCTTGTCCATGAAGTCGGTCACGAAGTCGCGGACCTCGGGGTCCTCGCTCACCAGTTGGCACATCACCATGCAGCTACCGGGGGCAAGTCGCTCGGAGACCCGGCGCACCACGGCCTGCGGTCCGTCGGTGTCGCTGTCCGGGATGCAGTGGAAGACCGAGTTGAACAGCAGGGCGACCGGCTGCGAGAAATCGATCAGGCGCTTGGTGTCGGAGTGGGAGAGGATCGTCTCGGTGTCCCGCAGGTCGGCCTGGATGACGGCGGTGCGCTCGTTCTGGTCCAGCAGGGCCCGGCCGTGCACCAGGACCATCGGGTCGCTGTCGACGTACACGACGCGGCTGGCCGGGTCGATGCGCTGCGCGACCTGGTGCACGTTGTTCTGGGTGGGCAGGCCTGAGCCGTGGTCGAGGAACTGCCTGATGCCGTAGTCGGTGGTCAGCGTCGCGACCACCCGTTGCAGAAAGCGCCGGTTGTTCACCGCGAGGGCACGCGTGCTGGGTACGACCTTGTCGAGTTCCTCGCAGGCCGCCCGGTCGGACGCGTAGTTGTCCTTGCCGCCCAGGTAGTGGTCATACATCCGTGCGGCCGTCGGAACGGCGGCATCGATCTTCGTGGACACCTGCTTGTCAGGCTGCATTATTCCCCCAGATCCAAGCCGCGCCGGGTGGACCGGCTCGCCAGGCCACACATCCTAGTGCGGAGACGGCCCACATTCGCCCCGTCAATTACGTTAAGTAGGCGCCGAGTTGCCGAAACGATGGTTCCGTCGGGTGCTGTACGGCGGATCGTGGCGCTTTTCAGCCGCACGTCAGCGTCGGCGTCCCCCAGTCGCCGTGATCGTTTCCGTTGCCGTCGCCCGCGTCACCGACCTTGAGGTCGACCACCTGGGCGCCGCTGATGTCGACGTCGATCGGTACCGCCGCCTGTCTGCCGCTGATCGTCGGTGTGGTCACCAGGGTTCTGCCGTCGGCGATCACGGAGAACGTCACCGTGCCCGCGCCCCCTGTCTCGTCGTCGACACCGACGTCCGCCGTCAACCGGGAGCAGTTTCCGGCCAGGTAGAGAGCGACGTCGCTGACCGAGTTGGTGCCCAGGCCCCTGGCGTACCCGACGCCTTCGATGGTGATCGGACGCCCGTCACCGACCGCCTGCTCGCCTACGCTGGTGTCCCGTTCCACCGGCCCCCACCCGTTGGTGGACGACAGGAAGGGCAGGTCGCTCACCTCGCTCTTGCCGACCGGTGGAGCCGGTGGGATGCCGCCGACGATGCGCTCGTCCTCGCCGGCGGCCTGCCGTCCGTTCTGCGAGTAGTGCACCGTGGCGGTGAGTGCCGAGGCAGACGGCAGGGTTCCGGTCGGCGGCTGTACCTGCCAGGTGAAGGTGGCGGTGGCGCCAGGTTGCAGGCGCTCGACGGAAGTTGGGCTCGTGGCACTCACGGTCCAGCCGTCGGGCGTGGCGAGCGACGCCGTCAGTTGGGATGCGGACGGGCGGTCCTTGGGCACCCGTACCGTCGCCCGGGCCGTAAAAGCCTGTCCCGGCTCGGCGGTGTCGGGCACGTTCAGGTTGACGTCGGCTCCCGGGCGCTTCGGCATCGCGTAGGTCCGGGGGTCGTAGCGCGGGCTGTCGTTCTGCGCGACGCGCAGGGAGGAGGCATAGCTGCCGTAGTTGGTCAGGGCGACCTTGCCGAGGCCGCCCGTGGTGCCGTCGAGGTTCCAGACGGCGATGGCGATGCTGTTGTGGCCGTTGGGGTTCAGGATCCCGTTGGGGACGGGGAACGTGTGCTGCGGGCCGAGGTAGTTGACGTAGTTGCCGACCTGCCAGCCGTTCACGAAGATCGTGGCCCGGTACTTGCGTGACGGGTCGTCGGTGAACGTCAGCCCGAGCGAGGTGTCCTGGCCGTGCGGCAGGTTCAGGGCGGCGTCGGTGCGGTACCAGGAGACCCCGGGGGTGGTGTCGGTCGTCGGCAGGGACACCCGGTTCCAGGTGCCGTCCGGGTAGCCCGGCAGGGACCAGCCGGCCCGTTCGCCGTACAGGCCGCCCGTCGACAGTGCGCCGCGCACGGTGTCCTGGAGATCCTCGCCGCCCCGTACGCCCTGGAGACGCCAGGTGACGGACGTCAGCGGCGCGCCGACGAGGGAAGCGCTGGTCAGGCCGCGCGCGGTCTTGTTGCCGTTGGTGGAGTTGTAGTCCTCCTCGTGCCCCATGTTGACGGTGAGCACCGAAATGACGTTGTCGCCCGTGGACTTCAACGAGCCCACCGGGAAAGTGAAGTCGGCGCTACCCGTGGTGGAGCTGCCCAGGAAGGTGCCGTTGAGCCAGGCGGAGAACGCCTGGGCACCTCCGCCGGAGTCCGAGACCAGGTGGATGCCGGTCTCCTTGCCGGTGGCGCGGAAGCGGCCGCGGTACCAGGTGTTGCCGGAGTGGAAGTCGTAGTCGTCCGCGTAGAGCACCGGCAGCGAGTTGACGCCGGAGACGCTGTTGGTGGCCGACTTGTCGGCGACTTTCCAGGAGGAGTCGTCGAAGCCGGGTGCCACTTCGGGGGATTCCTCGGCGTGCTTCCAGTTGGTCAGCGTCGGGAGGTGGATCGGGGCGGCCACCGGGATCTTGCCGGTGAGGCTCCCCGTGCCGGTGGCTTGAGTGCCCAACGTCCTGCCGTTCCAGGTGACTTGGGCGGCGGAGGTGAACACCTCGATGTTCTTGTCGTCGGCGTTGTCGCCGGTGAGGGCCACGGTGTGACCGCCGTGCAGACTGGTCGCCGTGCGCAGCAGATGGGTGCCACGCACGAGCACCGGACCGCTCGCCGTGTCCTGACGCCAGAAGGTCTTCGCCGTGGCCGTGTCGCCGACGAGCAGAAGCAGCGGACGCTGTCCGGCGCCGCTGACGCTGACTCGGATGAGGCCCTTGTGCGTGTAGTTCAACCGCAGGTCGCCCGTGGCCGCGTCCCAACTGGTCGTGACCGTACCGCCGGTGGCGGTCACGGTGGGCTTGGCGGCGTAGCGCAGGACGGTCTCGCCGTCGCTGCCCTCGTCGCCGTAGAGCACGCCGACGTCCCGGTTGCCGATGGTCGCGCTGGTCATGATCTCGGAGGTCGAGTACTGCAACTGGGCTTCGCCGAGGCGGTAGTTGGCCACGATGACGTGCGAGTCGCGGCCGTCGAGGGTGATCGCGGTGCCCGGCTGCTGCGGCACGACCGGGTAGGTCGGCTCCGCGGTGGCGGCCGTGGGCACGTCGATGGCGTCGACGGCCACGTAGTTGTCGGTGGATCCCGAGCCGTGGCTCCCGGCGACGACGATCTTCAGCGTGTGTGCGCCGGGGGCCAGGCCTGTCTTCTGGAAGACGACCGCCTGGCTCTCACTGCCCGAGTCGTCGACCGTGGCCACCTTGGTGCCGTCGAGGTAGACGTCGGCGTTGCCGTGGTTGTTGGTCTTCGAGCCGATCCAGCGGATCGCGGTGCCGTCGAAGGGGACGGTGAGCGAGTCGCCGGCCTTGTTGGAGAACGACTCGGTGTGCTGGTAATCGCCGCCGGTGTAGCTCGTGTTGGCCACGTGCGACCACGAACCGGCGTACTGGAGCGCGGAGTCGGGGTCGTCCCAGGTGTAGGTGGTGTCGGCGGTCGGCTGGGCGTTGAGGTCCAGCGAGATGTGGGTCTTGTCGACCGCGGTGGAGGTGGAGTTGCCGTGCCGCAGGACGTGGAACTGCGTCTTGGTGTCGGGGTTCATGCGGGCGGTGTCGACGATCGCGGAGTCGTCCGGTGGGGTGGCCCTGATCGCCTCGGTCTTGGTCAGCGGGGCGACCGACTGCGTGAAGTACCCGATGAGTTTGTCCTCGTCGTACTTCGGATCGAGCTGGCGGGTCTCGCGGATCGCGGCGCCGTAGTCGTACGACGTGTAGTTCTCCGGCATGCCCAGCCAGCCCCAGTTGGTGCCGCCGTAGGTCATGTAGAAGCTCTGCGCGGTCGCGCCGACGGCGATGTTCTGCTTGTAGAAGACGTTGGCGAACTGGTCGTTGATCAGTTGGGCGCACTTGTCGTAGCCGGGGCCGCCCCACGGGTCGAAGGCGCCGCCCTGGAACTCCGGTGAGTACAGGGGCTTTCCGGCCGGGTGGTCGTAGCTGATGTCGGGGACGCCGTTCCACTTCGTGGGGTTGGAGCAGTCGAAGCCCTGGGGGTAGGAGTCCGGGCCGTCGACGTCCAGGGCTCCGGTACCGGAGTTGAAGGTGCCGTTGTTGTTGCCGGTCAGCGGGACCGTGATGCCGTCGGCGCGGGCCTTGTCCTCCAGGTGCTGCATGTAGGAGCGGCCCGCGGCCGAGCCGTTGTAGTACTCGTTCTCGACCTGGTAGGCGATCACCGACCCGGTGCCGTTGGTGAGTTGGTGGCGGGCAATGATGCGGTCGATCTGGGTCAGCCATTCGTCGGCGTACTTGAGGAACCGGGGGTCGTCGCTGCGGTTGTTGCCGGCCTTGGTGGTCAGCCAGCCGGGCAGGCCGCCGCTGTCGACCTCCGCGTTGATGTACGGGGCCGGGCGGGCGATGACGTAGAGGCCGGCCTCCTGGGCCATGTCGAGGAGCTTGTCGACGTCGCGGACCCCGGTGAAGTCGTACACACCCGGCTTCGGCGAGTGGTAGCCCCAATCGAAGTACAGCGAGGTCGAGTTGAAGCCGGCGGCCTTCATCTTCTGGAAGATGTCGCGCCACAGGTCCGGGCTCGGGAGGCGGAAGTAGTGGAACTCGCCGGACCACAGATAGGTGCGCTTGCCGTCCACCAGGAACGAGTAGCCGTCGAGACTCACCGTGTGCGCCTGCGGGCTGACGGCGGGCGTCTGCTCTCCGACGTCCTGTGCCGCCGTGGCCGGCGCGGTCATGCCCACCGCCAGGGCGAACGTCGCGGCCGTGGCGAGGACCGCCCGCCACCACCGACGGCCAGGTCTCGCACCTTCCGAACCGATCCGACTTCCCCGCACTGCGGCCTCCACACCGACTGGGCGAACAGCATCAAACAGACTCAGGCAAAGCCGAACAGTAAGGGTGTGGCAGGCACACCACAATGGGGCGGGAGAACTCGGTCGAGGGGCCGGCTCCCGGGCTCGCGTCCGGGAACCGGCCCGCCGTCGTCAGGACCGCCGGTGCATCGACTGCGTCACTGGCCGAAGCCGTACGCGAACAGATGGTTGGCGCCCGAGGAGCCGGTCACCGGCAGCGTGATCGACGCGACCTGCTTGGACGCGTCCAGCGGGACCTTCGTGGCGAAGACATAGGCCTTGACGGTGTCCCGGCCTCCGCTCCCGGTGTTGCGGTAGGCCGTCGTGACGGCGGTCGTGTCCCCCGGGAGGGGCTTGGTGCCGCCGCCGTTGAGCGTCCAGTCCGAGAACCCGATCGTCGCCTGCGCGGTGGTGCCGTCGGTGTAGGTGACGGTCACCGTGCCCGAGACCCCGCTGCCGTCGGTCGGCGCGTTGGTCGCGGTGCCCAGCAGGCCCAGTGCGGCACCCGACGTGCCGGCCGGCATCGGGATGGTCTGGCCGGCCATCTCCAGGTTGTCCAACTGCCCGGACGTCGCCGTCGGCCAGGTGTAGGAGACGCCGTCGGCGGTGACGGTGGAGCCGCTCGTGACGCCTGCCGCCGACAGGGCGTTCTGCGAGAACGCCCAACCACCGTTGTCGAAGCCGCCCGAGAAGGTGGTGCCGTCGGGGTAGATGCCCTCGTTGGTGTTGTACGGCCACAGGGCGCCGGCTTTGGCGACGGCCACGCGGAGGGTCGCCGCGCTCAGCGCCGCGCCGGTGCTGTGATCGGTCAGCGCGAAGGTGACCGGGTAGGTTCCCTCGCTCGCGCCCGCCGTCACCTTGACCTTCGCCTCGGCGCTGCCCGCGGCGGGGACCGTCAGCGAGCCGGAGGACGTGTCCAGCGTGACGCCCGTGGGCGCCGTCGCCTTCCAGTCGACCGTGACGGCGTTGCTGCCGAGGTTGGTCAGGTCGAGCGTGCTGTCACCGGACGTGCCCGGTTGGAGGACCAGGCCGTTGCTGGGACCGGTCGCGGCCAGCACCCGCCCGCCGCCCGTGGTGTCCGACGGCGGTGCCGCCGAAGTGCCGGACGCCCAGGAGGTGTTGGGCTGGGTGCCGAGCGTGAAGTCGAGCGTGCCCGCGCCCTGGAACTGCTGATAGCTCAGCCAGGAGGTGTTCCACGCCTTGCCCTTGACGGCGAGCGACTGCACGTACGGCGCTTCCGGCGCGGCCTGCGGAGCGTTGATCGCTACGGTCTTGCCGTTGCCGAGGGTCACCTTGGCCACCGGGAACGCCGGGCTGCCGAGCGCCAGGGTGTCCGTGCCCGGGGTCTCCGGGTACATGCCCAACTCCGACCAGACGTACCAGGAGCTCATCGCGCCGAGGTCGTCGTTGCCGAACGAGCCGACCGGCGCGTTGAAGTACAGGTCCTGCTGGGCCGCGCGGACAGCCGCCTGGGTCTTCCACGGCTGGCCCGTGTAGTCGTACTCCCAGGGGATCTCCACACTGGGCTCGTTGCTCAGGTCGGCGTCGGTGTTGCCGGGATGCGTGATGTCGTCGAGCAGGCTGTCCAGGTAGGACGAGTACGCCTTGACACCACCGCGGGCCTGGATGAGCTGCTGGAGGTTGAAGGGGACCATCGGCGTGTACTGGGCGGAGGTGCCCTCCACGAAGCCGCTGGAGGTGCCGGGGGTGAAACCGGTCGCGAACTGGCCGTCGCTGTTCTTGGCCTGCATGTAGCCGGTCTGCGGGTTGAAGACGTTCATCCAGTCCTGGGCGCGGGTGGCGAACTTCTCGTAGACGGCCGTCTTGCCCAGCGACTTCGCGAACGCGGCCACCGCGTAGTCGGCGGAGTCGTACTCCAGTTGCGTGGAGACCGGGCCGTAGAAGTTGCAGCAGCCGTAGTCGTTCTCGTCCAGCGGGAGATAGCCCTTCGCGTCCCGTACGGACTCGCCGGGGCGGTCGTTGTTCGGGACGGTGGCCTCGTGCTGGAGGGCGGCGAGTGCCTTGGCGGTGTCGAAGTTCGTCGCGCCGAAGGCGTACGCGTCGGCGATGATCCCGGCGGCAGGGTCACCGACCATCACATAGCTCTCGCCGTTGTTCGAGGCCCACTTGGGCAACAGGCCGGTCTGGTCGTACCCGTTGAGCATCGACGTGACGACGTCACCGGCGACCTTCGGCTCGACCATCGCCATCAACTGGGTCTGGGAGCGGTAGGTGTCCCAGCCGGAGTAGTTGGCGTACTGGGCCTTCTGCCCCTTGGCAAGTTTGTGGACCTGGTTGTCCATGCCCATGTACTGGCCGTCGTCGTCGGAGAAGACGTTCGGGTGCAGCAGCGCGTGATACAGCGCGGTGTAGAACTGCGTCTGCTGGTCCGAGGAACCGCCACCGACCTGAAGCTTCGTCAGCACCGCGTTCCAGGTGTCGTGGTTGGCCTTCTCGACGGCGGCGACATCCCACTTCTTGATCTCGGTGGAGAGGTTGTTCGCCGCTCCCGCGTCACTCGTGTACGAGATGCCGACCTTCGCGTTCACCGTGGGGTTCGCGGCGGTGTCGAAGGTCAGATACATGCCGTTCGCGCCGGTCGTGGGGGGCTGCGCGGCCTTGGTCGCGGTGGAGGAGCGAGGTGCGGCGCTCGCGGCCGGGGACGGCGTACCGGACTGCTTGGTCCCGCTCGTGTGGATCGTCGGGGCCGGCTTCGCCGGGACGGTGAAGTGCTTCTCCTTCAACGGCGCCGACTTCGAGGTCTGCGGGGCCTGTTGGACCTTTCCTGCCTTAAGCGAGGTCGCGTCGGGGTTGATGGTGCCGCCGACCCAGGTGCCGCTCGCGGTGAACGGCCGGTCGAACTTGATGTCGAAGTGCAGCGTGTATCTGTTGGCCGCACCGCAGAAGTGGCCGCTGTCGATCGCGCCGCTGATCTCCTTGTCGTTCACCACCTGCACGCGCGTGCCGTCGACTTGCGTGGCGCCGCCGCTGAGCTTGAACAGCAGGTTCGCCTGCTGTCCCGCGGGGAAGGTGAAGCGGCCCAGACCGGCGCGGGTGGTGTCGGTCAACTCGGTCTGGACGCCGTTCGCGTCGGTGACCTTGTAGGAGCCGATCGCCGCCTGCTCGTCGTCGTGACTGAAGCCCGCGGACGCGTCGCTGAGGTTGCCGGACAGCGCGCCGGTCACCGGCAGGATGGGCAGGTCGCCCGCGACGGGACAGCCGGGGCCGGACACGTGGGTGAGGCTGAAGCCGGAGATCTTCTTGTCGTTGTACTCGTAGCCGCCGCCGTCGGGCCGGTCGGGCGTCGTGTCGGGGCCCCACTGGACCATGCCGGCCGGCATGTCGGGCCCCGGGAAGGTGTCTACGGCACCTGAAGTGCCGATGAGGGGGTTGACCAGCGCCGCAGGATCCGTCACCAGGGCCGGCGTCGCGGCGCTCGCGGCGGCGGCGCTGCCGATCGCCGGAAGCGGAAGGGCTGCCATGCCCAGGACGCTGATCACGGCGAGGCGTTGGCGGAATCTTGCGCGGTCGGGTCGTGCGGCTGAACGTCGGGGTCTCACCATCGGTTGCCTCCGCAGCAGTTCGTGCTTCGCACATCAGATGCCGGCGCGCCGAAATACCCCGGAGTGCCGGCGACAGGCAACGGTTCCGGTCACTCCCACGGCCGGCCTGACAACGTTGCCATGCACGAGTGTCGAGTGAAACGCGTGCGCTGAGGGCGTGTCAACGAGGTCAACGGGAGTTTCTTAAAGCGAAGTTCGTGGAGTGTGGGAGGCGGCACGGTTCCGGGCCGGACGAGCGGGGCCGGGACGGCGGGGAACCCGTCACCGGCGGGGGCGAGTCGTTCGACGCGGGAACACAGAGCGCACGGGTGCAGCCCCGCACCTCACGCCTCGCGCAGAACCAACCAGGGATCGAGTGAACCGTCAGCACGCTTGCGGGAGTTGCGGCCTCCTCGCGGCTACTCCCGCCGCGTCACCCAGGCCATACACCGGCCCTCGGCGACAGCTCACCGTTCACCGATTCTCGCCGCACTCGCCTCGCTCCCCCTCGCGCGCAAACCTCATCGCAAACGCGTCCCGGAGACGGGTCTGGCCCAGGAGACTCGCCTATGCGGGACACGCGGTAGCCGTTGCGCCAAGACTTCCCCAGCGGCAGGTCAACGGCCCCTGGCACGTGAGACCAAGGACCTGACGTCGGCGGCGACCCAAGCGATCGACCGGGCCCTGAAGCTCGCCCAGTTCGGCGCCGAGCATGACGGCAAGAACCTCTCGACCATCGACCGCTTCCTGAGCGCAGCCATGAGCGAGCCCCCCGAGCCGGACGAATAGCGGCAGGGATCCTCAGCCGCTGACCCAGAAATAGCACCTGGTCGTCCGGATCAGCCGTCAGCACCAGACCACGATCTACGAGGGATCGGTCCATTCCGCGAAGACCATCGTCTCGCCGATCGACTGGCTGGACTTCGTACGCAACGGCCCCGCCGGGCGGCCTCTCTGGTGGCCGGGAAGACCACAAGAACCCTGCGCCAGAACGTCATCGACGTCCTAGTGGAGATGCTCGACCCCCCGCGCTGCTCGTATCGAAGGGCTTGCCGCTGAACCTGGAATGCGGCGAGGACAAGGGCTCGGTCATCGAGCAGGTTCAGTTCAACCTCCGCAGCGAGGAGCATCGTGCTCTGCGTGCCGACCATGCCGAGCAGATCATCCTGGCACGGGTTACAGCCTCCAGACCGCGGCATAGTCACCGAGAGCAGCGGCAACCCCACGAAGATCGGTGCCCGGGACGGGTTACTGGCGTCCTGCTCCCGCGCACATCTACGGCGTGCTTCTGGAGATCGACCGATCCGTTTTCAGATCCTCAGTCCCCCTCAGATTCCTGAGTGTGGAGTTCCCGGACGTCGTCCCGCCCGACCCGGGCGAGACCGCGCAGCAGCTCAATCTGCTGAACAGCGCTGGGGCCATCTCCACGTACGAGAAGGTCCGTCGTCTCAAGCCCGACTGGCGAGGTGAGAAGGTCCTCGAAGAGGTTGCGCGGATCAAGGACGAACAGATGGTAAGCCAGCCTCCCTCACTGGGAATCAATCCGAGCCAGGACGCAGAATCGCTCTCGACACCTGTCGGCGTCGAGAGCGATTCCTAGTGCTCAAAGTCATGTGGTGCCTGGGGGTAACACCACATACCTCGGAGTACCTAGTGGTGGTCGATCAGCCTCACGACCAGAGTCCACAGAGCGCGAGCGCCCAATGCGATCCCGAGTCGCTTCACCAGATCGCGAACCATGCCCCCTTCGCTTGGGGCGCGTTCTTTTTCCACCATTCACCTCTTCTCATCTTGGACTGGGTCACCGGGCATCCGGCGACCCCCAGGACGGCGGATCAACCAGGCAACCCAGCCCAGCCCACTGATGAGGTAAGGCCCTTTCAAGGTAGGACTCAGCCTTGACGTCATACAGGGCGTATTGGGGCGCGCAAGAAGCGCTCGCGAATCACTGCGTGAGGGCCAGTTCACCTCGCACTCCCCCGCGACTTTCAGTCCGCATGGGCACCGCCCACCCGACAAGGGAGAGCACGACCATGGCGACACCCGCAGAGCCCGGCCCGGGTGCGGAGACCCCTGGCACTCCCCCGGAGGGCACCACGCCTCCCGAGGGAACGCCCCCGCTCGAGTCCGGCAAGGACGACATGGGCACCAAGAGCGCCGAGACGAACTGGCAGGCCGGGCCGAGAAGTTGCCGAGGGCCTCGTCCGCCCCGCCCCAGCGAAAGCAGACCATTCCAGGCCCTCGTGCCCGCCTCTGGAGCGTCCAGGGCCATCAAGCCGTCCAGTCCGCTGCGGAGCAGATCACTTGGGAACGCCGGGGCTTCCTTGCTGCCGAACGGCACACGTGCCTCACGAGCAATGTATCCGCCAGGCGCACGCGCCCTCTTTGCACCTCCGCGCTTCAACATGTCCTGTACTGGCTCGGCTTGACCACCTACATTGCCCTGTAACGGAGGCGGGGAACCGTAGGCACCCGGGGCGAATCGGCGACTAATCCGCAGGAGGCGGCGAGGCACCGTAGGGCGAAGGCCGTCCGAGTCCGACAGCTAACCCGCTAGGCGTTACGATCATCCAGAGCCGAGTCCGTCAACACCGTGCTGCTACGCGTGTCGATGAGACTTGGAGAAGTCCGATGTTCGTGCTTCCTGGGCTACCCCTCAGGGCGGGGGCAACAATCACAGCCGTCCTGTGTGCCGTCGGCCTCATATGCATGATCCTTCTGATGAGTCCTACATGGCTTCTATGGCCGCTCTTGTCGAGGGATCGCCGGTCCGATCTTCTCCGGCTGGTTGCCGCCTGGACAACGTGGGTCAGCAGTGTGACCGAAGGCCGGCCCTCTCCAGCCGAGGCCCACCAAAGGCGACCCAAGCCGCGGGAATGCCGACATGGGGCGGCATCGAAGTCTCAAGTAGATGCGTATTAAAGAAAGTGTGGTGGGTGGACTCGCCCACTGGCCCTGGAGGCCACGAGTCCGAACCGGGCTCCGCGGAAGAAGGTAACGGGCGAGAAGGACCTCGTGGATATCGTCGCGAATCTCCCACCGGAACCGCAGACAATCACATGCGATGAGACCATCTTCATTGCACCCATCAACAGGCCACGGCAACAAGGCGGTTCACGACCTACACCGGCTCCCCCACTACGCCTTCGCCGCACGCACCGAATACACCTCCGGAACGCCCACTCCCGCAGGAAGGCGGAAGTGCCCGTAGCCGTGCTCGTGCAGGAACTCCACTCGAAGACCGGCGGCCGCCAGGGCGCTGACCACCTCCCCGATTCCGTGCCGCCACTCGACAGTCAGCGTCGCGGAGGTCAGCGCATCCGGGTCGGCGTACGTGCCGGGCTCGTCGACGACGATGGGGGCGCGTCGGAAGTAGTCGCCTTCGACGGAACGGCCGTCCTCGGCCAGGACATCGGCGAAGGGGTGGAACTCCGCCAGATAGAGAAAGCCTCCCGGCGCGACGAGCGCGGCCACCGTCTGCGCCCACCGGTCGATGTCCGGCAGCCAGCACAGCGCGCCGAAGCCGGTGTAGACAGTGTCGAAGGTCTGTCCGCCGAATACGTCGACGGCGTCGTACACATCGGCGGTCACGAAGCGGGCCTCGGCAGCGCCGATCCGCGTGGCGAGGTCCCTGGCCGCGTCGACGGCGGGCGCGGAGAAGTCGAGGCCGGTGACGGTGGCTCCGCGTCGGTACCAGGACAGCGTGTCCAGCCCGATGTGGCACTGGAGGTGAAGGAGCGTCTTGCCGGTGACGTCACCGACCTCGGCGAGTTCGAAGTCCCGGAGCGTGTCCCTGCCCGCGACGAAGCCGGGAAGGTCGTAGAACGGGCCGGCGACGTGAATCGGAACGCGTTCGTCCCAGTTGGCGCGGTTGGCCGCGCGCCAGTCCGCGGCGTCCGGGGTGATCGTCATGACGGCCAACGTAGTCAGGCGACTGGATCGCGATCAACGCGTTTTAGCGCTACGGGAGTTGGCCCGGGTCGATCCGAACGGAGCCCAGGGCGGGCTCAGTTGGTCTAGTCCTCTTGACGGAGGGTTCTGCGAGCTGTTTGGTATGTACCAATACCCTTCACGGCTCTCACCCCCACCACTCCGCCCCGACGGGCATCCCGAGAGGTGTCACTGTCATGCACCTTGCAAGACTGGCGGCTTCCGTGTCCGCCCTCGCGCTCTCGCTCACCGGCGTCACCGTCGCCCTGGCCCCCGCAAGCAGCGCCGCGGCGAGCAGCGTCTACTCCGTGGCTCCCTACGTCGACATGTCGAACAGTCAGGAAGGACTGCTCGACACCGCCATCACCGGACACCACCTGAAGGCGTACACAGCGGCCTTCGTACTCGGCGTCGGCTGCACCCAGATATGGGGCGACACGCTCCCCATCGGCAACGACTCCTACACCGACCCCGAGATCGCCAGGGCGAAGTCCGAGGGCGCCTCCGTCATCGTCTCCTCTGGAGGGGCGAGCGGTGAGCCGCTCGCCTGGACGTGCTCGAACCAGAGCAGCATCGACGCCGGATACCAGGCCATCATCAACGACTACGGCGTCACCCAGCTCGACTTCGACATCGAGGGCGCCGCCATCGCGGACACCGCGGCCGCGGCCCGTCAGATGCAGGCGATGAAGGACCTCAAGGCGTCCAACCCGAACCTGCAGTTCTCGATGACCCTTCCGGTGCTGACGAGCGGGCTCACGGATGACGGCGTCAACATCCTCAAGGCCGCGAAGAACGCGGGCGTCAAGATCGACGTGGTCAACATCATGGCCATGGACTACTACGCCGGTACCGGCACCGAGATGGGGCAGGGCGCGGTCTCCGCGGCCAAGGCCACCCTGGCGCAGATGCAGTCCGTCGACTCCGGTTACACCTACGCCAACCTCGGCATCACTCCGATGATCGGCAAGAACGACGACGGTTCCACCTTCACCCTGGCGGATGCCCAGACGGTGGAGAGCTTCGCCGCGCAGAACGGTGTGGGGCGGCTCGCGTTCTGGGCGATCACCCGGGACCAGGCATGCGGCGGAAGCGCCAACTCCCTGCCCACGTGCAGTGAGATCAGCCAGAACAGCCTCGCGTTCACCGACGCGTTCGTGCCCTACGAGGGCAGCTCGGGCGGCGGTGGAGGCACCACCACCGACTTCTCCCTGTCCCTGTCACCGGGCTCCGCCTCGGTCGCCCAGGGCGCTTCGGCGACCACGGCCGTGTCCACCGCCGTGACCTCCGGCAGTGCCGAGTCCGTCGGCCTCTCCGCCTCGGGCGCTCCCTCCGGCGTCAGTGTCTCCTTCAGCCCGGGATCCGTTGCATCCGGCGGCAGTTCGACGCTGACGGCGACGGTCGGCTCGTCCGTGGCCGCCGGTACCTACCCCATCACCGTGACCGGCACCGCCGCGAGCGGCAGCCACAGCGCGACCTACACGCTCACGGTCACCACCAGTGGAAGCGGCGGCGGTGGGGGCTCGTTGACCAACGCCGGCTTCGAGACCGGCAGCCTCAGCCCCTGGACCTGCACGGGCGGCAGCGCGGTGGTCTCGACTCCCGTCCACAGCGGCAGCCACAGTCTCCAGGTCACCCCGAGTTCCAGCGGCACCGGCGAATGCGACCAGAGCGTCGCCCTGTCCCCCAACACGACCTACACGCTCACCGCCTGGGTGCAGGGCCCGTACGCCTACCTCGGCGTCACGGGCGGCGCCTCCGCAAGCACCTGGTCGAACAGCTCGACCTGGAACCAGCTCAAGGTCAGCTTCACCACCGGCGGTAGCGGAGCGGTCAGCGTCTACGTCCACGGCTGGTACGGCCAATCCAACGTGAACGCCGACGACTTCACCCTCACCTGAGGGCACCGGTGACCGAGATCTAACGGCCCTTGCGCACCCGGGCCGCCGCGCGGGCCTCCGCGGCCTTACGGGCCTCGGCGGCCTTGCGGGACTCCTTGGCGGGGCGGCCCGGACGGGTGCCCATGCCTCGGAAGGGGGCGTTGCCTCCGCCGGCCTTGGGCGCGGTCGGCGGGCGTTTGGCCCCGGTGATGGCGGTCAGCTTCTCTTCGCCCGAGCGCACCTGTGTGGTGGTCGGGCGGATGCCGGCGTCGGACATCATCCGGTTCACATCGCGCCGTTGGCCCTGGGTGACCAGGGTGACCACGCGCCCGGACTCCCCGGCGCGTGCGGTGCGCCCGGCCCGGTGCAGGTAGTCCTTGGCGTCGGCGGGCGGGTCCACATTGACGACGAGGTCGAGCGCGTCGATGTGGATGCCGCGGGCGGCGACGTTGGTGGCCACCAGCACGGTGACCTCGCCGTTCTTGAACTGGGCGAGCGTGTGCGTGCGTTGGGGCTGCGACTTGCCGCTGTGCAGGGCGGCGGCCCGTACACCGCTGGCCCGCAGATGACGGGTGAACTGGTCCACCGCCGCCTTGGTGTCCAGGAACATCAGCACCCGGCCGTCCCGGGCGGCGATCTCGGTCGCCGTCGCGTACTTGTCGGCGCCGTGGATGTTCAGCACGTGGTGTTCCATCGTCGTGACCGAGCCCGCGGCCTGGTCGACGGAGGCCACAACCGGGTCGTGAAGGTAGTTCTGGACCAGTTGGTCGACGTCGCGGTCGAGCGTGGCCGAGAACAGGAGCCGCTGTCCATCGGGGCGGACCTGGTCCAGGATCTCCGAGACCTGTGGCAGGAACCCCAGGTCGCACATCTGGTCCGCCTCGTCCAGGACCGTGATCCGCACCTGGTTGAGGTGGCAGTCCCGGCGCGACACCAGATCGGCCAGCCGTCCCGGCGTCGCGACGACCACCTCGGCGCCGGTCCGCAGCAGCGCCGTCTGCCGGTTGATCGACAGGCCGCCGACCACCGTCGCCAACCGCACACCCATCGTCTGCGCGTACGGCGCCAGCGCATCGGTCACCTGCTGTGCGAGCTCCCGGGTCGGCACCAGGACCAGCGCGAGCGGTCGCTTCGACTCCGCCCGCCGACCTGCGGTCCGCACAAGCAGCGCAAGCCCGAAAGCCAGTGTCTTGCCGGAGCCCGTGCGCGCCCGGCCCAGGACATCCCGGCCGTCCAGTGCGTCGGGCAGAGTCGCCGCCTGGATCGGGAAGGGCTCCGTCACCCCGAGGCCCGTCATCGTGCTGACCAGTTCGGGGGGCAGCCCGAGCGTGTCGAACGAAGCGGCGGGCGAGGGGCCCGCCGGTACCGTCGCCGGCGCTGTCGCTGACCCGTGCTCGTCGGCACGGGAGGGCCCGGAC
>NZ_JBEXDX010000053.1:0-59122 GCF_040605995.1 Streptomyces sp. NPDC005492
GCGCCGGGTTCTTGTGGGCCTGCCGTCGCGTGCGCGGGGGGTGTGCCAGCACCGGCTGAGGCCGGCCAGGGGCGGCCCCGCTCCTTAACCACAGGAGCGGGGCCGCCCGTCCTCGTACCCGCCGATGCCTCCCGGACGCCGTCAGGCGCCCCTGCGCGGCCCCGGCGATCCGCGATGGCGGCTCAGCGTCCGCATGACGTCGGACACCCTGGTGTAGACGCCGGGACTCCCGGCCCGCCCGCACCCACTGCCCCACGACACGAGCCCGATCAGCTTCCCCTGGGCGACCAGCGGCCCCCCGCTGTCCCCCTGGCAGGCGTCACGGCCGCCCTCGGCCTCTCCGGCGCACAGCATGGGCTGGGGGAGGTAGGTGCCGTCGCCACCGGCCGGGTACGCCTCCTCGCAGCGTGCGTCGGACAGCACGTGCACGCGTGCGGCGTGCAGTGAGGCCGTGTAGTCGCCGCTGCCGGTGAGGTCGCCCCAGCCGTAGACCGTGGCGGCCGTGCCCGGTTCATAAGCCGCGTCACCCGCGCCCGCCATCCTGACGACCGAGCCCTGGGGCAGCGGATCGGCGAGGGTGAGCACGGCGAAGTCACCGGCGTTGGTGAAGGGGTCGTAGTCCGGATTCACCCACACCCTGCGAACGGCGATCTCCTTGCCCCGGTCCGAGAGCAGGTCCGTGCGGCCCGTGAGGGCCCTGAGATCGGCCGCCCGGTGCGGCGGCGCCCCCAGGACGTCGTCGCCCATGCAGTGGGCCGCGGTGAGCACGGCGGTCCGGCTCACGGCCACCGCGCCGCAGAACTGTCCTGCCCGGGTACCTCCGAACCGGTCACGGCTGGACAGCGCCACCGTCCATGGACTCTGGGAGACATCGACCGGGAACCCGCCGACGACGATGCTGTCGGCGGCCACGGGGGACGCGGAGACCAGCGGTATGACGGACGCGGCAGCCGCCAGGACCAGCGGCCGGGTCAGCGCCCGGGCAAGGGGACGACGCATGCACATTCCTCACTCTGGGATGGTGATGAGAAACCCAGAGTGATCCAGCGCACCGCGCCCCGCACCCGCAGTCAGCACGAAGGCCCGGCCCCCGAGGGGGAAACCGGGCCTTCCGTGTCGTACGACTACGACCTAGTCGAGGTAGTCACGCAGCACCTGCGAACGCGACGGGTGACGCAGCTTCGACATGGTCTTGGACTCGATCTGGCGGATGCGCTCACGGGTGACCCCGTACACCTTGCCGATCTCGTCGAGGGTCTTCGGCTGACCGTCGGTGAGACCGAAGCGCATCGAGACCACACCGGCCTCGCGCTCGGACAGGGTGTCCAGGACGGAGTGCAACTGCTCCTGGAGGAGCGTGAAGCTGACCGCGTCGGCCGGGACGACGGCCTCGGAGTCCTCGATGAGGTCACCGAACTCGCTGTCGCCGTCCTCACCCAGGGGGGTGTGCAGGGAGATGGGCTCGCGGCCGTACTTCTGGACCTCGATGACCTTCTCCGGGGTCATGTCGAGTTCCTTGGCCAGCTCCTCCGGGGTGGGCTCGCGGCCCAGGTCCTGGAGCATCTGGCGCTGCACGCGCGCGAGCTTGTTGATGACCTCGACCATGTGCACCGGGATACGGATGGTGCGGGCCTGGTCGGCCATCGCGCGGGTGATCGCCTGACGGATCCACCAGGTGGCGTACGTGGAGAACTTGTAGCCCTTGGTGTAGTCGAACTTCTCGACCGCGCGGATCAGACCGAGGTTGCCCTCCTGGATGAGGTCCAGGAAGAGCATGCCGCGGCCGGTGTAGCGCTTGGCCAGGGAGACCACCAGACGGAGGTTGGCCTCCAGGAGGTGGTTCTTGGCGCGGCGGCCGTCCTCGGCGATGATCTCCAGCTCGCGCTTGAGCTTGGGGGCGAGCTTGTCGGCGTTGGCCAGCTTGTCCTCGGCGAACAGACCGGCCTCGATGCGCTTGGCGAGCTCGACCTCCTGCTCGGCGTTGAGGAGGGGGACCTTGCCGATCTGCTTGAGGTAGTCCTTGACCGGGTCGGCGGTGGCACCGGCGGCGGCGACCTGCTGGGCCGGCGCGTCGTCCTCGTCCTCGTCGGAGAGTACGAAGCCGGCGCTCTCGGCGCCCTCGGGCTCGTCCCCGGTCTTCCCGGGGGTCTCCTCGGTCGCCTCTTCGTCGACGAGCTCGGCTTCGTCCTTCTTGGCGCTGGTCTTCTTGGCCGCCGGGGCCGTCTTCTTGGCGGCGGCCTTCTTGGCGACCGTCTTCTTGGCGGGCGCCGTCGTCTTCTTGGCAGCGACCTTCTGGGCGTCGTCCTCGGCGGGAGCGTCGACGACGGGCGCGGCCGGAGTGGCGGTGGCGGTGGCCTTCTTGGCGGTCACCGTCTTCGCGGCGACCGTCTTGGTGGCGGTGCGCTTGGCCGGACTCTTCGCTGCGACGCTCTTTCGGGTGCGCTTGGGCTCCGCGGCACTGACCATCAGCGTCACACCCTCTTCCTCGAGGATCTGGTTGAGGCTGCGCAGTACGTTCTTCCACTGAGTGGCCGGAATCTGGTCAGCTTCGAAGGCCCGACGCACGTCATCGCCGGCGATCTGCCCCTCAGCCTTTCCCCGCTCGATGAGCGCCATGACAGAGACGGACTCGGCGATCTCCGGCGGGAGCGTACGGGATGTGCTGGCCGACACGAACAACCTCTCGGAACGATGGAAAACGGCTTCCGGACCCGTCCTGTACGGACAGGAACCGACGACCGCCGACTTGGGGATGGGCCGACGGCGCGGGTGGGGGCCGGGAAGAAGCACAGCGCCTTGAACGGCGTCCGTATTCCCTTCCGCGGCTGTCACCTCTTAGGTCATCGCGCAGTTCCCGCGAGCGTTACGCCCAATCTGCGTGGCCCGAGTCACACCCCGTAAGCGTTCAAAAACGGTCAGACACGGGCAGAGGAGGTCACCCACTGCCGTGACGGGCACCTCCAAGGGAGATCCGGCGCCCCGTCGGACCGCCGGGACCCCGCCGGATTCCCTGAAGGATCCTGCGGGGTCCGGCGGGAAACCGGCGCCCCGGCCGGGCGGCGCCACGGGAACGCGGCACTCCTCGACCGCGCCGACCGCCCCCCGCGCGTCAGTGTTCGCGCGGCGCGGGCACCACGCGCTCCACCTCGGGGTGCACGATGAGGAGCTGCCGCATGGCCGCCTCGGCCGCCGCACCGTCGCCGGACGCCAGGGCGTCGACGATACGGGCGTGGTGCGCCAGGGACGCGTCGTTCGGGCGGTCGCAGCCCGTGACCGGACCGCCGGAGACCTGGAGGGCCGACGACACGATGCCGGAAAGGTGCTCCAGCATGCGGTTGCCCGCGACCTGGATGAGCAGCGAGTGGAACTCGGCGTCCGCGCGGGAGAACGTCAGCGCGTCGCCCTGCCCCATGGCGTGGCTCATGATCTCGACCATGTCGCAGAGGCGCTGCTGGACGTCCTCGCGCCCGTGCCCGGCGGCGAGGCGCGCGGCGAGGGGCTCGATCGTCCAGCGCAGCTCGCTCAGCTCGCGGCGCTGGTTGTCGCGCTGCGGGCCGAAGGCGCGCCATTCGATGATGTCCGGATCGAGGAGGTTCCAGTCGCTGACGGGACGCACGCGCGTGCCGACGTTCGGGCGGGCACTGACCAGGCCCTTGGCCTCCAGGACGCGGAGCGACTCGCGGACGACGGTGCGGGAGACCTCGAAGCGCTGGCCGATCTCCTCGGGCACCAGCGGGCGGTCGGCGCCCAGGTCCCCGGAGACGATCATCTGACCGAGCTGCTGGACGAGTTGGCCGTGCAAGCCGCGTCCGCGGCTGCCCGCGGCACGCCGGCCCACGCGGCCCAGCTCGGGGTCGGAACCGTCCCAGGAAGGGGCTCCGAGGCGCTCGGTGACGGGCGCCTCGGCATAGGGGTAGCGGTCGAGTTCGCCCGGGCCGGCGAGACCGGAGTCTGCGGAGCGGGCGGCGGTCATCATGGTGTGCGCAAGGGTACTCACGGATCCTTTGTCGGCGCTGGCTCCAACTCCCTTGAGGTCTTTGGTGAAAAGCACACGAAAGGGTGATCGCTCACCCCGTCGCAATTGACGCCTTATCGGAAAGAATTGGGCTTTCTGCGGGGAGTTGTGCGCAAAGCGGGGCCCCAAGGGTGCGGACGATCGTCATCGCACCCTGCTACGCAGGGTCGTGAGCAGGTAGGCGCACAGCAGGGCGGCCAGCGACAACGTCAGTGCCCCGCCCACGGGTTGGGCGATCACGCGTGCCGCAGCGGACAGATATCGCTCTCCCCCGAAGGGCCACTGCAGCAGGAACACCTTCCGCAACCGCATCGGAAAGCCTTCCGCGGTGCGTACGACAGGCCCCTCCAAGGCCTTGTGCACGAGGGGTACAACGAGAATCGGTACGGCGACGACCGCGGCGAGTCCGGCCGTGGTGGACCGGAAGACGCCCGCGGCCAGGACACCGGCCCAGGCACAGCCGATGACCAGCCCCATCCAACTCGCGCCCATCGAAAGCCAGTCCGCGGGAACCTGGGAGAGCTCCCGTCCGTAGACGAGGTAGAGCACTTCGGCGTCGCAGCCCACCGTGAGGAAGGCCAGCATCAGCGCGGTGGCGGCGGAGACGAGGAGTTTCGCGACGAGGAGCCCCATCCTGCGGGGCACGGTGCCGCGATCCGCCGCCAGGGCAGGGTGACGGAACTCGTCACCGAACGCGAACGCCCCGAGCAGTCCCGCGCCGAGCGCCGCGGGCGGCAGGGGCAGCTCGCGCGGCCACGCGGCCAGCAGACGCGGCTGCGGGGTGTGGCCGATCCGGGCCAGCAGCAGCGCGGTGACGGCGGACACGACGAGCACGGCGGCGCCGGTCAGAAATCCGGTACCGACGCCGGTGGCACGACGCAGCTCGTAGCGGAGCGGGCGCAGCGGACTGGGGGCCGAGCGGACGGAGATGGGGGGCGGGAGGGGCGACAGGGCGACGGGGGTGAGGGCGTGGGTGGGGCGCGGGACACGCGCAGGAAGGCAGGTACCGGCGGTCTCCTCGGGATCGATGAGGGGAACGAGTCGGGAGACGGCGGGGCTCGTCGTGCGAGGACCGGCGGTGGCCGCGTGGGGTTCGGCCGCGGGTTCCGGGTCCTCCGCGGCGGACGGTTCGGCGGTCGTCAGCGCGGTGGTGAGCGGCTGTGGACTGCGGGCGGGCGGTACGTCCGTGAGCGGCGGCGTCTCGGCTGTCGGCGGCGGGTACGACTCTCGCGGCTCGTCGACGGTCTCCGGCTCACCGTAGGGGTGCGCCCCGGCTCCGGGCCCCATGTCGCCGACCTCGTCCGCGAGTTGGTGTACGAGGATGTCGTGCCGGAACGCCGTATCGCCGACATCGGCGCACGTACTGCCGTACACGGAAAGGCGGTTGCCGTCCTCCCGTACGACTTCGACGGAGCGATGTGCGGTGCGGGCCTCCTTGGTGAGCAGGGCGGCGAGGCGGGCGGCGTGCGGGCTGCGGACGGCTACGCGGGGGCGCAGCCGGGTGCGGGCGAAGTCTCCGGCCTCCTGGTCGGCGACGAGTCTGCCCTGCTCCAGGGTGACGACCCGGTCGGCGCGGCGGGCGGCCTCCTTGGGGTCGGCCGTGGTGAAGAGAACCGTGCCGCCCTGGGCGGCGTGCGCGCGCAGCATGCCGTGCAGCCAACGGCCTTCGCGGGCGGAGAGGGCGTCCGCGGGATCGTCCAGCACGAGCGTGTGCGGGTCGGACAGCAGGGCGCAGGCGAGGCCGAGGCGGCGGTCCATGCCGCGGGCGAGGCTGCCGAGTCTTTCGTCGCGCAGACTGACGAGGCCGACCACTTCGAGGACTTCGTCGGCGCGCCGGGCCGGAACTCCCGCCGCTGCGCACAGCATGCGGAGATGACCGCGGACGGATCGGGCGGGATGTCCCGGCACATCGCCCAGGAGGACGCCGACCTCGCGCGAGGGGTGGGCGATGCGGTGCAGGGGGCGGCCCCTGAAGTAGGTGATGCCACGTCCCTGTTGGAGTTCGAGCATGAGCCTGAGCGCGGTCGTCTTGCCCGCGCCCGGTGCTCCGAGGAGCGCGGTGACACGGCCCGCGCGAGCCTCGAAGGAGACGTCGTCGACGGCGGGCGGATGCTCCTTGCGTGCGTTGCTGGTCAGTCCGAAGGCCTGGATCACCCACAGAAAGATAGCGCGCTATGTCCGTTTTTCCGGGCATCGAACGGCCCGCTCCGCAAGGGTTGATCGCCTCCGTCGGGTGCTACGGCGTCACACCTCGGGGCGCAGCATCGGCGGGTTGAGCAGGGTGGCCCCGCCGGCCCTGAACAACTGTGCCGGGCGGCCGCCCTGACGGGTCGTCGTACCGCCGGTCGGGACCAGGAAGCCGGGCGTGCCGGTCACCTTGCGGTGGAAGTTGCGCGGGTCGAGCGCCACCCCCCACACCGCCTCGTAGACGCGGCGCAGCTCACCGACGGTGAATTCGGTGGGGCAGAACGCCGTGGCCAGGGACGAGTACTCGATCTTCGAACGGGCGCGCTCCACCCCGTCGGACAGGATCTGCGCGTGGTCGAAGGCGAGGGGCGCCACCGGATCGCCGTCGCGGCCGAACGCGCCCTGGTGCAGCAGCTCCTCGACGGGCGCCCAGCGCGCGTTGCTGGCGTCGCCGCCGGCGCGGGGTGCGGGCAGGTCGGGAGCGAGCGCGAGATGGGCGACGCTGACCACACGCATCCGCGGGTCCCGCTTGGGGTCGCCGTAAGTCGCGAGCTGTTCCAGATGCGCTCCGTTGTCCTGGACCGGGACGGCCGGGTCGTGGGCGCGCAGTCCCGTCTCCTCGGCCAGCTCGCGCGCGGCCGCCTGCGCCAGATCCTCGTCGGCCCGCACGAAGCCGCCGGGCAGCGCCCAGCGTCCCTGAAAGGGCGGCTCACCCCTGCGTACCGCAAGCCCGCACAGAGCATGGCGGCGCACGGTCAGCACGACCAGATCCACGGTGACGGCGAAGGGCGGATACGCTGACGGGTCGTAGGACATGCGGCGATCATAGTCGTCTGCCTGACGATAAACACTCCCTTCGTCGGTACCGCCATGACTGATCCACTTTGGTGCGACAGGCGGCCCGTCCTCCGCTTCAGGCCCGTCGGCCGACGGGACCCCGTACGAGGTCACGCTCCCAATTGCAGGCCGTCGGCGGCCTCCTCGACCATGGCGACACCGAGGCGGCCGACCCGTACGGAGAAGGGGGCGCCCGCGACCCGCAGCCCTGTCAGGCCGATCTCGCCCAGAGGTGCGCCGCGCACCGGGCGGAGGGTGACCGTCCGGGCAGGGACGTCGGGACGGATGCCCGCGAGGGTGGTCAGCAACAGCACTCCGGCGGCCGCTGCCGTGGCCGCCGGTCGGCAGGCCGCCGGATGAGGAAGGGGCACGCTCCCGTCCGTGCGCTGCTCCCCCGCGTACATCTCGGGGAGCCGGTGTCCGAACGCCTCCGACGCGGCGAGCACGCCCCGCAACAGCGAGGTCGCCTCCTTCTCGAATCCGGCGACGGCCAGGCCCGCGACGGCGATCGCCGTCTCCGACACCCGCACGGCTCCGCTCCGGTGACCGAACGGGCTGTATCCCGGCTCCTTCGCGCCCAGGCCGCGCAGCCCCCAGCCCGAGTCCATGGCCGGGCCGCCGAGGAGCCGGGCGAGTTGTTCGGCCCGTACCTTGTCGAGCAGGCCGGGGGCGTACTCGCCGCCGCCCGACAGCCCGGTGTCGAGGAGGTGGGCCGCGGCCGCGCCGAGGTGCGGAACGTGACGTCCGTCGGGCGCCCGGGCCGCCGCGGGACGGCCGCCGCCCAGGTCCCCGAGCCAGAAGTCCGTGCGGAACGCAGTGCGCAACTCCTGGGCCCACTGCCGCAGTTCGGTACCGCCGGGCCTGCCGAACGTGTCGAGCAGATCGGCACCGAGCAGTGCGGCCCTGTGGGCGTGGGCCTGCGTTTCACACCGGACGGGTCCGCCGGGGTGCGGGTCACGAAGATAGGTGCCGTCGCCCACGGTGGTCCGCAGCCAGGTCAGACAGCGCTCGGCGGCCGGCAGCAACTCCCGCGTCCGCTGCTCCGGCAACCCCCAGCGGCGGGCCTCCGCGAGCAGCACCGGGAAGAGCAGGGTCGCCTCCGTCCCCGTGCAGACCGGTGGCAGATGCGCCCCCGCGTCGCGGCGCGGTCCGGGAATCATGCCCGACCGCGCTCCGGAGCCCTGGAGTTGAGTACGGGCGAGGATCCGCAGTGTGCCGACGGCGAGCCCCGTGCCGAGAGGCAATGTCATCCGTGCCGCCGCGAGCGACTCCGCCGGGGCCAGACCGCAGCGCCACGGTGCCCCTGCCGCGAGATGCGTGTCGGAGGGGTGCGCGGGGTCGCGCAGAAGCAGGGCCTGGAGATCCTCGATGCTGGTCCGCAGCTGCACCTGGACCCGGGGGTCGTCGCCCGCCGCCCGCGCGGAGGCCAGGGGGCTGGTCGCCCCGTGACCCACGGCTCGGACCGGTCCCGCGCCGTCCGGCCGTACCCGAAGTTCCACGCTCGCCGTGCCGCCCGGTGGTAGTTCGAACTCCCAGCGCAGCAGTCCCGCGGAGGCCAGCGCGTCGGTGGGAGGGGGATCGGCCGCGACCGCCGATGTCCCGGTGGCGCCGGACCAGCGCAGCCCGGAGTCGTGCACGCTGGCGGGCAGTTCGGGGCCCGTGCTGCCCGCGGCGATCGCGCCCAGGTCCGCCAGGTCCGTGCCGAGCGCCACCTCGACCGGCAGGCGCAGCGGGCGCCAGGACACGCTGCGCAGGGTGATGCGTTCCGTGCCGTCGGCGTGCCGGGTCCGCTCGACCACGAGGTCCGGGTCCGGGCCGCAGTCGGGAGACACCCGCACGGTGCCCACGAAACGGGCGCGGTCGGCCGCCGTCATCCTGGCCTGCACAGCCAGCGGTTCCCGTCCGGCCACCCGCACCTGGCAGCGGGAGAGCACACGCCGACCCGCGCGGTAGAAGCCCTCCAGTCCACGGCCGTTCAACTGCCCTTGCTCGGTGGAGACCGCGAGGCCCGGGAGGGCCACACAGATCAAGGCGGTGTGGGTGGGGGGCAGTTCGAGGGAGCGCCGGGGCGTCGGGCGAGGTGTGCGTGGCGAGGGGGTTTGAGGTGGGGAGAGGGAAGAGGCCCGGGGTGGGGGCGGTGGTGGGCGGCGGATCTGGCCGGGGGTCCGGCCTTCTGTCGGCGGGCGAGGTGACTGGTGGGGCTCAGTGGCACCGGGGTCAAGGCGCTCGTCGTCGGCGGAGGGCGGAGGCGGCGGGTGCATGGGCGGCTTCTTCTGCGCTCTGTGCGCCCGACACGTGTTCGGCGCCGGACGGAGGGTTCCGGGAGGACAGGGGCTGTGCGGCGACACGGCCCGTTCAGGCGTTCCGCCACTCAGGTGAACGGACACGGGCTCCTACTGGTCACGCCCTCGACCTGGGAAGCCGACCGAATGGCGGCGCGGCGCCGGGGGACAGCCCACGTCCGTTCCCCGGTCCCTGCCTCGGTCGGCAGCAACCCGGCGGCCGAGCCATCGGCCGCACGCACGTGCTCCGCGCGCCGCGTGCCCTGCTGCCACCACGGCGCCGCCGGACACCCCGGACTGGTTCACCCCTCGCTGAGCCGCCGCCGGTGACCCGACGATCCTGCGGCACCAGTCTCCGAACGCACCGAAGCGCCCACCGGACCGGCCGCACCGCCCTTCACTCCCCCAACCCTTGATCACCCGTCCCCCTCAATGCCGTTGCTCCCCGACTGCGGCACCTCCGAGCAGGTGTCGTAACGACGTGCACCGCCCTTCCCAGGGGTGCGCGGACGTGTACCGCCGGGACGTGCGGAGCCCTGTGCTGGTGTGCGCGGACGGGATCCGTCCGTTCCCGAAGGGCGAGGGCGGCCTTCGGCACCGTCGGCGTCGGTACGCGTGCGTCGCCGACGACGGGAGGTCGTGGCTGAGACCACCGGTGCCGGATCGTCGCCGGGGCCGCTCGCGTCCTGCGGGAGGGAGACATCGGCGGTCTCGGTCTCAGCTTCCGCAGCCTCTGCCCGGCCTTCTCGTTCCGCGCGCAGGCAGCGGCGGATCGACTCCGGGTCGAGGCCCTCGTTGCAGGCCTGGTGCAGCAGGCGGGCGAACAAGTAGTCGGAGTCCGCGCCCAGGGCCATGGCCAGGGCCTCCCGGGCCTCCAGATCGTCGCCGGTCGACCAGGCGACCCAGCCGGCGAGCGTGAGGGGAGCCGCCGCGTGTTCGCCGTACGAACCGACGCAGCGGCGGGCCAGTGCGCGCCAGAGGCGGAGGGCCGGGCCCGCGTCCTCGCCTTCCATCCACTCGGCGGCGCGGTCACGGGTGGTGCGGTCCTGGAGGCCGAGGATCAGCGTGGCTGCCTCGTCGTGGGCGAGCAGCAGATCGTCGCGCAGGTCCGACTGGAGTGCGCCGGTCACGAGCGGTGCGGCGGCGAACCGGCTCAGGATGCGCCGAGCGAGCTCCAGGGTCTCCCGCGCCACGTCGGCTCGGCTGGTGTCGTCGAGGATCCTGGGGACGAGAGCCAGACCGGCGGAGTCCAGTGCGGCTTCCTGCTCCAGCGCGGCGGCCGTCTCCCAGGGTTGCAGCCTGGCGCGCAACTCGCGCAGTGTGCCGCGCACTTGGAGTCCCGCGTAGGTCGCCGCCGCGGCCAGCACGGAGGTGCCGGGCAGGCCCATCGGGGAGCCGTCGACCGGGCAGCATCCCTCGATCGGGCAGCAGTACGACCAGAAGCGGCCGTCCGAGATGCAGATCGCCTCGATCACCGTCACGTCGAGGCGGCCGCACTCCGTGCGCAGGCTCTGCACGAGCGGGCGCAGTCGTTCCATGACCTGACGCCCCGACTCTCCCGGCGCCGGATCCTGGCAGACGTAGGCGATCATCTGCTCGGGCCGGGTTCCTCGGCGCTCGCTGCCGGTCACCAGGCCATGGGCCAACTGCTGTGCCACAGAAGCCCAGTCGTCCGCGCCGGCGGGAATGCCGAGCCTGGCCCGGCCACCGAACCGGCCCTGGCCGCCCCGATCGTGCAGGGCGACGAGGACGATGCTGTCCTCGGGGCGGTACCCGAGCAAGTAGGGCAGCGCGTCGGCGAGTTCGCCCGGGGAACGCAGGGTGACCTGGTGTTCGGTGCCGTGTCGGTCGTACGCGGTGGGGTCGATGTCGCCGTTTTCGGAGGATCCGGTCGTTTCGCTGTGATTCGTCATGCGTCGACGATCTCGCGGATCACGACTTCCCGCTTGAGCCTGTGGATAAGTCCGGTCAGGGACACGCCACATGGGCCCCAACCGAAACCTCCGACAAAAGCAATCTCAGCCCGCCGCGGCCAGGACCAACGGAAGAACCTGTTCGCTGCCGGCCCGGCGGAGCAGACGCGCGGCGACCGCGAGGGTCCAGCCCGAGTCGGTGTAGTCGTCCACGAGCAGGACGGGGCCTGGAGAGTCGGCCAGGGCGCCGGCCAGTTCCTCGGAGACGGTGAAGGCGTCGGACAGGGCCCTGAGGCGTTGGGCGGAGTTGCTGCGGCGTGCCGCGTGTGTGCCGTCCGGTGCGGTGTACGTCAGGGTGCCCAGGAGGGGGAGTCGGCCGATGGTCGCGATGCCCTGGGCGAGGGTGCCGACCAGTTGCGGGCGGGCCAGGGACGGTACGGCCACGACTCCCACCGGACGGGCGGAGGCGTCCGCGACGTTCGGTGCCCAACCGCCCGGAGAGCGCGCCCAGTCGGCGAGGACCGCCACCGCGGCCTTCAGGACGTCGTCGGGGACCGGACCGTCGGGCGCGTTCTCGGCCAGCAGCGGACGCAGTCGGTTGCCCCAGCCGATGTCCGAGAGCCGCCCGAGGGCGCGCCCCGTCGAGCACTGGTCCTTGGCCGGGATACGTCCCTTGAGGTCGACGCCCAGCGCGGCCATCCCGGTCGGCCACATCCGGCGCGGCTCGACCTCCATCCCCGGGCGGTCAAGTTCCTTCGTCGCTCCCGTCAGCGTCTCCGCGGAGACGGAGGAATCGATCCAGGCGCCTGCGCAGTTGTCGCATCGGCCGCACGGCACCGCCCCCTCGTCGTCCAACTGCCGCCGCAGGAACTCCATCCGGCACCGGGACGTGCTCACGTAGTCGCGCATGGCCTGCTGCTCGGCCGCCCGCTGCTTGGCCACCCACGTGTACCGCTCGGCGTCGTAGACCCACTCGGCTCCGGTGGCCGCCCATCCGCCCTTGACACGCTTGACGGCTCCGTCGACGTCCAGGACCTTCAGCATCGTCTCCAGGCGACTGCGCCGAAGCTCCACCGCCGTCTCCAGAGCCGGCACGGACAACGGCCGCCCCGCGTCGGCGAGGGCCGCGAGGGTCTGCCGGACCTGCGTCTCGGGCGGGAAGGCCGTATCGGCGAAGTAGCGCCAGATGGCCTCGTCCTCCTTGCCCGGCAGGAGCAGCACATCGGCGTGGGCCACACCGCGACCCGCGCGACCCACCTGCTGGTAGTAGGCGATCGGCGAGGAGGGTGAACCGAGGTGGACCACGAAGCCCAGGTCCGGCTTGTCGTAGCCCATGCCCAACGCCGACGTGGCGACCAGCGCCTTGACGCGGTTCTCCTGGAGGTCGATCTCGGCCTGCAGCCGGTCGGCGTTCTCCGTCTTCCCGGTGTAGGAGGCCACCTTGAAGCCTCGATGGCGCAGGAACGCGGTGGCCTCCTCGGCGGCGGCCACGGTGAGCGTGTAGATGATCCCCGAGCCCGCCAGCTCGTCCAGATGCTCGGCGAGCCAGGCCAAACGGTGCGCGGCGTCCGGCAGTTGGACCACCCCGAGCCGCAGGCTCTCCCGCTCCAGCGGACCGCGCAGCACCAGGGCCTCGCCCGCGCCGGTGCCCAACTGCTCGGCCACATCAGCGGTCACGCGCGCGTTGGCGGTCGCGGTGGTGGCCAGCACCGGTACGCCGGTGGGCAGTTCGGCCAGCATCGCCCGCAACCGGCGGTAGTCGGGGCGGAAGTCGTGTCCCCAGTCGGAGATGCAGTGCGCCTCGTCGACCACCAGCAGGCCGGTCGTGGCCGCGAGCTTGGGCAGCACCTGGTCGCGGAAGTCGACGGAATTGAGCCGTTCCGGACTGACGAGGAGAACATCGGTCTCGCCGCGCTCGACCTCCCCGTAGATCGCGTCCCACTCCTCCGGGTTCGCCGAGTTGATGGTGTGCGCCCGGATTCCGGCCCGGGCCGCCGACTCGACCTGGTTGCGCATCAGTGCCAGGAGCGGCGAGATGATCACCGTGGGCCCGGAGCCACGTCGGCGCAGCAGGGCGGTGGCGACGAAGTACACCGCCGACTTGCCCCAGCCGGTGCGCTGCACCACCAGCGCGCGCCGACGGTCCTCCACGAGGGCCGCCACCGCCTGCCACTGGTCCTCCCGCAGCCGCGCCGTGCCGCTCGGGTCACCGACCAGCTCGGCGAGGATGGTGTCGGCCTCGGTGCGCAGCTCCTGGTTGCTCATGCCTCCATGCAACCTCACGCCACTGACAACGGCCCAATCCCCCGCCGCGACGAAGAGCGCCGGACCCTGTCCCACAGCCGGTCCGACCAGCTCCCTCTGGACCTACCGCACCTCGATGGCGTACGAAAGTGTCGTGCTCCAACGCCTCAGGCGTCGCCGGGCGAGCATTGGGTAGGGATATAAGCCACAGACCGTCAGATAAGGGTCTGTGGCCCCATTTGCTCGTTGCCGCATCCCAGTTCGACAGCAAGAATTGGAGTCCGCTCCCCGCACGGCTCGTCCGTGATCCGGTAGGGCTCTGCTGCGGTGTGCGCTCCCCCGAATCCGACCCCGCCCGAAGTGTGGGCGCGTAGCCGAAGGGAGGACCGTGACCTTCGGATTCGCTCCGTCCTCCGCGGCATCCACGTCGACGTCTGCCGACCTGTCCGCCGCTTCCGCCAACCCCGTGGCCCGTATGCTCGAACCCTCCGAATGGGCCGCAGCCGGAATCCCGTTGCTGCGCAATCCACGCGAGGTCGTCAGCGGGCTGCACTCCCGGCATCGCCCCCGACCGGCGACGGCGGTCGTGGCCGTCCTCGACCCGGACGAGCGACTGCTCGCGAGCGCCTCGTTCGTCCGACGGCCCGCCCCGGCCGACGGCTGGATGTTCCGCAACGCGCTGCTCGCGCAGCTTCGCCGCGTCATCCCGCACGATCTGCGCCGCCGCACCCCGGTGCGCACGGCCGTGCTGCTCTACTGCCGTGAGGGGGACGCGCGTTGGACGCAGGAGGACGGCGCGTGGATGTGGGGGCTGCGTGACGCCTGCACGCTGCACGGGCTGCGCTGCGGGGCGTACATCACGCTGACCCATGACGGCTGGCAGGTGCTCGGCGAGGGGCGCGGCGGCCGACGGCCCAGCGCGGACTCCGCGCCGGAACCTTTCGCCATGTCCGAGATACCGCCCCTGCTGCCCCGCACCGGCGGCGCCGCCTCAGAGGTTCTGCGCCGCGCGGCCGCCCGCTGAATCCCGGTCCGGGCTCCAGGCCCGGACCGTGCGACGGTACGACGCCCTCACCGCGGAGTCCGTACGGCGCCGGGCCGCCCGAGGCGGAGACCCCTCCTGCACGTCACGGTGACGGTGCACCACGTACGGGAGCGGCGCCTCCACGGAGGGCGCGCTCCACCGGCCGCACCAGCCCTCGGACCGGCAATCCACGCACGCCGAAATACCCGCCGTGCACAGACCGTCGCGACGGCGACGGCACGCCCGCCATCGCTCTCCGAAAGTTCCGGAGACGGCTCAGACGCCCGCGCCCAGCACCGAGTTGATCTGCTGCGGGTCGCCGCAGACGATCAGCAGGGCACCGGCCCGGCCGAGGGCCAGGGGCAGCGCGGTGGCGGCAACGGCGGCGGGGCCTCCGTTGACGGCGACCACGACGACGGGACGGGACGCCGCCCGGCCCGCCACGGCGGCGTCCGCGTAGAAGACATCGTCGCGCGCGTCGTGCTGCGCCCAGTAGGACGCTTCACCGAAGGACAGTTCGTGGGCGGCCCACGGGTGCGGTTCGCCGGTGGTGATCACCAGCACGTCACCAGGGGCACGGCCCGACTCCAGGAGCAGGTCGACGGCTTCCTCGGCAGCGTCCAGCGCACCCTCGGCCGAGGCCGGGACGAGCTGGATCTGCGGAGTCACCACAGCGGTGTCGGAGGCGGTGGAGGCAGCCGGACCCGAGGGTCCGGGCTTGACGACGGCCACGTCGCGCGGTGTGCGTTGCGCCGGCGCCGTGGGCCGCAGGGGGCCGGGGCGACCGGGACGCGGCGGCGCCGCGGGGCGGGGGCCGGGTACAGGGCGGGGGGTCGGCGCGACACGGCCGCTGGCCGGGGTGGCGCGGGGACCCTGGGCACTCTCGTGAATCTGAGGCTCCTCGGGAATGAGAGGCATGAGCTGATTTTTATCAAACATTGGTGCGGCTCGCGTCGGCGGGTGGCACATGAGTGCGAGCGGGACGGTCAGAAGTCGAAGCCGAGTTGGCCCTCGATCGTCGGAACGGTTCCCTCCGCCCAGCTACGGGCCTTCTTGAGGTGCCGCCACTGGGGCAGCGCATCAAGATACGCCCACGACAACCGGTGGTACGGGGTGGGGCCCCGCTCCTCCAGCGCGGCTTTGTGCACGGGCGAGGGATACCCGGCGTTGGCCGCGAAAGCGAAGTCTGCATGGTCGATGCCCAGTTCGGCCATCATTTTGTCGCGCTGAACCTTGGCGATCACCGAAGCGGCCGCGACCGCCACACAGGACTGGTCGCCCTTGATCACCGTACGAACCCGCCAGGGGTCCCCGAGGTAATCGTGCTTCCCGTCGAGAATGACCGCGTCGGGGCGAACCGGCAAGGTCTCCAGCGCGCGCACCGCGGCAAGTCGCAGCGCCGCCGTCATCCCCAGGTCGTCGATCTCCTCCGGGGAGGCGTGCCCCAAGGCGTACGACGTGACCCACTTGCGGAGTTCCTCGGCGAGTTCGGTGCGTCGCTTGACGGCGATGAGCTTGGAGTCGGTGAGGCCTTCGGGAGGCCGGCGAAGTCCGGTGACCGCCGCGCAGACGGTGACGGGACCGGCCCACGCGCCGCGTCCCACCTCGTCGACGCCTGCGATGACCCTGGCTCCGGTCGTGGCGCGGAGTGAGCGCTCGACGGTGTGAGTAGGTGGTTCGTACGGCATGGCGCCCTTAGACTACGCCGCCCGGAACCCCCTGCGACACCCAGGTTTCCCCAAGCCCTCCAAGGTCGTTCCGCGCCGACTTCACGCACCGCCGGGTCGGAGCAGCGGAAGCATCAACTGGTCGATCATCTCCTCGATGTCACGGTCTTCCCATTCACTGCCGCACATCTTCGACCGGTACATCATCATCGCCGGGATGGCATCGAAGACATAGCCGTTGGACGCGTCAGGGCGAACCTCACCCCGCCCTATTCCGCGGTTGATGGCGTCGCGGAGCAGCCGGATCGTGGGTTCCACGACCCCTTCGAAGATCACGCCATGGAAGCGCTCAGCCTGCACGGTGTCGCATTCGTGAATCACCGCGCGGAGGGCGAATCCGGGGCGCGAGAACATCGCGTCGCGCGCCTGCGTGCACAGCGCCAGCAGATCCGCGCGCACGTTCCCGAGGTCGGGCGCCTCGTCCAGCCGCGGCAGTCCGGCCTGCAGCGCGTCCGCGACGAGGTCCTCCTTGGAGGACCAGCGCCGGTACACAGCGGCCTTGCCCGTCTGGGCGCCGGCGGCGACGCCTTCCATCGTGAGGGCGTTCCATCCGACCGTACTGAGTTGCTCCAGTGCGGCGTCCAGGATCGCGCGTTCGAGCACGGCGCCGCGGCGGCGGAGGGAGGCCGTCGGAGCGGGGGCGGCCGTCCAGCCCGAAGTAACCATCTGAGTGTCTCCAGCGAGCAGTGGAATGGGGAGTTCCGGGGATCGGGGATGCGTCACGCGGCAGCGACGGGGGAAGCGTCGCTCGACGCCAAGTTAAGTGAACGCTTGCGTTCACTGTCGGGGACTCACTACCGTTGGCGCGACAGTGAACGCGAGCGTTCACTAACACACTTGTGGGGGACCCATAGTGACTACCTCTCAGTTGATTAAGGACCCAACGCCAGGAGCGGCCCGCCGGGAGGGGCATCCCGGCATCGCGCTCGCGGTCATCGCAGCCTGCCAACTCATGGTGGTACTCGACGCGACGATTGTGAACATCGCGCTCCCGCACATTCAAGCCGCGCTCAGTTTCAGCACCACCGACCTCACCTGGGTCGTCAGCGCCTACACGCTCACCTTCGGTGGCCTGCTCCTTCTCGGCGGCCGGGCCGGCGACATCCTCGGCCGGCGCCGGGTGTTCACGACCGGCATCCTGCTCTTCACCTTCGCCTCGCTGCTCGGCGGACTCGCCCAGGAACCCTGGCAGTTGCTGGCCGCGCGCGTCCTCCAGGGCGTGGGTGGCGCGATCGCGTCGCCCACCTCGCTCGCGCTCATCACCACCACGTTCCCCGAAGGCCCGGAGCGGAACAGGGCGTTCGGAGTCTTCGCCGCCGTCTCGGCGGGCGGCGGCGCGATCGGTCTGCTCGCGGGCGGCATGCTCACCGAGTGGCTCGACTGGCGCTGGGTGCTCTTCGTCAACGTGCCGATCGGCCTGCTCATCGCCGCACTCACTCCGCTGTACATAAGCGAGTCCGAACGGCACACCGGCCGGTTCGACATCGCGGGCGCGCTGACCTCTACGGCGGGTATGGCGTCCCTCGTCTACGGCTTCATCCGCGCGGCGGACCAGGGCTGGCGCGACCCCCTGACCATCGGGTCCTTCGGTGCGGCGGCCGTCCTGCTGCTGGCCTTCGTGATCATAGAGTCCCGGGCCAAGGAGCCGATCACCCCGCTCAGGATGTTCGCCGACCGCAATCGCTCGGGCACATACGTGATCATGCTGAGCCTGGCCGCCGCGATGTTCGGCATGTTCTTCTACATCGTGCTCTTCGTGCAGAACGTGCTGGGGTACAGCCCGATCCAGGCGGGTCTGGCCTTCCTGCCGGTGACGGTCGTGATCGCGGCCGGCGCGGGACTGTCCCAGCGGTTCCTGCCGAGGTTCGGCCCCCGGCCGTTCATGCTCCTCGGCTCGGCCCTCGCGGCGATCGGGCTCACCTGGCAGACCCTCATCAGCTCGGACAGTTCCTACGTCGGCGGAGTGCTGGGCCCCATGCTGGTGTTCGGGTTCGGCATGGGCCTGAACTTCGTGACGCTGACGGTCACCGCCGTCTCCGGTGTCGCCCAACATGAGGCGGGCGCGGCGTCCGCGCTGCTCAACGCCATGCAGCAGGTGGGCGGTTCGCTCGGTCTGTCCATCCTGACCACGGTGTTCGGCTCGGCCGGCAAGGACGAGGCGAAGAAGCAGTTGCCGAAGTTCCTGGCCGATGGATCGGCCGAGCAGAAGGCCGAGTTCGGCAAGACACATCAACTGCCGGCGCCATGGGGGCACGACGTGCTCGCGCACGGCATCTCTACGGCCTTCATCCCGGCCGCCGCGATGGCCGTACTCGCCCTGGTCACCGCCTGGTTGGTGATCCGGGTCCGCAGGAGCGACCTCGACGCCCTCGCGGGCACGGCGGGTCCAGGAATCGGCTGACCGGTCGGGCCCGGCGAGGGCCCGGCCGACCGGCACCGGCGAAGACCTCATGACCACCCCCTACATCGTGTCCTGTCCGCCCGTGTGGACTCATGTGTCGCAGCGCGACTGCCAGGACAACGGCCAGGCGGTCACGGAGAGTTCCCTACAGGCACAGAGAGTTTCAGGTGCGTGGGACGGTGCTGCCCGTTGAGGAGTCCGCAGCGTCAGACGGACGTCGGAACCCAGCTCGGCAGTGCCTCCGTCCGCTCCACCCACTCTGCGGGTGGCGTCCCCGCCTTCCCACCGGCGATCACACCGCCCACGATGGCGCAGGTGGTGTCCACGTCCCCGCCGACCTGAGCGGTGGCCCAGAACGCCCGCTCGTAGTCGCCGAGCCCTCGGGCGGCCGACCAGAGCGCGAAGGGGACCGTGTCGTGCGCCGTCGTACGACGTCCACAGCCCAGCACCGCCGCGACGGTGCCGGCGTCCGCGAAGTCGAGCATGTCCCGGGCGCGCCGCAGTCCCGCGCCGACGGCGCTCTTCGGTACCAGTGCGATGACGCCGTCGAGGAGCGCCTCGGCGCTGGGCGGGCCGTCGGGGGACGCGGCCAGCGCGGCGGCGGCCGCGATGGCCATGGCACCGACCACGGCCTCACGGTGCTGGTGCGTGGGGTACGCCGAGATCTCCGCCTGGTGGGTCGCCTGCTCGGGATCGTCCGCGTACCAGGCGCCCAGGGGTGCGATCCGCATCGCGGCGCCGTTGCCCCAGGATCCCTGACCGCTGAAGAGCGCGGCGGACAGCTCGCGCCAGTCGCCGCCCTCGCGGACGAGGCGCAGCAGCCGGTTGACCGCGGGGCCGTAGCCGCGGTCGAAGTCGTGACGCTCGGCGAAGGAACGGGCCAGGGCGTCCTGGTCGACGCGGTGGTGGGTGGCCAGGACCGCGACCACGGAGCAGGCCATCTCCGTGTCGTCCGTCCATTGCCAGGGGGCCGGGGGCAGCTCGCGGCGCTTGAGCAGCGGGTAGTTCACGGGCACGAAGAACTGCGAGCCCAGCGCGTCCCCCACGGATAGTCCCCGCAGGCTGGCGAGGGCGCGGCTCAGGCGCACGTCAGAAGAATCGGAGGAGTCGAGGGAGGAGTCAGCGATCATCGATCCGCCACCCTATCCACTGATTCCGTACGGTTCCGGATCCCGCCAACTGTCGAACGGCCGGTCCAGCGCGTACCTGCCGTCGTCTCCCAGAACGAGCATCCGCATCTCGGCGTTCCCCGGATTGGACAGCGACTCGAACTCCGCGACCGTCCAGTGGAACCAACGCATGCAGAACAGCCGCATCGCCAGGCCGTGCGTCACCAGGAGCACGTTCGGCGGGTGGTCGGGGGCCTCGAAGCTGCGGTACAGGCTCTCCAGGAAGCCGCCGACCCGGTCGTAGACGTCGGCGCCGGACTCGCCCTGGGCGAACCGGTAGAAGAAGTGCCCGTAGGCGTCCCGGTACGCCTTCTGGAGGCGGACGTCGTCCCGGTCCTGCCAGTTCCCCCAGTCCTGTTCGCGCAACCGGGGTTCCTCGCGTACGCGTACGAGCTCGGGGTCGAGGTGGAAGGCGCGGAAGGTCTCGTGCGTACGGCGGTACGGGGAGACGTACACACTGATGCGCTCCCGGCCGAACACCTCCCGCAGCCGTTTGCCGGTCTCCTCCGCCTGTCGCCAGCCCTGGTCGGTCAGCGCCAGGGAATGGTCGGGTTCACGCTCGTACACGGTGTCATCAACATTGCCCGTTGACTCGCCGTGCCGGACAAGGACGATGCGCCGTGGTCGTGCCATGCCAAAACCCTAGATCGAGTGAGGGCATATCGAGCAGTCGTACGGGCTCCATACGGCGTAGGTCACACGAATTCTGCCCGATGGGACACATAGGGGCGCACGATTCACACACCGGGACGTCGATGACGTCAGTCCGGATTTCAAACTATCCAGCTCGGTTCCAGTTGCACGATGTCCCCCGTGAGGGAGGCGACGTCCGCCTCGATCTGGGCCCTCAGCGCGAGCCGTTCCACCCGTTCGGCGCGGTACTTGCCGTGTTCGGCGGCCGAGTGCCACATCGAGAGCACCATGAACTCGTGTCCCGGAGCCTCGCCGAACAGTCCGCGCAGCATGCCCGGGGAACCGGCCATCGCGGGGTTCCAGACCTTCTCCTGCATCAGCGTGAAGTGCTCGGCGCGCTCCTCGTGGACACGGCACAGGGCCACCCGCACCAGGTCGGCGTCGGTGAAGCGCGGTTCGAACCCCGTCTTCACGTCGAAGCGATGGTCGAACAGCTTGACCTGCGTGTCCTTGAAGGTGCCCACCTGCGCCGACGCCAGCCGGTCGTGGGATCGGGCCATGAAGGAGTCGTAGAAGGCACGGCTTTCCCAGAACGCGAAGATGTGCGCCACTCCGGGCCGCCCCCGGCTCCAGCCTCCCCCCTGTCCCCGAAATCCCGGCTCCCCCAGAAGCCCCGCCCACTTTCGCTGCCCGCGCTCGAAGCCGCGGCGGTCAACCACGGTGCAGCGAATCCACTTGACCAGCACCGCGCCATCGTAAGGCCACGGAGCGTGGCGCCGGTCACGCTCCGGCGGAGATCGTCGGCGCATACGCCCCCGCGCGCGTGGCACGATGGACAACGAACGCTGATGGCCCAGCAGTTGGGGCGCGCGATCGAGGCGAACGGGGAAGGGGAACTGTGGTCAACGGCCTCAACAAGGGGATCCGCAAAGCCGAAGTCGGGCTTCAGTGGGATCCGAGTCCCACGGGGCAGCCGCCTGTCGATCTGGACATCGTGGCCGCGACCTATGTGGCGAACGACCCGTACGGCGCTCCCGCTTACGCGGTGTACTTCGACAGCCGCTCCCCCGACGGAACCATCTATCTCAACCGGGACAGCAAGGACGGCAAGGGCTTCGGCTGGGACGAGGTCATGACGCTGGAACTCGACCGGCTCGCCGAGCGGTACGCGCGCGTGGTGGTCGGCGTCGTCATCCAACAGCGCGTCGCCCACCGGACGTTCGTGAACGTCCTCAACCCCAAGCTGCGCATCCGTGAGGGCTACACCGTCCTCGCCGAGGACGACTTCGGTGACGTCCTCGGTGCGACGGCTGCGACGGTCGGGGAGTTCGTCCGGGACGAGTCCGGAAGCTGGGACTTCCACCCCGGCATCCAGGGCTTCGAGGACGATCCCGCGACCTTCACCAGGACGATGGGCAGGGCACAGCAGTCCTGAGCCCCGCCCCGGAGGAGTCGTCAGCCGGCGGTCCAGCCCGGGACCGTCGGCAGCACCTCTTCCGCGATGCGGAACAGCGCCTCGTCGTCGGGCGGCACGTCGTCCTGACGCCAGATGGATATCTCGAAGGAGTCGCCGCCGTCCTTCTCACTGGTGGAGACCAGCAGACTGCGGGCGATGCCCCCAGGGCCCGTACTGGCCTTGCCGCCCCCGAGGCTGAAGCTGATCGCGACGGTCCGGTCCGAGTAGACGACGGCCGGGTGCCCCAGGACCATTTTCACCTGCGAGGTCGAGTCCAGATATCGGGCCGCCCGCGTGACGGGAATGTCGTCGTAGGACGCCGACAGCCGCACGGAATAGGTCCTCAGGTCGACGTCGGCCTCAGGACTGGCGATCTTGGTGCCACCGGCCAGAGTCATCCAGCCCGCACTGCCCGAGGCGGTCTCCGCATGCTCGTCCGGCGTCCCCAGGAGGACCGGTAGGTCCGCGCGGTTCAGCGCCGTGCAGAGCGCCGTAGGCGACACGTACTTGGCCGGCAGCGTGCTGTCCGTGCTCGCCGTACAGGTCGCCGGTTTGCCGTCCTGTGCCGACGTTTTCGGCAGGACTCCCCCGAGTCCCCACATACCGCCCACGACGCCGCCGACCGCTACCACCGCCGCGACTGCCTGGGCCCCCGCCCGCATACCTCTTTCGGGCTCGACGGAATCGTCGACCATTGCCCCCCACTCTCCCCTGTGCGCGACCTATGCGCGCTGAGGGAGATTAACCGCTGATCGTTCCGGTGGGAAACCGGATTCGTCCCGGGCCGGGAAACGCCGAGGGCGGCGGAGCCGGGATCCCGGTTCCGCCGCCCTGAGCAGCTAGTTCACTTCAAGTGGATGCTCCGACTCAGCTGCATCCGCTGGTCGAGCCACACCCCTCGCAGATGTAGCAGGAACCGGCCCGCTGCATCTTCGTGCCGCAGGAGAAGCACAGCGGGGCGTCCGCCTGGATGCCCAGTTGCATCTCCACCAGTTCGGCGCTGGTGTGCGCCTGCTGCGGGGCGGGCTTGGCCGCCTCGGCCACGGCCTTCGGTGTGGCGACGGCCTTCAACTCCTGGGCGCGCGGCGCCGACTGGGCCAGGCCCTCCACGTCGACCTCGTCCTCGGTCGGCTCGTACGAACCGGTCTCCAGGTGACGCTGGCGCTCCTCGGCGGAGTGGATGCCGAGCGCGGATCGCGTCTCGAAGGGCAGGAAGTCGAGCGCCAGGCGGCGGAAGATGTAGTCGACGATCGACTGCGCCATCCGCACGTCCGGGTCGTCCGTCATGCCGGCCGGCTCGAAGCGCATGTTGGTGAACTTCGAGACGTACGTCTCCAGGGGCACGCCGTACTGCAGGCCTACGGAGACGGCGATCGAGAAGGCGTCCATCATGCCCGCGAGGGTCGAGCCCTGCTTGGACATCTTCAGGAAGACCTCACCGAGACCGTCGTCCGGGTAGGAGTTGGCGGTCATGTAGCCCTCGGCGCCGCCGACCGTGAAGGAGGTCGTGATGCCCGGGCGGCCCTTGGGGAGGCGCTTGCGGACGGGGCGGTACTCGACGACCTTCTCGACCGCGGTCCGGATGGTGTCCTCGGCCTTGGCGGTGACCTCCGCCTTCTCCTTCTCCTTGGTCTTCGCGGAGAGGGGCTGGCCGACCTTGCAGTTGTCGCGGTAGATCGCGAGCGCCTTGACGCCCATCTTCCAGGCCTCGAAGTAGACCTCCTCGACGTCCTCGACGGTCGCCGTCTCCGGCAGGTTGACCGTCTTGGAGAGCGCGCCGGAGATCCAGGGCTGGATGGCGGCCATCATGCGGACGTGGCCCATCGCGGAGATGGAGCGCTCGCCCATGGCGCAGTCGAACACCTCGTAGTGCTCGGTCTTGAGGCCCGGGGCGTCGATCACATTGCCGTTGTCGGCGATGTGGGCGACGATCGCCTCGATCTGCTCCTCCTGGTAGCCCAGGCGGCGCAGGGCCTGCGGGACGGTGCCGTTGACGATCTGCATCGAGCCGCCGCCGACCAGCTTCTTGAACTTGACCAGCGCGAGGTCGGGCTCAAGTCCCGTGGTGTCGCAGGACATCGCGAGACCGATGGTGCCGGTCGGGGCGATGACGGACGCCTGAGAGTTACGGAAACCGTTCTTCTCGCCGAGGCGCACCACGTCCTGCCAGGACTCCGTGGCCGCGGCCCAGATCGGGGTGTCCAGGTCGTCCACGCGGGTGGCCACGGTGTTGGCGTCGGCGTGCTGCTTCATGACACGCAGGTGCGGCTGCTCGTTGCGGGCGTAACCGTCGTACGGGCCGACGACCGCGGCGAGTTCGGCGGAGCGCTTGTACGACGTGCCGGTCATCAGGGAGGTGATGGCACCCGCGAGGGCACGGCCGCCGTCGGAGTCGTACGCGTGGCCGGTCGCCATCAGCAGGGCGCCGAGGTTGGCGTAGCCGATGCCGAGCTGGCGGAACGCGCGCGTGTTCTCGCCGATCTTCTGGGTCGGGAAGTCCGCGAAGCAGATGGAGATGTCCATCGCCGTGATGACGAGCTCGACGACCTTGGCGAAGCGCTCGACCTCGAAGGACTGGTGGCCCTTGCCGTCGTCCTTGAGGAACTTCATCAGGTTCAGCGAGGCGAGGTTGCAGGACGTGTTGTCCAGGTGCATGTACTCGCTGCACGGGTTCGAGCCGTTGATACGGCCGGACTCCGGGCAGGTGTGCCACTGGTTGATGGTGTCGTCGTACTGGATGCCCGGGTCGGCGCAGGCCCAGGCGGCCTCGGCCATCTTGCGGAAGAGCCGCTTGGCGTCGACCTCCTCGATGACCTCGCCGGTCATGCGGGACGTCAGGCCGAACTTGTCGCCGTTCTCGACGGCCTTCATGAACGTGTCGTTCACGCGGACCGAGTTGTTGGCGTTCTGGTACTGCACCGACGTGATGTCGTCGCCGCCCAGGTCCATGTCGAAGCCCGCGTCACGCAGCGCGCGGATCTTCTCCTCTTCCTTGACCTTGGTCTGGATGAAGTCCTCGATGTCGGGGTGGTCGACGTCCAGGATGACCATCTTGGCCGCGCGGCGGGTGGCGCCACCGGACTTGATGGTGCCCGCGGAGGCGTCGGCACCGCGCATGAAGGAGACCGGACCGGAGGCATTGCCGCCGGAGGAGAGCAGCTCCTTGGAGGAGCGGATGCGGGACAGGTTCAGGCCCGCGCCGGAACCGCCCTTGAAGATCATGCCCTCTTCCTTGTACCAGTCGAGGATCGACTCCATGGAGTCGTCGACGGCCAGGATGAAGCAGGCCGAGACCTGCTGGGGCTGCGCGGTCCCGACGTTGAACCAGACGGGGCTGTTGAAGCTGAAGACCTGGTGCAGGAGGGCGTACGCCAGCTCGTGCTCGAAGATCTCGGCGTCGGCGGGCGAGGCGAAGTACTTGTGGTCCTCGCCGGCCTTTCGATACGTCTTCACGATGCGGTCGATGAGCTGCTTGAGGCTCACCTCGCGCTGCGGGGTGCCCACGGCACCGCGGAAGTACTTGCTGGTGACGATGTTGACCGCGTTCACCGCCCATTCGGCGGGGAACTCGACGCCACGCTGCTCGAAATTGACCGAGCCGTCGCGCCAGTTGGTCATGACGACGTCACGGCGCTCCCATTCCACCTCGTCGTACGGATGCACGCCGGGGGTGGTGTGAATACGCTCGATGCGCAGTCCCCTGGTGGCCTTGGTGCCCTTCGCGCGGGAACCTCGTGCCGGACCGCTCGCCGTCTCTGTCATGCCGCCTCCCTGTACAGGCAAAAACGCCCTGAAATGCCACGATGTTCCCGTGGCAGAGTGTTTGTCTGGTGTCGCGGCCGCCCACACACTCCTGGCCCCGCGACAAGTCCTGGTCCGCCGCCCACCGGCCGGAACCGGGGTCTCCGCCCCGTTCCGACTCGCCGGTCAGTCGGCGGAGTGGGCGGGCACGGGGACTTGAACTGTCCCTCCGCGCCCGCCGTCGTCCTCCTGGCTCCCCGATTCCGCGTCTTCGTCGTCCGCGGCGGGGTCTGGCGTCGCTTCCCGCAGTTCCACGATCGCGGCCTCGAAGTCCTCGAGCGAGTCGAACGCCCGGTAGACGGAGGCGAATCGCAGATAGGCGACGAGGTCGAGCTCCTGCAACGGGCCGAGTATGGCCAGCCCGACGTCATGGGTGGTCAGTTCGGCGCTTCCGGTGGCCCGCACCGCCTCTTCGACCCGCTGGCCGAGCTGGGCGAGTGCGTCCTCGGTGACAGGCCGTCCCTGGCATGCCTTGCGCACACCGTTGATGACCTTGGTACGGCTGAAAGGCTCGGTGACTCCGGACCGCTTGACCACCATGAGCGAGCACGTCTCCACGGTCGTGAAACGACGGGAGCAGTCAGGGCACTGGCGGCGCCGGCGGATCGACGTGCCGTCGTCGGTCGTACGGCTGTCGACGACACGGCTGTCGGGGTGCCTGCAGAAGGGGCAGTGCATGATCTCCAACCCTCCCTCACAGCAGACTCAATAGCCTCGGGAGACCCCTTGGGCCTCTCGAAGCAGCCCCAAGCATAGGCGATGGCCGAGACTGTGGAGACCCGGGGGACCACAACTTCTGGGCTGCTGCTGCAATCCAACCACTAGATGTGGTGATTGGCCCACACAAACACGCCGCACACGCGTGTCGCACCCGTATTGGCATGTGCCATACGGCCATACCGTCACCCCGAACACGCGGGCGCACAGCCGTACCGCCAGGGCACTTACGGAGATACCGTGAGCACGGCACGGAGGAGGCGTGGGGCTCCCGCGCAGAACGGAACCGGCTCCCTCCGGCCGGTACACCGGGTGGCAGACTGAGGCGACAACACCGCGAGGTCACCGCCCGGACGGCGAAGAGTGCGAGAACGGCTCTCTTGTCCGACAGGTACCGCGTTGGCCATACACCCAGACACATGATCGCGGCAGGCTATCCGCGATTTTTCACTCGAACGTGTGTTTGGCGCAACCTTTCGAAAGCAACTACCGTTGTCCAGCAGGGAGACCATCGAGAGGGGCCGACGTGACCACCACCGCAGACAGTGCCACCATCACTGCCCAGGATCGCTCCCAGGGCCGACTCGAGCCGGTGCATGCAATGAACGAAACCGCGAATCCCGAGGGCCACAAGCGCTCTCTACCAGGCCGACCTCCCGGCATCCGGGCGGACAGCTCGGGGCTCACGGACCGGCAGCGCCGGGTGATCGAGGTCATCAGGGACTCGGTGCAGCGGCGGGGCTACCCGCCGTCGATGCGAGAGATCGGCCAGGCCGTGGGCCTGTCCAGCACCTCCTCGGTCGCACACCAGCTCATGGCACTGGAGCGCAAGGGCTTCCTGCGCCGCGACCCGCACCGCCCGCGCGCGTACGAGGTCCGCGGCTCCGACCAGTCCTCGTCGGTGCAGCCCACGGACACCGCGGGCAAGCCGGCCGCGTCGTACGTCCCCCTGGTGGGCCGGATCGCCGCCGGTGGCCCGATCCTCGCCGAGGAGTCGGTCGAGGACGTCTTCCCCCTCCCGCGCCAACTGGTCGGTGACGGTGAGCTGTTCGTCCTCAAGGTCGTCGGCGACTCGATGATCGAGGCCGCGATCTGTGACGGCGACTGGGTCACCGTGCGCCGCCAGCCGGTCGCCGAGAACGGCGACATCGTGGCCGCCATGCTGGAGGGCGAGGCCACGGTCAAGCGCTTCAAGCGCGAGGACGGCCACGTCTGGCTCCTCCCGCACAACTCGGCGTACGAGCCGATCCCCGGCGACGACGCCACGATCCTCGGCAAGGTGGTGGCCGTGCTGCGGCGTGTGTGACGGCCGCGGCGGGCGGGCCGCACCGGCCTCGCCCCCTGACCGGACCCCGGGACCCCTGCGCCGGTTCCGGGGTCCTGTGCTGTCCGGGCCCCGGCGCACCGGGCCAACACCGCCCCGGATCAGGCCGGTTCGGCTTCCTCCAGCTTCGCCTTCGCGTCGATCGCGGCCAGTGACCGCCGTACCTGGTTACGGTCCGTGGTGTACCAGAAGTCGGGCAGTGACGCCTTGAGATAGCTGCCGTAGCGCGCGGTGGCCAGCCGCTGGTCGAGCACGGCGACCACACCCCGGTCCCCCGAGGCCCGTACGAGACGGCCGGCCCCCTGGGCCATGAGGAGCGCCGCGTGGGTGGCGGCGACCGCCATGAAGCCGTTGCCTCCGGCCTCCTCGATCGCCTTCTGGCGGGCGCTCATCAACGGGTCGTCCGGACGCGGGAACGGGATCTTGTCCATGACGACCAACTGGCAGCTAGGACCGGGGACATCGACGCCCTGCCAGAGCGACAGCGTGCCGAAGAGACAGGTCTTCGGGTCGGCCGCGAAGTTCTTGATCAGCTCACCGAGGGTCTCCTCCCCCTGGAGGAGGATCGGGAACTCCGGGATACGGGAGCGCAGTTCCTCGGCGGCCAGTTGGGCGCCCCGCATCGAGGAGAAGAGGCCCAGGGTGCGACCGCCCGCCGCCTGGATCAGTTCCGTCAACTCGTCCATCATGTCGGCGCGATCGCCGTCCCGCGCGGGGCGCGACAGGTGCTTGGCGACGTACAGGATGCCCTGCTTCGGGTAGTCGAAGGGCGAGCCCACGTCGACGCCCTTCCACTTGGGGAGGTCGTCGCCCTCGGTGCCCTCGGGGGCGAGGCCCAGGGAGGCTCCTACGCCGTTGAAGTCGCCGCCGAGCTTCAGCGTCGCGGAGGTCAGGGTCACCGAGCGGTCCGCGAAGAGCTTCTCCCTCAGGAGGCCCGACACGGACATGGGGGCCACGCGCAGGGAGGCACCGAAGCGGTCGTGGCGTTCGTACCAGACGACGTCCCACTCGGAGCCGTTGGTGATGCGCTCCGCCACGTCGTGCACGGCCTCCACGGAGGCCAGCGCCTGCTTGCGGACCGCGTCCTCGTCCTGCACGGACTTGTCGCGGGTGGCGCCGATTCCGGAGATCACCGTGCGGCAGGCGTCGCGCAGCGCCATAAGGGCGTAGCCGAGGTCCTCCGGGATCTCCTCCAGGCGGCCCGGCAGGGCGAGCTCCATGAGCCGCTCGAAGCCCTCGGCGGCGGTCTGGAGCTGGTCGGCGGCCTTCTCGTTGACCAGCTTCGCGGCGCGCCGCACCGCGCGGTTGACCTGGCCCGGGGTGAGCTCGCCGGTGGCGACTCCGGTGACTCGTGAGACCAGTTCATGCGCCTCGTCGACGATCAGCACCTCGTGCGACGGCAGGACGGGGGCGCCCTCGATGGCGTCGATCGCGAGCAGCGCGTGGTTGGTGACGACGACATCGGCGAGCTTGGCGCGCTCGCGGGCCGCCTCGGCGAAACACTCCGCCCCGTAGGCGCACTTCTGGGCGCCCAGGCACTCGCGGGAGGACACCGAGACCTGCGCCCAGGCGCGGTCGGAGACCCCCGGCGTGAGGTCGTCGCGATCGCCGTTCTCGGTCTCGTCGGTCCAGTCGCGCAACCGCAGCAGGTCCTGGCCCAGCTTGCTGGTGGGGGCGGCCGCCTCGAACTGGTCGAAGAGGCCTTCCTCCTCGTCCTGCGGCATGCCCTCATGGAGTCGGTGCAGACACAGGTAGTTCGACCTGCCCTTGAGCATCGCGAACTGGGGGCGGCGGCGCAGCAGGGGATGCAGTGCGTCGACCGTGCGCGGCAGATCCCGCTCGGCGAGCTGGCGCTGGAGGGCGAGCGTGGCGGTCGCGACGACGACCCGCTCCCCGTGCGCGAGCGCGGGCACGAGGTAGCCGAGCGACTTTCCGGTCCCGGTGCCGGCCTGGACCAGCAGATGGGAGCCGTCGTCGATCGCCTCCGCGACGGCTTCGGCCATGGTCACCTGGCCGGGGCGCTCCGAACCGCCGACGGCGGTGACGGCAGCATGCAGGAGTTCGGGGAGTGAGGGCTTCGTCATAGCCCGACCACCCTAATCCGTAGGTACGACAGTGCCGGACGAGACCAGTGTTCGTTACGGGCTGTTCGAGTAGCGGGGCCTTGACACAGTTGTGACGGCGCCGCCAGGTGGCGCTACAGCAGATCGCGCAGTGAGCGGTCTCGGATCATGAGGGCGGCCCGCTTGCCCGGCAGGTCGGCCTCGGCGGAGAACCGGAAACCGGCGCTCAGAAAAGCGGCCACGGAAGGAGTGTTGCGCAGGTCCGGTTCCGCGACCACGCGAGCGCAGGTGGAGCGTTTGTCGAGGACGAGGTCGGCGACGGCCCGGAGAAGGGTGCTGCCCAGCCCTCGTCCCCGGTCGGCGACGTTGCCGATGAGGAAGTGGATGCCGGTGTCGTGCGGGCGGGCGGGATAGTGGCGGGCCAGCGGGTCGAGGTCTGCCCGGTAGATCTCCCAGTAGCTCATGGGGGTGTCGTCCAGGACGCCAAGGCAGGGAACGCTGCGTCCGTCGCCGTCGAGTTGGGCGCGCAGGTGGTCTTCGGTCAGCGTCCCGGGGCCGGCCAGCTCCCAGAACTCCGCGACCGCGGGGTCGTTCATCCAGCCGTTGACCAGGGGGAGGTCGCGCTCGCATTGGACAGGAACGAGGTGGAAGGCGCCTGCGGGAGTAACGGTCCGCCCCCAGTCGCCGACACGGTCGAGGAGATCGTCGCCGGAGGGGATGTCGGTGTCGACCTCGGCGCAGAACGCGATGAACTCCTCGGGCAGGCGGAGGTCGAGGGTGTCCTCGCCGTCAGTGTTTGGACTCGCGTCCGCACTCTGGCCCGCACTCGTGCTGGTGGCCACGGTGACGCTCCTCTCAGGAGATGGGGTGGGTCATGTTCCTCAGGAATGAAGGGGGTTGGCGATGGTGACGTAGACGGACTGGGTGTCGACCGGGCCGATGGGTTCGTCGAGGCCGTGCAGCCGGGTCAGCAGGTTGGCCTTGCAGCGGAGGACGGGTGAGTCGAGCAGGCGGGCCGGCAGGGAGGTACGCAGCCTGACGGGACCGGAGGCGACGTCGCGGAGGAAGCGGCGGAAGGCGGAGAGCAACAACCGCTCGTCGGCGAGACGTTGCGAACCGAACGCTCCGATGAGACCGAGCACGTTGTTGATCGCGAGGTAGTACGCGAAGCGCTCGTCGGTGACCTCGTCGGATACGAAGGTGTCGCTGTGTTCGCCGATGCCGGGCAGTCGGGCGTCGAGGTCCCCGCGACGGGACGCACGGAAGTAGTAGCCCTGGTTGTCGCGGTAGCGGCCGCCCGCGGGCCAGCCTTCGGCGTCCAAGAGCAGCAGCGTGTTCTGTTGGTGTGCCTCCAGGGCGATCCCCGCCTCGCCGTCCAGCCACAGCACGGGCCGGACGACCTGTTCCAGGTAGCGCAGGAACCACTCGGCGGCGACGGCTCCCTGCGGCCGACCGGTCCGAGCGGCGAGGCCTGTGACGACCTCGGCCAGACGGGACCACGACAGTGGAGCGCCGGACGCGGAATGGTCGGTGTTCGAGGTGGTCGCCGGTCCGCCCACGGTGACGCCCGGCCCGGCGTACGGCCTGGGTGAGACGAACCCCGCGATGCAGGACACGTCGTCGGACGCGCCGAACGGGTTGTGCCGGATCACCACATCGATGCCGGCCAGGGGCACGCGGCCGTCCCGCCCGCCCGAGCCGCCACCGCACTCGGTCGGCGCGTCGACGGCCAGCCAGGCCGGGTCGCGGACGATGTCGAAGCCCGGGTGGGCGACCTGCCACTCCTTGGACAGACCGCTGCGCAGCAGGCGGTGCACCTCGACGCCACGGTGGAGTTCCTTGCGGAGGTTCTCACGACGGGAGTTGGTGATGCGGAGGCCCAGGGACAACTTGAGCATGGCGGGGGCGCCGGATCGGTGGACGGTCCGGACGGAGGAGGTGGGGTGCCACGGGGTGCCATGCGGGCCGAGGTCCTGGATCAGGCCGGCGTCGAGCAGGGCCGCGATGTCGGCGCGGTGCTGGATCTCGCGCCACTGCCAGGGGTGCAGGGGAAGGGCGGCATGGCCCTCGGGCAGCGGCAGTTCCGTTCCGGCGAGCCTGGCGGTGATCTGGGCGGCGGGGACCGGGCGGCCGCGTTCGGTCCAGGCCGAGTCGGTGGCGAGTACGGAAGGGGCGACAGCCAGCCAGTGCAGCGGGAAGGAACCGCGCAACTCCGGTGAGTACAGGCGGACTTCGGCTTCGGAGAGGCCCTCGCGGCTCTTCGGGGTCGGGTGCAACGGGTGGCCGAGGAGGAGAGCCTGTTCGGCGGAGAGGAAGAGATCGGGACCGTCGGTCGGGCTTGCCCGGCGGTCGGTGATGAAAGTGACGGTACGGCGGACGGAGTCGGCCACACGGGCCACCAGGTCGGTCACGGTTTCCGGCCCGGTAACGGTTGCGGTCGCGGTCTCCGGTGCAGAGCCGCCACCGTGCGCGGCCGCCTCCCGCGCCAGCAGGGCCGCGACCGTGACCGCGTCGGCCGGTGGCGCACCATGGGGAGCGTCCGAGAGGTGGGGGAGGCCGAAACGGTGCCAGCCCGTCGGGGACCAGTAGTGGACCTCGGCGAGCAGGGCGGTACCGGTGGCGGGGAGGGAGATGCGGAGGGTGCCGTCTGCCGGTGCGGAGAGGTTCGTTTCGCGTACCCAGCAGCGCAGGAGGTTTTCGACGGCCGCGGTCTGGGCGGCCGTGTGGGGGTCCGGGTGCTCCAGGAGATCGGTGGTCGTGCCGCGCGGCTGCTCCCCGTCAGGGGTGGGCGTGGGGTTCAAGAGTGTTCCTCGGGAGGTGTTTCGCTGCGACTGGTGCTACAGGTCAGTGGCCGGTTCGCGCGGTGTCGCGGTCGGTCTGGCCGCGCGCCACGGCTTCCACCGCGTCGGACAAGCGGTCGAGTACCGCTGTCGCCTGCCCGTCGGTGATCGTGAGCGGTGGGAGGAGGCGTACGACGCTCGCGTGGCGGCCGCCGAGCTCGACGATGAGGCCGCGGCGAAGGCACTCCTGTTGGGCCGCGGCGGCGAGTTCGGAAGCGGCAGGACCGGGACGGTCCACAGGTCGCAACAGCGAGGCCGGGTCCGCCCCGCACCCGCCCGCGTCCTCACCAACGAACTCGACCCCGATCATCAACCCCCGCCCCCGCACATCCCCCACACACGTGAACTCATCGGTCAGTCCCCGAAGTTGGGCGAGCATCCGCGCCCCGAGTGCGGCCGCGCGTCCAGCGAGGCCGTTCTCGCGGACGTAGGAGAGAGTCGCCGTGCCGGCGGCCATGGCGAGTTGGTTGCCGCGGAACGGACCTGTGTGGGGGCCGGGTCGGCAGAGGTCGAGGTCGTCGCGGTGGACGACGACCGACAGGGGCAGGCTGCCGCCGATGGCGTTGGAGAGGACCATCACGTCGGGGGTGACTCCGCTGTGTTCGACCGCCCAGAAGGCGCCGGTTCGGCCGACGCCCGTCTGGACCTCGTCGGCGATCAACGGGATGGAGCGGTCGGCGGTGAGCCGGCGGATGCGCCGCACCCAGTCGTCGGGGGCGGGGATCACTCCGCCGTCCCATTGGACGGGTTCGAGGATCAGTCCGGCGGGGCCCGGCAGACCGGACTCGGGGTCGTCGAGGGCGGATTCGCTCCAGCGGGCGGCGAGTTCGGCGCCATGCGGGCCGCCGACGCCGAACGGGCAGCGGTGGTCCCGAGGGTGGGGAAGGCGGGGGCCGCAAGCCCCACCGGAGGCTTCGAGCGCGCCGCTGACGGCGAGGATTCCGGTGCGCCCGGTCGCGGCCCGGACCAGTCGGAAGGCGGTCTCGACCGCGTCGGTGGCGGCCGGTCCGCAGAACCGCACGCGCGCGTGCTCGGCGAGTGCGGGCGGCAGCGTGCGGAACAGCTCGGTGACGAAGGCGTCCTTGACGGGAGTGGCGAGGTCGAGGGCGTGCAGCGGGGCGCCCGAGTCGAGGACACCGCGGATCGCCTCCAGGACCACGGGGTGGTTGTGCCCGAGCGCCAGCGTCCCGGCGCCCGAGAGGCAGTCCAGGTAGCGGCGGCCGTCCGCGCCCTCGATGGTCAGGCCGCGGGCCCGCACCGGCACGACGGGAAGGGCGCGTGCGTAGGTCCGGGCCGCCGGCTCGCGCGCGGTCTGGCGCCGGAGAATCCCCTCCTGTGCCCCGCGTGCTTCGCCCACCGCGACCCCGGCGGGTCCACATCCCCCGAACGCAGACTCGGCCACGGCTCTCCGTCCCTCCCGCCTCCGAAAGCGAGCTGTCCACAGGCGAGTTGAGATCTCGCGTCGCCACGAGCGCAGGGGACCGCGCACCGACGACAGACCCCCGTCGCTGCCAACCTCCGTACCGCCCAAGGGGTTACGGGTTGGTTCAAGATCCTTGCCGTGACGGAACCGTTGCCGTTCCGTGGGAAGTCCCCCACAGCGAGCGCATAGTGTGTGATGCCGTTCCTGAAGGCCGTGAGTTCAGCGTGAACCCACCATGAGTTCCGGCTGAGATCACAGCCGTGGCGCACCGTCCGTTCACCAGGGGGAGTAAAAGACCATGCGATCGATACGGCCGTCCTTCACCGCGCATCGAGGGAGCGGCGCGCGTCGCGGAACGTCCTCTGCGCTGACCGCGGTTGCCCTCGCCTCGGCGCTGGCGCTCACCGCGACCGCCTGCGGCTCCGGTGACACCAAGGCGGACGGCCAGGCCACCGCGTCCGCGACCAGCGTTGCCACCGGCGACGGCAAGATCAAGATCCCGGACGACATCAGGAACAAGCTCAAAGAGCACGGGATCGACATCGACAAGTGGAAGAACGGCGCCTGGAAGAACTGGAACAGGGACGACTGGCTGCGCGAGGCCGACGACTACATCAACCCGATCATCAAGGGGCTGTGGAGTTCCGGCCGGATGCGGGGCGCCGACGACCCGGACAAGGGTGTCGACACCAACGACATCTCCGGTGACCAGGGCGTGACCGACCCGACGCCCGCGGTGGTGGACGCGAAGGCCGTGTCGCCTACGTACCACGCCAACGCGGCGACGGCGGGCAAGGTGTTCTTCGACTCCCCCGAGGGCACGATGGTCTGCTCGGCGACGGTCGTGGAGGACCCGGCGCACCCGGGCAAGTCCAACCTCGTGTGGACGGCGGGCCATTGCGTGCACGCGGGCAAGAAGGGCGGCTGGTACCGCAACACCGCGTTCGTGCCGTCGTACAACAACGCGGGTATGACGACAGCGCAGTTGGAGACCGCCGGCCGGGACCAGGTCGCTCCGTACGGTGTGTGGTGGGCCGACTGGGCGCAGACCTCGCAGCAGTGGATCGACCAGGGCGGCGAGACGGGCGGGCAGGGTTCGTCGTACGACTACGCGGTGATCCATGTGACGCCCGAGAAGGGCAACGGGGGCAAGTCCCTTGAGGAGACGGTCGGTTCGGCACTGCCGGTGAACTTCGACGCGCCGGCCGTGCCGAAGGTGTCGAGCATCACGGCGACCGGCTACCCGGCGGCGAAGCCGTACGACGGCTCGACGCTGTACCAGTGCGCGGGCAGGCCGGGGCGGCTGTCGATCAGTGCCTCGGACCCGACGATGTACCGCATCGGCTGCAGCATGACCGGCGGTTCGTCCGGTGGCGGCTGGGTCGAGACGGGCTCGGACGGCAAGCCGTCACTGGTGTCCAACACCTCGATAGGGCCGGTGACTTCGGGCTGGCTGGCGGGTCCGCGGCTGGGTGATGTGGCCAAGGGCGTGTACGACTCGGTCAGCAAAAAGTTCGCCGACCAGTAGGCACGGTCGCCGACCACGGCACGCCGAAGGCCCGCTCCCTGTCGTCTCAGGGTGCGGGCCTTCGGTTGTGCTACGACCGGTCAGGCCAGCTGTGCCGGGACGTACGGCGCGAGATCCGCCGCCAGTTCCTCATGCACCCGCGCCTTGAGCTGGGTGCCCTCCGGGGTGTGCTCCTCGGAGATCACCTCGCCCTCGGAGTGGGCGCGGGCGACCAGTTGGCCGTGGGTGTACGGCACGAGGGCCTCGATCTCGACCGAGGGGCGCGGCAGTTCGTTGTCGATGAGCGCGAGCAGCTCGTCGATGCCCTGGCCGGTGCGGGCCGAGACGGCGATGGAGCGCTTCTCGTTCCGCATCAGCCGCTGGAGGGTCAGCGGGTCGGCCGCGTCCGCCTTGTTGATCACGACGATCTCGGGCACCTTGGTGGCGCCGACATCCCGGATCACCTCGCGTACGGCGGCCAGTTGCTCCTCCGGGACCGGGTGCGAACCGTCGACCACGTGCAGGATCAGGTCGGCGTCGCCGACCTCCTCCATCGTGGAGCGGAAGGCCTCGACCAGGTGGTGCGGCAGGTGCCGGACGAAGCCGACGGTGTCGACCAGCGTGTACAGCCGTCCGCCCGGGGTCTCGGCCCGGCGCACGGTCGGGTCGAGGGTCGCGAACAGCGCGTTCTCGACCAGGACGCCCGCGCCCGTGAGGCGGTTGAGCAGGGACGACTTGCCGGCGTTGGTGTAACCGGCGATCGCGACCGAGGGCACCTTGTGGCGACGGCGCTCCTGGCGCTTGATGTCACGGCCGGTCTTCATGTCCGCGATCTCCCGGCGCATCTTCGCCATCTTCTCGCGGATACGACGCCGGTCCGTCTCGATCTTGGTCTCACCGGGACCACGGGTGGCGAGGCCGCCGCCCGAGCCGCCGCCCATCTGACGGGACAGCGACTGACCCCAGCCGCGGAGCCTCGGCAGCATGTACTGCATCTGCGCGAGCGCGACCTGTGCCTTGCCCTCTCGGGACTTGGCGTGCTGGGCGAAGATGTCGAGGATCAGGGCCGTACGGTCGATGACCTTGACCTTGACGACGTCTTCCAGGTGGATCAACTGGCCCGGGCTCAGCTCACCGTCGCAGATGACCGTGTCGGCGCCGGTCTCCAGGACGATGTCCCGCAGTTCGTTGGCCTTGCCGGAGCCGATGTAGGTGGCCGCGTCCGGCTTGTCGCGGCGCTGGACGACACCGTCGAGCACCAGGGCGCCCGCGGTCTCCGCGAGGGCGGCCAGCTCGGCGAGGGAGTTGTCCGCGTCCTGGACCGTTCCCGTGGTCCAGACGCCGACGAGTACGACGCGCTCCAGGCGGAGCTGTCGGTACTCGACCTCGGTGACGTCCTCGAGCTCGGTGGAGAGGCCCGCCACACGGCGCAGGGCCGCGCGCTCGGAGCGGTCGAACTGGTCGCCGTCCCGGTCTCCGTCGATCTCGTGGCTCCAGGCGACGTCCTCTTCCATCAGGGCATCGGCCCGAAGACCTTCGGGGTAGGCGTGCGCGAGGCGCTCAGTGTCCTGGGAAGGGGAAGAAGAGGAGGTCATTGGATCCTTACGTCGATGAGCTTCGATGAGAGTGCTGCAAAGGTCATAACGTGCGAGGGCCTCCGGAGATTCCCGGTGGACCGCGCCGCCGACCCGACGATGGTCGCACGGCACGGATCGCCACGTCACCGCCTTATTTCGCGGGCTTCCGCGGCGGCGTGGGCTGCTGCGAGGTCCAGTCCGGGTGGCCCGGCATCGGCGGGGTCTTCTCGCCGTAGAGCCAGGCCTTGAAGAAGTCGCTGAGGTCGCGGCCGGAGATCTCGGAGGCGAGGTCCTCGAAGTCCGCCGTGGTGGCCGTGCCGTCGTGGTGGAGGCTGACCCAGGTCCGTTCCAGGCGTTCGAAGGCCGGGCGGCCGATCTCCTGGCGCAGCGCGTAGAGGACGAGGGCGGCGCCGTCGTAGACGTTCGGGCGGAAGATGCCGATCTTCTGGCCGGGCGCGGGTGCCTTGGGGAGCGCGGGCGGTCCGCCGGCGGCGCGCCAGCCGTCGGAGGCGCCGTAGGCGGCCTTCATGCGCGTCTCCATGGGCCTGTGGGCCTTCTCCTGGGCGTACAGCTCCTCGTACCAGGTGGCGTGTCCTTCGTTGAGCCACAGGTCGGACCAGGCGCGGGGGCTGACGCTGTCGCCGAACCACTGGTGGGACAGCTCGTGCACCATGATCGACTCGACGTACCACTTGGGGTAGCCGGGCTCGGTGAAGAGATCTCTCTCGAAGAGAGAGATCGTCTGCGTCTCTAGTTCGAAGCCCGTGGACGCGTCGGCCATGAGCAGCCCGTATGTCTCGAAGGGGTACCGGCCGACCTTGCTCTCCATCCAGGCGATCTGGTCGGGGGTCTTCTTGAGCCACGGTTCGAGCTTCTGGACGTCCTGGGCGGGGACGACGTCGCGCATCGGCAGGTCGTGCGGTCCGGTGCGGTGCAGTACGGCGGAGCGGCCGATGGACACCTGGGCGAGCTCGGTGGCCATGGGGTGCTGGGTGCGGTACGTCCAGGTGGTGTTCCCGCCGTCCTTCTCGACGCCGGTCGGCAGTCCGTTGGCGACGGCGGTGTAGGCGTTGGGCGCGGTGACCCGGATGGTGAACATCGCCTTGTCGGAGGGATGGTCGTTGCAGGGGAACACCAGATGCGCGGCGTCAGCCTGGTTGGCCATGGCGAGCCCGTCCTTGGTGCGCACCCAGCCGCCGTCCTGCCCCTTGGCGGACACGGGGTCGCTGGTGTGCCGCACGGTGATCCGCGTCCAACTGCCCTCGGAAAGCGGCTCCTTCGGGGTGACGACCAGGTCCTCGCCGGCGCTCGTGAAGGTGGCCGGCCGCCCGTCGACCTCGACCGAGTCCACGGTGCCGTGCGCGAAGTCGAGGTTGATCCGGTCCAGCCTCTCGGTCGTCCAGGCGTCGATGGTGGTGACGGCCTGGAGCGGCTTGCTGTTGGTGCCGGGATAGGTGAAGGAGAGGTCGTACGACGCCACGTCGTAGCCCGGGTTGCCCAGGTCGGGGAAGAGTCGGTCACCGATGCCCAGGGGCGCGGGCGGAGCGCTCGCGGCGACGAGGCAGACGGACACGGCGGAGGCGAGCAGGGCCGCCTTCAGCCTTCGGGGGGTCCTGTTACCGGCCCCAGGGGTCGCGGTGCGGAGGGTGAGCAGCATGGACCACCGCTACCAGCGCGCGCGTGCCGCACGGCGACGACTCGCGCCCGGCCCACTCGAACGGGGTCTTCCGGCGGTCTACGGGGCTCCGCGCGCACCGGGGCGCGCGAGCGGGCGCGTGCCCCGGCGGGCCGGTAGGCGCGGCCCGGCGCGGGGCTCAGAAGGCCGTCGTGTGGTGCTGGGCGCGGGTCACGTCGTAGACGCCCGGCACATTGCGCATCGCTCGCATGAGGGTCAGGAGGTGGGCGGCGTCCGGGAGTTGGAGTGTGTAGGTGTGGCGGACGCGCTGCTGGCTCGGGGGTTCGACGGTCGCCGAGACGATTTCCGCGCCCTCCAGGGCGATCGCCTCGGTGAGATCGGCGAGCAGATGCGGGCGGCCGAACGATTCGGCTACCAGCGTGACCCGGCACTCGGTGGTGTCGCCCCAGCGCACACCGACCTCCGCGCGCCCCACGCTCTTCATCTGCGCCACGGCGGCGCACTCCACGCGGTGGACGGTCACGACCCCGCCGCGCACCGAGAACCCGGTGACCTCGTCGGGCGGTACGGGCGTACAGCAGCCGGCGAGCCGTACGGTCGCGCCGGGCTGGTCCACGACGGGCGCGGCGGGGCTCTCGGCGGCCGTGTCCGGGGTGTCCTCGGAGGCGGGGGGCGCCGATCGGACGCTCTGCGCCTCCTCGTCCGCTGCGGCGGCCTCTTCGTCGCCGCGTCCCGGGTGGGCCGCGATCCACCGCTGGATGGCGATGCGGGCTGCGGGTGTGTGCGCGTGCTCCAGCCACTCCCTGGAGGGCTCGGAGGCCGGGTCCTGGCCCATGAGGAGCTGGACGGTGTCGCCGTCCTTCAGGACCGTGCTGAGGGTCGCCAGGCGGCCGTTGACGCGGGCGCCGATGCAGGCGTGGGCGTCCTCGCCGTACTGCGCGTACGCGGCGTCCACACAGGTCGCGCCGTCGGGCAGGCCCAGGGTGCCGCCGTCGGGCCGGAACACGGTGATCTCGCGGTCCTGGGCGAGGTCCTCGCGGAGCGTCGACCAGAAGGTGTCCGGGTCGGGCGCGCCCTCCTGCCAGTCGAGGAGCCGGGAGAGCCAGCCGGGCCGGGTGGGGTCGGCGCGCTCCCCGTCGTGCGCGGTCTGCTGCTCCTCCGAAGGAGGAGCGTAGGGATTGCCGAGCGCGATGACGCCGGCCTCGGCGACCTTGTGCATCTGGTGGGTGCGGATGAGGACTTCGACGACCTGGCCGTCCGTGTGGGCGACGGCGGTGTGCAGCGACTGGTACAGGTTGAACTTGGGTACGGCGATGAAGTCCTTGAACTCCGAGACGACGGGCTTCAGGCAGGTGTGCAGTTCGCCGAGGACGCCGTAACAGTCCGCGTCCTCGTTCACCAGCACCAGGAGGCGGCCGAAGTCGGCGCCGCGCAGCCTGCCGCGCTTGCGGGCGACGCGGTGCACCGAGACGAAGTGCCGTGGCCGGATGAGGACTTCGGCCTGGATGTCGGCGTCGCGCAGGACGGTGCGCACCTCGTCGCTGACCTCGGCGAGCGGGTCGTCCGCGCGGGAGGCGTTGTCGACGATCAACTCGCGCGTGTGGTCGTACTCCTCGGGGTGGAGGATCGCGAAGACCAGGTCCTCCAGTTCGGTCTTGAGGGCCTGGACACCGAGGCGTTCGGCGAGCGGGATGAGGACGTCCCGGGTGACCTTGGCGATGCGGGCCTGTTTCTCGGGGCGCATCACGCCCAGGGTGCGCATGTTGTGCAGCCGGTCGGCGAGTTTGATCGACATCACCCGGACGTCGCTGCCGGTGGCGACGAGCATCTTGCGGAACGTCTCCGGCTCGGCGGCGGCTCCGTAGTCGACCTTCTCCAACTTCGTGACGCCGTCGACCAGATAGCGCACCTCGGCGCCGAACTCCTCGCCGACCTGATCGAGTGTCACCTCCGTGTCCTCGACGGTGTCGTGGAGCAGGGAGGCTGTCAACGTCGTGGTCTCGGCGCCGAGTTCGGCGAGGATCAGGGTCACGGCGAGGGGGTGTGTGATGTACGGCTCACCGCTCTTGCGCATCTGGCCGCGGTGGGAGGACTCGGCCAGGACCCAGGCGCGGCGCAGTGGTTCGAGGTCGGCGTCCGGATAGTGGGCGCGGTGCGCCTCGGCGACATGGCCGATGGCGTCGGGCAGCCGGTCGCGGGCGGCCGGGCCGAGCAGGGCGGCTCGGCCGAGCCGGCGCAGGTCGATCCTGGGGCGGGCCTTCCTGCGGGGCACTGTGTTGATCACAGGGCCTGGGCTCGCAGGGTTCGTGGCCTCCGCACTCATGGGCACCTCCGGCTGCTTGACCGGCGGACGGGTGCCCCATGGCGTACTCGGCTCAGGGGATGGTGACGATCCCCCGTCCGGGCCGGTGCTTGATGCTACCGAGCCCACCACGTGCGACTGACCGCCTCTCGCCGAGCGTGAAACGGATCACCCATTCGAGCGAAGGTCGGGAGGTTTACGGTTTTGCGCCACCCCATACGGGATCAGCCGTGGTTTCCAGCAGCGCCGGACACCGGAGACTGCGGATCGAGGTGTCCGGAGCGGCCAGTACTGCACATCACTCGTTCAGCGGATGGCGTTTTCCAGCCATGCGGTGTCGATCTCGCCCTCGGCGACGATCACCGCGGGACCGGTCATCTCGATCTGTCCGTCGGGCCGCTCGGTGATCACCAGCGTTCCACCGGGCACGTCGACGGTGTACGTCGTGTGCGTGCCGGTGACGGCCGGGTCGGCGCCGTCCCGCCGGGCCGCGGCCACGGCGACCGCGCACGCGCCCGTGCCGCACGAGCGGGTCTCGCCGGCGCCGCGCTCGTGCACGCGCAGCGCGACGTGCCGGGGGCCGCGGTCGACCACGAACTCCACGTTCACCCCGTCCGGGTAGGCGGTGGCCGGGCTGAAGGGCGGCGGGGAGTACAGGTCGCCGGCGTGCGCGAGGTCGTCGACGAAGGCGACCGCGTGCGGGTTGCCCATGTTCACGTTCCGCGCGGGCCAGCTACGTCCGCCGACGCGGACCGTGACCTCCCCTTCGGGGAGACGCGCCTTGCCCATGCCGACGGTGATGTCGCCCGCGGCGGAGCCGCTGATGGATGCGGTCTTGGCGATGTGGACGGTCTTGACTCCCCCGCGCGTGGCGACCGCGAGGTCTCCTGCGGCCACATGTCCGGCGCGCTGGAGATAGCGCGCGAACACACGCACTCCGTTGCCGCACATCTCGGAGACCGAGCCGTCGCCGTTGCGGTAGTCCATGAACCACTCCGCCTCGCCCGCCATGTCCCGCGCCTCGGGGTGTGCGGCGGACCGTACGACGTGCAGCAGTCCGTCACCGCCGATGCCCGCGCGGCGGTCGCACAGGGCGGCCACGGCGGCCGGAGAGAGGCCGATGACGTTCTCGGGGTCCGGGACGATCACGAAGTCGTTCTCGGTGCCGTGTCCCTTGAGGAAGGCGATCCGCGTGCTCATTCCTCGATCGTACGGGGTGGCTATGACAGCCCGGCGATCACGGTGACTAGCGCAACCGCGCCACACGCCACACGGCGAGGACCACGACCACGCCCACCACCAGGGAGTAGGCGACGACGACCCGCCAGTCCAGGCCGCGCCCCGAGCCGCGCTGCGGGAAGCCGGGCCAGGTGTAGCCGACGCGACGGGCGGCCGTCATGCCCCAGCCGGCCGCGCAGGAGCAGATGAGCAGGCCGAGCATGGCGACCACGGCCCCGCTGTCGCCGAAGTCGAAGGCGAGCGGGAAGGCGAACATCAGGGAGCCGACCGCGGCCAGCGCCACGATGGGGGCGAGCTGCCAGATGCGCAGACGGCGCTGCGGGCGCAACTCGACCTCGACCTCGGGTCCGGCGAACATCTCGTCGGGCCCGGGACCGTCGGCGGTCACACCGCCCTGGATCTCGTCCGGGCCGTCCGGGCTCAGTAGGCCGTCGCCCTCTTCCGGTTCGCCACGGTCCGTGGTGACCTGCTCGATGCCTTCTGCGGTGTCGCGAGGGCCGGCCTCCATCGCCACGCGCCCTCCCAACTCGGACTCCACTTGGTCGATCGAAGCTCGATGATGGCACGCCCCCGAAGGCCGGAACCGCGGCCGGAGCGTCCCGATGCCATGACGTGATCAGGCTGTGACCGGTCGTTCGACCAACGCCAGTGCCAGGTGCGGAAGTTCTGTGAGATCCGCCGCAGCCCCACTCAACCAGTGCACCCGGGGATCGCGCCTGAACCACGAATCCTGGCGGCGCGCGAAGCGCTTGGTGGCACGCACGGTCTCCGCGCGCGCCTCCTGTTCCGTGCACTCCCCCGCGAGCGCCGCGAGCACCTGCTGATAGCCCAGCGCACGGGACGCCGTGACCCCCTCGCGCAGGCCGCGCGCCTCCAGCGCCCGCACCTCGTCCACGAGTCCCGCGCTCCACATCCGGTCGACCCGGCGCGCGATGCGCTCGTCGAGTTCGGGACGCGCCACGTCGACGCCGATCTGGACGGTGTCGTAGACCGAGTCGTGACCGGGGAGGTTGGCGGTGAAGGGCTTGCCGGTGATCTCGATGACCTCCAGGGCCCGGACGATACGGCGGCCGTTGCTGGGCAGGATCGCGTGCGCGGCCTCGGGGTCGGCGGCGGCCAGGCGGGCATGCAGGGCTCCTGAGCCGCGCAGTGCCAGCTCCTCCTCCAGGCGGGCCCGGACCTCGGGGTCGGTGCCCGGGAACTCCAGGTTGTCGACCGCCCCGCGCACATACAGCCCGGAGCCGCCGACCAGGATCGGCCAGCGTCCTTCGGCGAGCAGTGCGTCGATGCGCTCGCGGGCGAGCCGCTGGTACTCGGCGACGGACGCCGTGACCGTCACGTCCCAGATGTCCAGGAGGTGGTGCGGGATGCCGCCGCGTTCCTCCGGCGTCAGCTTGGCGGTGCCGATGTCCATCCCTCGGTAGAGCTGCATGGAGTCGGAGTTGACGACCTCGCCCCCCAGACGCTGGGCCAGGAAGACGCCCAGATCGGACTTTCCGGCCGCGGTCGGTCCGACGACGGCGATGACTCGGGGGGTGGGGGGTGCGCTGCTCACGGTCCCAGTCTCGCAAACGTCAGCCCCTCGCCTCGAACGAGTTACGTGACAGCACGCTCATGAGGTCGTTGCCCGTTGCGAGATGTCCCGCCGCCGATTTCTGGAGGCGGTGACCCGGACGACGCAAACGGACGCACCGGGCTACGCGGGATTTCGCCCGCATGAGTAACGTATGGAGTGGATATGGGCGTTTTTGACCGGCTTCTTCGGAGGTCGAAGGCTACGGAGGAGGCGGCCACCGCCGAAACGCAGGCCGACACGCAGCCGGCCGAGCCCATGGCGGGTGAAGCGGCGGACGAGGCGGCGGAGACCGGAGCGAAGGCGGGGGTTGACGACTCGGCGGAGACGACGGCTACGGAGGCCGACGAGGCCGCGGACGGCGTCGGGATCCCCAAGCAGCAGTCCGCCGACAAGGCCGCCGACAGCGAGGCCGGCGAAGGCGCCCGCACGTAACTACCCCGCGTGAAAGGTGAACCATGGGTCTGATGGACGGTTTGAAGGCCAAACTCGCCCCGGCGAAGGACAAGGTCTCGGGCCTCGCTCAGCAGCACGGAGGCAAGATCGAGAGCGGCTTGGAGAAGGCCGCGAAAATGGTCGACGAGAAGACCAAGGGCAAGTACAGCGACAAGATCCAGTCGGGTACGGGCAAGGCCAAGGACGCCATGGACCGAATCGCGCACAAGGGCGACCCGGGGAGCACCGGACCGGCGGACGGCGGCACGCGCACACCGCCGCCCGAGTCACCCCCGCCGGCTTCCTGAACGGCACCGGCACATCGATCGGCGGACGGCCGCGGAGCGTACAGCTCCCCGGCCGTCCGCCGTTTCGGGGTCGGGCGGATGCCGTGCACGCAGGGCACCTCACCCCGTCCTGCGCGCCCGCGCCTACGACCAGCTCGCGACCATGTACCCGACCCCGTACGGCGCGTCCTCGAACAGCAGCGCGCCCCCGAGGTTCGCGCCCTCCGCCGCGCCCGCGAGGACCTGCCAGGCGGCGCGGCCGGAGGCCTTCAGTTCGTACGCCAGCTCGGCGTCCAGCGCTGTGAGGGCCGCCACGTCCGCCGCCCCCAGCGCACGCGCGACCTCCGCGTCGAAGGGTGCCGCCCGCTCGTCGAGATAGCCGGGTGCCTTCAGCGTCCGGCACGCGCTGCCGTCGCCCATCACCAGCAGCGCGACCCGCTCTGCCTGCGCGACGATGCCCCTGCCGACTTCCATACACCGCTCGGCCTCAAGAGGTTCCCCCACACCGAGCCCCTCGATCGGGGCGTCGGACCACGCGGTCCGCTCCAGCAGCCACGCGGCGACGGCGAGCGACGGCGGAAGCTCGCGCTCCGACGCCGTGGCACTGTCCGCGCCGTCCTTGCCCAGCCGTACGTCGAGATCCACTCCGTAGCCGCGGAACGAACCCCGGGTGCCCTCGGGGTGCGGTCCGCGCCCGCTCCGCTCGGCGGGCCCGACGACCACCAGGCGGTCGGGCCGGGCGGCGGCGAGCACCCCCAGGGCATCGCTGCACGCGGCCCGCGCGGCGGCCAGCTCGGGCGCGGCACCGGCGGCGACAGCGGGGACGAGGATCGGGGGGCAGGGGCAGACGGCGGCGGCTACGAGCATGGCCGGAACACTAACAAGGCGCTCAGACGGTCCACAGGGCCGCGCCCGCGGACTCGTCGGCGCCGCTCAGCGGGTCGCGGCCTCAGCCGCAGCCGCAGCCGCTCGCCGTGGCGACCGGCAGCGGCGCGGGCACGCCGATCTTCGGCAGGCCCAGCATCACGCCGGCCGGCTTGGCGGCCTCGGCCGCGTTCCGCTTCTCCCAGGCGTCGCCCGCGCGCGTGCGGCGCACGTTCAGGGTGGGGCCCTCGGCGAGGAGGTGGTGCGGGGCGGCGTAGGTGATCTCGACCGTGACCACGTCACCGGGGCGGACCTCCTGGTCCGGCTTGGTGAAGTGGACCAGGCGGTTGTCGGGCGCGCGTCCGGAGAGTCGGTGGGTGGCACCGTCCTTGCGGCCCTCGCCCTCGGCGACCATCAGCTCCAGGGTGCGGCCGACCTGCTTCTTGTTCTCGTCCCAGGAGATCTCCTCCTGGAGGGCCACCAGACGCTCGTAGCGTGCCTGGACGACCTCCTTGGGGATCTGGTTCTCCATGGTCGCGGCCGGGGTGCCGGGCCGCTTGGAGTACTGGAACGTAAACGCTTGCGCGAAGCGTGCCTCCCGGACCGCGTGCATCGTCTGCTCGAAGTCCTCCTCGGTCTCCCCGGGGAAGCCCACGATGATGTCGGTGGTGATGGCGGCGTGTGGGATGGCCGCGCGGACCTTCTCGATGATCCCCAGGTAGCGCTCCTGGCGGTAGGACCGGCGCATGGCCTTGAGGATCGGGTCGGAGCCGGACTGTATCGGCATGTGCAACTGCGGCATGACGTTCGGCGTCTCGGCCATCGCGGCGATGACGTCGTCGGTGAAGTCGCGCGGGTGCGGGGACGTGAAGCGGACGCGCTCCAGGCCCTCGATCGAGCCGCAGGCGCGCAGCAGCTTGCTGAAGGCCTCGCGGTCGCCGATGTCGGAGCCGTATGCGTTGACGTTCTGGCCGAGCAGTGTGATCTCGGAGACGCCCTCGCCAACGAGGGCCTCGATCTCGGCGAGGATGTCGCCGGTCCGGCGGTCCTTCTCCTTGCCGCGCAGCGCCGGAACGATGCAGAAGGTGCACGTGTTGTTGCAGCCGACGGAGATCGACACCCACGCCGCGTAGGCGCTCTCGCGCCGGGTCGGCAGCGTCGAGGGGAAGGCCTCCAGGGACTCCGCGATCTCGACCTGCGCCTCTTCCTGCACGCGTGCGCGTTCCAGCAGGACCGGCAGTTTGCCGATGTTGTGCGTGCCGAAGACGACGTCCACCCACGGCGCCTTCTTCACGATGGTGTCGCGGTCCTTCTGGGCGAGGCAGCCACCGACGGCGATCTGCATCCCGGGGCGCTTCGTCTTCATCGGGGCGAGGCGCCCGAGGTTGCCGTAGAGCCGGTTGTCGGCGTTCTCGCGCACGGCGCAGGTGTTGAAGACGACGACGTCCGCGTCACCGTCCGAGCCCTCGGGCGCGCGCACATAACCGGCGCCCTCCAGGAGACCGGAGAGCCGCTCGGAATCGTGGACGTTCATCTGGCACCCGTAGGTGCGCACTTCGTACGTTTTGACGTCCACTGCCCCGCTCCGGTCACCGCTGCTCATGTCACAAGGGTAGGCGGTGCCGGGAGTGGCTCTTTCTGCGGCTGGGAACCGCCATGGCTCAGCTCACTTCGGAATGCGGAGTTCCGGTGGGCCGGTCATGGCTGTCGGCGCCCCAGCCCTGCTTGCGCAGTACCCCCGCCACGTCCGGCATCTCGTAGTGCTCGCCCTTGAGGACCTTGCCGTCGGCCCTGCGGGTGATCTCGCCGTCCGGGCCGATCTTGGTCATGTTGGAGCGGTGGATCTCGGCGATCACCGCGTCGAGGTCGATGCCGTGGACGAGAGCCGTGCCGTACGCGACGTAGACGACGTCGGCCAGTTCGTGCGCGAGCCGGTCGAGGGGGCCGGTGACCGAGACCTCGGCGACCTCCGCGGCCTCCTCGGCGAGTAGTTCGCCCCGGTGGGCGGCCAGGTCGGGGGCGATCTCGGTGGGTGTTCCGCGGGCGTCCAGCCCGAAGGCGAGGTGGAATTCGCGGACCAGGTCGGCGGGCGAGGAACTCATGCCACGACCCTAACGGCCGCCACTGACACCCCGGGCCCGCGAGCCCGGCCCTGGTCAGCACCGCGTACGGGCTGGCAGGATCGCGCGCATGCTCAAGCTGTTCTCCCGTATCGGCAGGCGCCGGGCCCTGCAGGGCGCGGCCGCCGGCTTCGTCGTGCTCGGGCTGCTGGTGTGGTGGCTGATGCCCTTGGGCGACGAGCCGCCGACCGGGACGATCACCTTCAGCACCGGGACACCGCTCGGCGTCTACCAGAAGTACGGCTCGCTCCTGCGGGCCGAGTTGGACAAGGACATGCCGGGTCTCAAGGTGAAGCTGGTGAACAGCGACGGGTCGCAGGAGAACGTCGCGCGCGTGGCGACCGGCCACGCCGACTTCACCATCGCCGCGGCCGACGCGGTCGGGACGTACGAGACGGACGGCAAGCCCGGTGCCGCGGGGCTGCGCGGGGTCGCGCGGCTGTACGACGACTACGTCCAACTCATCGTGCCGCGCGGCTCGGACATCGACTCGGTCGCCGACCTGCGGGGCAAGCGGGTGGCCATAGGGCCGGACCGCTCGGGTGTGCGGCTGATCGCCGACCGGGTGCTCGCGGCGGCCGGCATCGACCCGAAGAAGGCCATCGAGCCGGTGGCGGCCGGTATCGACACCGGACCGGACCTGCTCAAGCGGGGCAAGATCGACGCCTTCTTCTGGTCGGGCGGGCTGCCGACGGACGGCCTGAAGGACCTCGCCGAGCACTACGCGTTCCAGTTCGTGCCGATCGGGGCGGACCTCGTGGCCAAGATGCACGAGCAGGGCGACGTCACCCGCTACTACCGTGCCACCAACATGCCGGAGTCGGCCTACCCCGACATCCAACGGGGGGCCACCGTCCCGACCATCGCCGTGTCCAACCTGCTGATGACCCGCAAGGACATGGACGCCAGGCTCACGGAGTGGGTCACCAAGGTCGTGATCAAGAGCCGTGACGGCATCGGCAAGCGCGTCCACTCCGCGCAGTTGGTGGACCTGCGCACGGCGATCTACACCGACCCCCTGGCCCTGCAGGAGGGCGCCCGGCGCTACTACCGCTCCGTCAAGCCGTAGGCCCACCAGGGTCGTTGACGGCCCCTCAGGCCGTGGGCCCGCTCCTGGGCACCGACATGGTCACCTTGAGGCCGTGCGGCTCGTGGTGGTCGTACGTGAGGGAGCCGCCGCCCGCGGCCAGCAGGACCTGGGAGATGGACAGGCCGAGGCCGGAGCCCTTGATGTTCTGGTGGCGGCCGCTGCGCCAGAAGCGGTCGCCGACCCGGGCGAGTTCCTCCTCGGTGAGGCCCGGCCCGTGGTCGGTGACGACGACGGTCGAAGTCTCGCCGTTCGACGCGACCGTCACCTCGACGCACTCGTCCTCGGGCGTGAACTTCACCGCGTTGTCGATCACGGCGTCCAGGGCGCTGGACAGCGTGATCGGATCGGCCCAGGCCGTGGTGGGCGGGCAACTGCCCACCAGGCGCACGCCCTTGGCCTCGGCGGTCGGTGCCCAGGCCGCGACGCGCTCGGCGGTCAGCGCGCCGATGTCGGTGATCCTGAGGTCCGCGTCCGCATGCTCGGCCAGGGCCAGGTCGAGCAGGTCGTCCAGGACCTGGGTCAGGCGTTTGCCCTCCGTGCGGACCGAGGCGATCTCGTCATTGTCCTCCGGCAGTTCGAGCGCGAGCAGTTCGATACGCAGCAGCAGCGCCGAGAGCGGGTTGCGCAGTTGGTGCGAGGCGTCGGCGACGAAGGCGCGCTGCTGCTCCAGCACGTCCTCGACGTTGTCCGCCATTTCGTTGAACGAGCGGGCCAGGCGCTGAAGTTCCGGCGGACCGCCGGCGGCCGCGACCCGGGACTTGAGGCGCCCGGTGGCGATGTCGTGGGTGGTGGCGTCGAGCACCCGTACGGGTCGCAGGACCCAACCGGTCAGCCGTAGGGCCGCGCCGACCGCCAGCAGCATCGCGCCGATCTCGCCGGCGCCGATGGTCAGCCAGCCGCGCAGGATCCGTGAGCGCATCGGCCCGGTGGGCGAGTCGGTGACCACGACCGCGATGACGTCGCCGTCCCGGATGACCGGCGAGGCGACGACCAGGTGGTTGCGCTGCCAGGGCCAGACCTGCTCCGGGTCGTGACTGCGGCGGCTGAGCAGTGCCTCGGCGAACGCCTCGCGCACCTCGCCGGTCTTGGGCAGCAGGAAGTCGTCCGGCGCGTTGGCCATGGAGGTGTCGGTGCGGTAGAAGACACCCGCGCGGATGCCGTAGACCTCGTAATAGCTGGCGAGTTCGCGGTCCAGGGTCTCCTGGCGTTCGTCCGGGGCCGTGTCGGAGGGACGCGATCCGGTGGGGGCGTCGGTGACGAACTGGGCGAGGGCCGCGAACCGCGCGGTGTCGTCGATACGGTCGACGATCACCTTCTGCTGCTGGGCGGCGGCGACGCTGATGGCGAGCGGGACGCCCAGCGCGAGCAGGACGGCCGCCATCAGGACGATGAGCAGCGGAAGGAGACGTGTACGCACGGGTGGAGGCTACGAGGCCGGAGCGACGAGCCGGTAGCCGACGCCTCGTACGGTCTCGATCAGGGCGGGCATCCGCAGCTTGGCGCGCAGGGACGCGACATGCACCTCCAGGGTGCGTCCCGTGCCCTCCCAACTGGTGCGCCACACCTCGCTGATGATCTGCTCCCGCCGGAAGACCACCCCGGGACGCTGGGCGAGCAGCGCGAGCAGATCGAACTCCTTGCGGGTCAGTTGGACGACCGAACCGTCCACGCTGACCTGGCGGGTGGGCAGTTCGATGCGGACCGGGCCCAGGCGCAGCGCGGTGTCGCCGCCCCCGCTCGCGTCCTCGTGGACGCTGCGCCGGCTGACGGCGTGGATACGGGCGAGCAACTCGCCGGTGTCGTAGGGCTTCACCACGTAGTCGTCGGCTCCGAGGTTGAGGCCGTGGATGCGGGAGCGCACGTCGGAGCGGGCGGTGACCATGATCACCGGGGTGCTGGTGCGCTTGCGGATCTTGCCGCAGACCTCGTAGCCGTCCTGGTCGGGCAGGCCCAGGTCGAGGAGGACGACACCGAAGCCGTCGCTTTCGGGAACGAGCGCCTGGAGGGCCTCCTCGCCGCTGCGGGCATGGGTGACCTCGAATCCGTGCCGCGCCAGGACCGCGGACAGAGCGGCGGCGACATGGTTGTCGTCCTCGACGAGGAGCAGTCTCATCCCGGCCCCCTCCGGTTCATCGTTCGTATGGTCTCGGCCTGTACAAAAGCACGTCTCACGCGCGCGTGCACCCAGGCAGTCACGCTGATGGACGAAGACGCCGTCAAGCGGGTTCCGGTTGCGCGGAGCTTCCGTTATCCAGCCGGTACGCGTCACTCCGACAAACTGCTACGACACGTGTCCGATTGCTATCGGATCGTGATGCTCAGATCTCGCTCAGATGTGATGACGCTGGTCGTACGGCCTCACTACTGTCCTCCGCAACCGACGAGGACGGAGCCAGCAAGCGATGACCGAAGTATCGGTGGCCAAGGAAGATGTGGCCGCGACCGGCGAACTCGTCGTCCTGAAGAGCGTCAACAAGCACTTCGGCGCGTTGCACGTACTCCAGGACATCGATCTGACGATCGCCCGCGGCGAGGTCGTCGTGGTGATCGGGCCTTCCGGATCCGGAAAGTCCACCCTGTGCCGCACCATCAACCGCCTGGAGACGATCGATTCGGGCGCGATCGCCATCGACGGAAAGCCGCTGCCCCAGGAGGGCAGGGAGCTGGCCCGGCTGCGCGCCGATGTCGGGATGGTCTTCCAGTCCTTCAACCTCTTCGCGCACAAGACCGTGCTGGAGAACGTGATGCTGGGCCAGATGAAGGTCCGCAAGGTCGAGCGGAAGCAGGCCGAGGACAAGGCCCGGGCGCTGCTCGACCGGGTCGGCGTGGCCACCCAGGCGGACAAGTACCCGGCCCAGTTGTCCGGCGGCCAGCAGCAGCGCGTCGCGATCGCGCGGGCGCTGGCCATGGACCCCAAGGTGATGCTCTTCGACGAGCCGACCTCGGCCCTCGACCCGGAGATGATCAACGAGGTCCTGGAGGTCATGCAGCAGCTCGCCCGCGACGGGATGACGATGATCGTCGTCACCCATGAGATGGGCTTCGCTCGTTCGGCTGCCAACCGAGTGGTGTTCATGGCCGACGGCCGCATCGTCGAAGAAGCTGTGCCGGACCAGTTCTTCAGCAACCCGCGCAGCGATCGGGCCAAGGACTTCCTGTCGAAGATCCTTCACCACTGACGAACAGCGACGAACAGCGATCAGCCAGCCACTGGCGGCCCGCGGACGACGGGGCGGCCGCCGACTGCCGCTGAGGGCCTCGCACGCCCTCAGGGCCCCCGTCACACGCCCTGACGGGCCCTCATCTCCTCACCAGCCAAAGGATGTTCATCATGAAGCTCCGTAAGGTCACCGCCTTCGCGACCACCGCTCTCGTCCTCTCGCTCGCCGCGACGGCCTGCGGGAGCAGCGACGGCAACGACTCCGGTTCGGGCTCCGGTGGCGGCGGCAAGATCAAGATCGGCATCAAATTCGACCAGCCGGGCCTCGGCCTGAAGCAGCCGGACGGGACCTACGCCGGCTTCGACGTGGACGTGGCGACCTATGTGGCCGGGCAGCTCGGCTACAAGCCCAGCCAGATCGAGTGGGTCGAGACCAAGAGCGCCGACCGTGAGAACGCGCTGGCGCGCGGCGACGTCAAGTTCATCGCGGCCACCTACTCGATCAACGACGAGCGCAAGCAGAAGGTCGACTTCGCCGGCCCCTACCTGCTGGCCCACCAGGACCTGCTCGTCAAGAAGAACTCGACCATCGCCAAGGCCACGGACCTCAACGGCAAGAACCTCTGCTCCGTGACCGGCTCCACGTCGGCGCAGAACATCAAGGACAAGATCGCCCCGAAGGCCAACCTGCGGGAGAACTCGGGCTACTCGGAGTGCATCGCCGCCCTGCAGAGCGGTGCCGTCGACGCGGTGACCACCGACGACTCGATCCTCGCGGGCTTCGCGGCGCAGGACAAGTTCAAGGGCCAGTTCAAGCTCGCCGGCCTCAAGCTCAGCAACGAGAACTACGGCATCGGCGTCAAGAAGGGCGACTCCGCGACCGTCAACAAGATCAACACCGCGCTGGAGAAGATGGTCAGCAGCGGTGCCTGGCAGACGGCGGTCACCAAGAACTTCGGCCCGGCGAACTACAAGAACGAGCCCGCCCCGAAGATCGGCAACATCGTCAAGTAACCGAAGAAAACACCGGTAAGGCAGGCCCCATACCCGGAAGCGCGGGAGATCGTGTTCGACTTTCTTCAAGGTTATGACGTCCTAGGGGCGTTCTGGATGACGGTGAAACTGGCCGCCATCTCCGCCCTTGGCTCCCTGGTCTGGGGCACCCTGCTGGCCGCGATGCGGGTCAGCCCGGTCCCTCTGATGCGAGGGTTCGCCACCTTCTACGTGAACACCGTCCGGAACATCCCCCTGACGGTCATCATCGTCTTCACCTCACTCGGCCTCGCCGACATCTTCGGTGTGACGATGGGCGCGTCCGACGACTTCAAGGTGCAGGGTTTCCGGCTGGCACTGCTGGGGCTCATCGCCTACCACGCGGCCTTCGTCTGCGAGGCGGTGCGCTCCGGCATCAACACCGTGCCCGTCGGACAGGCCGAGGCGGCCCGCGCCATCGGACTGAGCTTCAGCCAGGTGCTGCGGATCGTCATCCTTCCGCAGGCGTTCCGCGCGGTCATCGGACCGCTGGCCAACGTACTGATCGCCCTGACCAAGAACACCACCGTGGCGGCCGCGATCGGTGTCGCCGAGGCGGCCAGCCTGATGAAGACGATGATCGAGAACGAGGCCCAGACGGTCGCCATCGGCGTGGTCTTCGCGTTCGGCTTCGTGGTACTGACCCTGCCCACCGGCCTCATCCTGGGCTGGGTCGGCAAGCGACTGGCGGTGAAGCGATGACCTCCGTGCTCTACGACGCGCCGGGCCCCAGCGCCAAGCGGCGCAACCTGCTCCTCTCCGTCGTCTTCTTCGCCGTGCTCGCCCTGTTCCTGTGGTGGATCTGGCGGACGATGGACGACAAGGGCCAGTTGAAGTGGTCCCTGTGGCAGCCGTTCACCACGTCGGACGCCTGGACGACGTATCTGCTGCCGGGCCTCGGCGACACCCTGAAGGCCGCCGGGCTCTCCATGGTGATCGCCCTCCCCCTGGGCGCGTTCTTCGGCATCGCCCGGATGTCCGACCACCGCTGGGTGCGCGTCCCGGCCGGCGTGGTGGTCGAGTTCTTCCGGTCGATCCCGGTCCTGCTGCTGATGCTGTTCGCGAACGAGTTCTACGTCCGCTCGACGAGCATCGGCAGCGAGGAACGGCCGCTGTACGCCGTCGTCACCGGCCTGGTGCTCTACAACGCCTCGGTGCTCGCCGAGATCGTGCGGGCCGGCATCCTGTCCCTTCCCAAGGGGCAGACGGAGGCCGCGTACGCGATCGGCCTGCGCAAGGGCCAGACGATGACGAGCATCCTGCTCCCGCAGTCCGTCACCGCCATGCTGCCGGCCATCGTCAGCCAGCTCGTGGTCATCGTGAAGGACACCGCGCTGGGCGGCGTGATGCTGGGCTTCACCGAGTTGCTCAACGCGCGCAGCACGCTGGCGGCCAACTACGCCAATGTCGTGGCAAGTTTCATCGTCGTAGGGGCCATCTACATCGTGCTGAACCTCGCCCTCACCACCTTCGCGAGCTGGCTGGAGGGCCGGCTGCGGCGCAGCAAGAAGAGCACGGGCGCGGTCCTCGGTGCCGACGACTCCGTGGAGCTCAACCCCTCGGCGGTGGCGACAGGCTTCGGAGCCGGTGGCGGCGGGGGCTGATGATCGGTCAAGTGGCATGAACGGCACGGAGGCAGTGGCATGATCGCCACTGCCTCCGTCACTTGACGCAAGCACCGGCAATAGGTTGCATACGTTCTGTGATCGTGCACCTTGCTCCACCTTCCTGTTCACCCGCGTCCCGGAGGACACCGTCACGGGCAGGGGGCGCCGCACCGTGGACCCGGTGATCATCGTCGGCGCGGGGCCCGTGGGGCTCACGCTCGCCCTGGCACTGGCGCGGCAGGAGGTGCCCTCCGTCCTTCTCGACGAGGGTCCGGGCAAGGACGAACAACGCCTCGCGCGCACCGTCGTCCTGGGCGAGGACACCGCGGCGCTGATGGAGCGGCTGACCGGTGTACCGCTCGCCAAGCTCGGATCGCACTGGGCCGGATGGCGGTCGATGCGGCGCAAGCAGGTGATGCGCGAGATCACCTTCGACGAGACCGGGCCCGCCCCGCTGCACATCGCCCAGCACGTGCTCACCGGTGTTCTGCGCCGGGCCCTCGCGGGCGAGCGCCTGGTGAAGATCGCCGTGGACAACCGTCTCGACTCGGTCGAACAGGAGCCCTCGGGCGTCACCGCCCACACCCGCGGCCCCAACGGCACCTGGTGGCGCGGGAGTTACCTGGTCGGCTGCGACGGCCCGCGCTCGACCGTGCGCAAACTCCTGGACATCCGCTTCCCCGGCCGCACGGCGGTGGAGCGACACGCCGTGGCCGCGCTGCGCACGGAACTTCCGTGGCCCGGCCAGGCGTTGTTGCATCGGATGCCGCCGTGGCGGACGTCCGGACCCTCGGCCGGGGAGGTCACCGGACGCCCGCTCCCGGACGGTGTGTGGCGCCTGGACTGGCTGCTGCCGCCGGGCAAGGACCTGGTCACGCCCGAGCTGCTCCTGACCCGCGTCCGGGAGACTCTCGCGGGCTGGACCGGGGGCCCGACACCGCCGTACGACCTGCTCGACACGGGAGTGCACACCGTGCACCACCGGCTCGCTCGCCGGTGGCGGGCGGGGCGGGTGTTTCTCGCCGGGGACGCGGCGCATCTGCTGGGGGCGCTCGGCACGCAGGGGCTGGACGAGGGGCTGCGGGACGCCGACAACCTCGCCTGGAAGCTGGGGTTCGCCTGGCACCACGGGCCGCACGAGGCGCTGCTCGACAGCTATCAGGCGGAGCGGCGGGCGGTCGTGGCGGCCCGGCTGCGCGCCGCCGACCAGGCGCTGCCGCTGGTGCGCGGCGGCGCCGGGCTGCGCTCGGTCGTGCCCGGCTCGACCCGCGGCCATGACGTACTGCTCACGGACGGTCACCTGGGGCGCGGAGCGCTCGGCGCGCCGGGGGCGTACGCCGCTTCACCGCTCATGCCCCGGCACATCGAGGCGGAGATCGCCGTCGACACCCCGCCCGGTTCGCCGGTGGCCGATGTCCGGGTCACGGCGGAGGACGGCTCCGTCGTACGGCTGCGGGACCGGCTCGGGCACGACTCCCTGCTGGTCGTGCTGATCGCGCCGGGCACGGGCGTGTGGGAGCGCAAACACTGGGTGACCGCCGGGATCATGCCCCGCCTGGCGGCCGCCGTGACGGCGCTGCCGCACCCGGCCGAGCTGTTGGTCGCCGAGAGCTATCCGGGCGCCGCCGCCCACACCGTCCTCCTCGTACGGCCCGACGGGCACCTGGTCACCGCGCTGAGCGGGGTGCGCCCGGCCGACCTGTACGCGGCGGCCGAGACGACCCTCGGCGGCCCGGCGAAGACGGAGGCCACGGCCGGCTCACGCTGAGGCCTCCGTACCGAACTGTCCACATAGTGACGCTGTGTTGACCGGCCCGCACCGCCGTGCTGTACTCCGGATCATGACCGACACATCTGTCCACCTCTGGCGGAAGGTCCATCTGGACCTCGTCCGCTACGTGGGCTGCGTCTGTCACACCTTCTGCTGAATTCGCATCTCTCTCCCTCGCGCGCGCCCTTTCTGTGGGTCCGCGCGCGTTCACGCGAACACTCATCAGGACGGTGCACGTGTCTGTATCCCCCTCTGCCCCCGTGTCCTCCGCCGCGCCCGCCCAGGCGCCGACGCAGGCGGACCTGCTCGACTTCGTACGGCGTACGGCGGCCGACGCCGAGCTCATCGCCTCGCTCCCCCTCGACCCCGAGGGCCGCACCTGGGTGCGGCTCGAAGGGCCCGGGGGCAGCGAGGCCTGGCTGATCGGCTGGCCGCCCGGCAGCGGCACGGGCTGGCACGACCACGCCGACTCGGTCGGCGCCTTCCTCACCGCCGCCGGCGAGCTCAAGGAGAACTCGCTCGCCGCCCGGCTCCCGAGCCACGGCTGGAAGACCCTCGAACTGGAGGAGGGCGTGGACCGCGAGCGGCGCCTGCCGGCCGGCAAGGGCCGCGCCTTCGGCCACCACCACGTCCACGAGGTGCTCAACGAGTCCCTGGAGGAGCACGCTGTCTCCGTCCACGCGTACTACCCGCCGCTGCCGCAGATCCGCCGCTACAGCCGCACCGGCCCGGTGCTGCGCCTGGAGCAGGTCGAGCGCCCGGCGGACTGGCAGTGAGCACCGTACGCGAACAGCCGCCCGGAACAGACGAGTTGCTGGAGCGGGTCCGCGCGGACTACGAACGGATCGAGGCCCGGGCCGCGTACGACGCGGCCCAGGCCGGCGAGGCTCTCCTGGTCGACATCCGCTACGCGGCCCTGCGTGAGCGCGACGGGCTCGTCCCCGGCGCCCTGGTCGTCGAGCGCAACGAACTGGAGTGGCGCCTCGACCCCCGAGGCAGCCACCGCGCCCCCGAAGCCACCGGCCACGACCTCCGTGCCGTGGTGATCTGCGACGAGGGCTACGCGTCCAGCCTGGCAGCCGCGTCCCTGCACCGACTCGGCCTGCATCGCGCGACGGACCTGATCGGCGGCTTCCAGGCATGGAGAGCGGCGGGCCTGCCTGTCACCCCCTAGACACCGTGTCTACGACGGTGCCGGTCCGACCCCGCTCACGACCCGTCGGAGGGGCAGTAGAGCGGGGCCGTGTCCGCGTTGGCTCTGGTGATCAGCCGGGCCGGCGTGGTGGCGATCTTCTTCACCTTCTCCTTGCGGAGCAGGCTGATGGCGTTGGTGACGGCCAGTTCGCCGGTGTCCTTGGCGGAGTTGGAGACGGTGGCGGCGAAACGGCCGTCCTTGAGGGCGGCGAGTGCCGCGTCGGTGCCGTTGACCGTCACGATCCTGACCTTCTTGCCGCCGCCCGCGTCGAGCGGCTTACGGGCGGCGAACGCCATCTCCTCGTTGGCGACGAAGACGTAGTCCAGATCGGGATGCGCCTTGATCATGGCTTCGGCGACGATCTTCGCCTTCGCCGCGACGAACATGGCGGGCTGGTTCGCGACCACCTTCGCGTTCGCCGGCAGCCCCTGGGTGAAACCGCCGACGAGCAGGTCGGAGGCGGCACCGGGCGCGCCCGCGATGACACCCACCTGTACGTCGCGCCCCGCGGCGTCGTCCTCGATCCAGTCGGCGTCCAGTTTGCCCACCGCCTTCAGGTCGACGACCACGGCCCCGAGGATGTCGGACGGGTCGGCGCTGACCGAGGTCAGGAAGATCGGGATGTGCGCGCTCTTTGCCTTGGCGATGTCGCTCTTGAGCGCGGTGGTGCTGACGGTCTGCACGATGATCGCGTCGACATGGCGGTCGATCATGCTCTGGATGTTGGACAACTCCTGAGCCGCGTCCTGGTGCGAGTTGGCGGTGACGAGCTTCGCGAAGTTGCTTTTGGCTGTGTTCTGGATCGACTCCTGCAGACAGGTGTGGAACTCGGTACTCCCGCCGTTGACGAACCCGAGGGTGGTGGGCCCGTCGTCGGCGGGCGTGGCGCTGGACTCCAGCCCGCAGCCGCTCAGTAAGAGACCGATGCCGACCAGGGAGGCCACCAGCGATCTCCGGTGGCGCGCGGACAGGGGCAACGACAAGGCTGGCCGCCTTTCAGGGCGTACGAGGACCGGTCGGCGAAGCGGCCGGAGGCACTCGGGCAGGCCTGACTGCGGCTCAGCAGGCGGGGAGACCCGAGGGACGGCAGCAGAAGATACCCGCGCGCCAAACATCCGAACCCTTCACGGAACGCACACTGAGTTTGCGAGAAAGGCACTCCTGACGGGGTTGTCCACCAGTTCCCTCCTCCCCTACTGCCAGGCGGTCACCGCGGCCGCCGCCCGCACCCGGAGCGCCACTCGACCCGGCAACGCCGTGGCGACGAGAGCGAGAGTCCCGGCCACCGCGACCACCGTGAGGTACACGAGAGGGGTGACCGACGGCGCGCCCCGGACGGTCATACCGACGCTGAACGCGGTCAGGACGGCGAGGGCGATACCCCTGCCGAGCACCGTGGCGAGGAACAGCACCGACAGCGCCTCGGTGCGCAGCATCCGCAGCACCTGACGTCGGGTCGCCCCGGCCAGGCGCAGCAACGCGAACTCCCGGACCCGCTCGGCGACCGACATCGCGAGCGTGTTGACCACGGCGATGGCCGTGAAGGCCAGTACTAGGGCCTGTCTGACAATTCCCGTCGTCGCCACCGCCCTCGGAGGTCAACCGCAGTGAGCGTCAAGACAGTCACCGACGCCCCCGGGGTCTCGGAGCCGCCCGGGAAGACCCGCCGCC
>NZ_JBEXDX010000054.1:0-57302 GCF_040605995.1 Streptomyces sp. NPDC005492
GGCATCGAGCGGATCGCACTCGTGACCGGCTGGTCGATGGGTGCCGGACAGACCTACCAGTGGGCCGTCAGCCGGGCCCGCGTGCAACGCGGGCCCGGCACCGGCGTTCCGGCCGGAAGGCGTCCGCTCAGGCGGACACGGTGCAGTCGAACGCGTGCAGATACGGGTTGACCGGCCGGATGTCACCCACGGACAGGCCTGCCTCGGTCAGTCGGCGGACCATGCTGTCGGTGGTGTGTTTGGCCCCGCCGACGTTCAGGAGCAGCAGCAGGTCCATCGCGGTGCTGAACCGCATCGACGGGGTGTCGTCGACGAGGTTCTCGATGACCACGACCCGGGCACCGGGGCCGCCCGCCTCGACAACGTTGCGCAGCAGCCGGGAGGTGGACTCGTCGTCCCACTCCAGGATGTTCTTGATGACGTAGACGTCGGCGTCGACCGGGACGGACTCGCGAATGTCACCGGGCACGATGCGCGCCCGGTCCGCGAGATCGCCGCCCTCGCGCAGCCGCGGCAGGGCGTTCTCCACCACCCGCGGCAGATCGAGCAGGAACCCACGCATCGACGGGTACTTGTCCAGCAGGCACGCCACCACGTGTCCCTGCCCGCCGCCGAGGTCCGCGACCGAGGAGCTGCCGGACAGGTCGAGCAGTGCGGCGACATCGCGCGCCGACTGCTCGCTGGACCTGGTCATCGCCCGGTTGAAGACGTCGGCCGACTCCGGGGCGTCCTCGTTGAGATAGGCGAAGAACTCCTTGTCGTAGAGGTCCTCGACCACGTTCCGGCCGGTACGTACCGCCTCGTCCAGCTTCGGCCAGGCGTCCCAGGTCCACGGCTCGGTGCACCACAGGGTGATGTCGCGCAGGCTGTGCGGGTCGTCCTCGCGCAGCAGCCGGGACGTCTCGGTGTGGGCGAACGTCCCGTCGGGCCGCTCGGCGAAGACGCCGTAGCAGGACAGGGCGCGCAGCAGCCGACGCAGCGGCTTCGGCTCGGTGCGCACCGCGGCCGCCAGGCTCTCCACGGTCATGGGCGCGTCCCCGAGCGCGTCGGCGACGTGCAGCCGGGCGGCAGCGCGGACGGCGGCGGCACAGGCCGCCCCGAACACGAGCTCTCGCAGCCGCATCGACGGGTGCGAAGAGGGCGATGCCCCCTGCTCCGGGGGAGCCGAGAGCTCGCGTGATGGTGCGGTCATGTGCCGCCTTCCTTCCTTGGGTGGTTGTCGTACGGCCGTCCGGTCAGCACAGACCCGCGGGCATGGACTTCTTGCAGGTGTTGTGCTGGAAGGCGTTGCCGTGCTCGGCGGTTTCCTGGTTGACCAGGTCGGCGGGGGCGTTGCCCGACAGCTCGTTGTCGGTGATCTTGTTCTTGTCGCTGGTGACGCCGACGAAGCTCTTGAAGATCACGACACCGCCGGACAGCGGGGACTTGCCGGAGTTGTCGGCGACGAGGTTCCCCGTCACCAGGGTGTCCTCGGTGCCGGTCAGCACGATGCCGGAGCCCTGGAGGAAGGCCAGCTTGGCGGTCTTCTCGCAGTACTTGTTGTTCCGCACGACCCGGTTGTCGGCGACGGTCACAGCACCCGCCTTCGGCTTGTTCTCGTCGCCTACGACGAACACGCCCGCGCAGTTCCCGGTCACGGTGTTGTCCGTGACGGTGAGGTTGCGCAGTCGGCGGACGGTGACGCCGATCCGGTTGCCCTTCAGGAAGTTGTGCTCGATGACCGTGCCGCCGGTGTCGGTGGCTCCCTTCTCCGCCGTGATGGAGTTGGCGAGGAACAGCCCCGCGTCGCCGTTGTCCCGGGCCACGTTGTTCCGGTAGACGCTGTGGGCCGAGCGCTCCTCGGCGATGCCCCACTGGCCGTTCTTCACGGCGTTCACGCTGTCCACGGACAGGTGGTCCGCGCCGACGGCCATGACGCCGATCCTGCTGAAGCCGGTCACGGTCATGGCGGCGACGGTGACGCCGTCGAGGGGATGGTTCTTGGCGCCGACGACGCAGATGCCGTTGCCCTGCTCGGCGCAGGACTTCACCGCCTTCCTGGTACTTGAGGCCTTCTTGGTGCTCTTCCCGGCGGCCGGCGTGAGCACGGTGCGCGGGCCCACCCCGCGCAGCGTGATCCCGGGCGTGGTCACCTTGACGCTCTCGTGGTAGGTGCCGGCCAACACGATGACCGTCTCGCCGGGCCGGGCCGCGTCCACGGCTTTCTGGATCGACTCACCCGGATGCACTACATGGGTGTGATGGGCGGCCGATGCCGGGGTGGCGCCGAGGAGGGCACCGCAGAGCGCGGTGGTGCAGGCGAGGTATGTGATATGGCGTTTTGTCACAGTCTGAAGGCTATGGGTGGATGACCCGATTACCGGCCGGATGCTCCGTTCGGCGGCGTGTCATGCGGGCAGAGGGCGGGCTCGGGCCCGGCGGGCCGGGAACGGCGATGCCGGCTGCTAGCTTCGCGAGCTGTCGAAGAGGCCACGAGCGGAGGCGTTGTGACGGGTACGCGAGAAGAACCGGACGGGTCGATCAAGCGCAGAAGCGTCCTGGCGTCGGGCGTCGCCCTGGCATCGGCCGCCGCACCGGTTGCGGCCGCCGGTCCCGCGCAGGCCGCCGCCGTCTCACCCGGGCTGGGCGGACCGCCCGGGCCCAACTGCGGGTCCGTGGCCCGTCTGATGGCCGTTCCCGGGGGCGGCCGCGGGGTGGACTGGCTCAGAGAGGCCCTTCAGGTGGCCGTGGAACTCGAACTCGCCACCATCCCGCCCTACTTGTGCGGCTGGTGGTCCGTCAGGGACCGGCGCGGCGAGGCCGCGCGGCTGATCCGGCGCATCGTCGGCGACGAGATGTACCACCTGGGTGTGGTCTGCAACCTGCTGGTGGCCGTGGGTGGCCGGCCGCGGATCAAGGACGCGGCGCCGCGCTACCCCGGACCGCTGCCCGGCGGCGTGCGCACCGGGGTGGAGGTCTACCTGTCGGGCCTGACCAGGTCCTTCGTACGGGATGTGATGATGGCGATCGAGGCCCCCGACGACCCGCTGGCCCGGGAGCGGCACCCCTCACCCAGCATCGGTGATTTCTACGGCGACCTGATGCGGGCGTTCCGGGACGTGGCGCCGCATCTGTCGACGGATCGCCAGCTTTCCGACAGGATCGGCTCGGACGAGCTGAGGCCGGTCGGGAACCTGGACGACGTCGAACGGTCCATCGAGATCATCAAGGAGCAGGGCGAGGGCACCGCCAGCTCCCCGGCCGACACCTTCCAGAACGACCATCCGGCGCACTACTACGCCTTCGCCGAGATCTACCACGGCCGGCAACTGCGCAGGTCCGATCGCGGCTGGCACTTCACCGGCGCAGCCGTGCGCTTCCCCGACGCGCGCCCCATGGCCCGGGTCCCGGCCGGCGGCTGGCACCGTCCGCCGGGGCAGGTCCGACGGCTCCTGGAGGAGTTCGACGGCATCTACACCGACGTGCTGGACGCGCTCGACCAGGCGTGGGGCGACGGCGGGTCGCGCAGCCTCGGCACGGGGGTCCGAGCCATGCGCGCCCTGGAGGGCCCGGCCGTGGAGCTGATGGAGACGACGATCCCGGACGCCCCGGGAAACTACGGTCCCCAGTTCCGGCCACGCTGAACGCGTACCAAGGGGCATCCTCGCGCGCGTTGGGGGCGCCCGGAGTGATCCGGGCGCCCCCAACGTCGTAGGAGTCGAGAGGTGCGAGGCGTCAGCGCGCCTTGCCGCCGCCCTTGGGGAGCTTCATGCCCTTGGGCATCGGGCCCTTGGGGAGGGGCATGTTGCTCATCAGGTCGCCCATGGCGCGCAGGCGGTCGTTCGTGGCCGTCACCTGGGGGCCGGTCAGGACGCGCGGGAGCTTCAGCAACGTCGTGCGGACCTTCTTCAGCGGGATCTGGCCCTCGCCGGTGCCCACCATCACGTCGTGCACGGGTACGTCCGCGACGATGCGGGCCATCTTCCGCTTCTCGGCGGCCAGCAGGGTCTTCACCCGGTTCGGGTTGCCCTCGGCGACCAGCACGATGCCGGCCTTGCCGACCGCGCGGTGCACCACGTCCTGGCTGCGGTTCATCGCCACCGCCGGAGTCGTCGTCCAGCCCCGGCCGACGTTGTCCAGTACCGCCGCGGCAGCGCCCGGCTGGCCCTCCATCTGCCCGAAGGCGGCCCGCTCGGCCCGGCGTCCGAAGACGATCGCCGTCGCGAGGAAGGCGAGCAGGACGCCCAGAATGCCAAGGTAAATGGGGTGACCGAGCAAGAAGCCGATCGCGAGGAAGACACCGAAGGTGGCAATTCCGACAGCCGCGAGTACAAGACCGATCGTCTTGTCGGCCTTGCGCGTCATCTTGTACGTCAGGACGATCTGCTTGAGTCGCCCGGGGTTCGCAGCGTTGTCCGCTGTCGTGTCCTTCCTCGCCATGCGAAGAGTCTACGTGGCTCCCGGAGCGCCGACGACGGCGGTGCCCGGGGCGCGGGGTTCAGGAGCGGGAGGTGAGGGACTGCTCCAGGACGAGCTGTGCCTCGACCCGGTCCTTGGCGCGGCGGCGGTCCTCCAGGACGGAGGTCCACGCGTTACGCCGGGCGGTGCGCTGGCCGCTGCTCATCAGCAGCGACTCGACCGCGCGGAGCGCGTCGGTGACGGACGGGATGGCGGTGGCGCGGACGGGTGCGGCCTGCATGGTGGAGGTCCCCCCTCGGAACGGCTCTGGGTAAGAGGCTACGTGCTGTAAGTCGAGTGTCACTGTTTGGTGTTACCAGGGCGTGACCGACCGGTCAAACGCCAATGAAGCCTTGATGCGGTGCGCCGGAACGTCGACGCGGCCCCGGTGGACGCCCTCAACTGGGAGGACGGTCAGGGCCGCGTCAATGACGGGTGCTACTCGCGAGTAGCCGCTTGTGCGCGAATTCACACAGTCTGGGCTCACACCGCCTGCGAGGCCACGTACGCGCCCCGCTTCTCTATGGCCATCTGGTACAGCCGCCCGGCACGGTACGAAGAACGCACCAGGGGGCCGGACATGACGCCGGAGAAGCCGATCTGCTCGGCCTCTTCCTTGAGTTCGACGAACTCGTGCGGCTTCACCCAGCGCTCCACGGGGTGGTGACGCACCGACGGCCGCAGGTACTGCGTGATGGTGACCAACTCGCAGCCCGCCTCGTGCAGTTGGCGCAGCGCCTCGCTGACCTCCTCGCGGGTCTCGCCCATGCCGAGGATCAGGTTCGACTTGGTGACCAGGCCGTAGTCGCGGGACTCGGTGATGACCTTGAGCGAGCGGTCGTAGCGGAAGCCGGGGCGGATGCGCTTGAAGATGCGGGGGACCGTCTCGACGTTGTGCGCGAAGACCTCGGGGCGGGAGGAGAAGACCTCGGCCAACTGCTCGGGAACCGCGTTGAAGTCGGGGGCCAGCAGCTCGACCTTGGTGCGGCCGGCCTCGCGGGACGCCGTCTGCTGGTGGATCTGGCGGACCGTCTCCGCGTACAGCCAGGCGCCGCCGTCCTCCAGGTCGTCGCGGGCGACGCCGGTGATCGTGGCGTAGTTGAGGTCCATCGTGACCACGGACTCGCCCACCCGGCGCGGCTCGTCGCGGTCCAGGGCCTCGGGCTTGCCGGTGTCGATCTGGCAGAAGTCGCAGCGCCGCGTGCACTGGTCGCCGCCGATGAGGAAGGTCGCCTCGCGGTCCTCCCAGCACTCGTAGATGTTGGGGCAGCCGGCTTCCTGGCAGACCGTGTGCAGGCCCTCGCTCTTCACCAGGCTCTGCATCTTCGTGTACTCGGGACCCATTTTCGCCCGGGTCTTGATCCACTCGGGCTTGCGCTCGATGGGGGTCTGGGCGTTCCGGACCTCCAGGCGCAGCATCTTGCGTCCGTCGGGTGCGACTGCGGACACGATGGGCTCCCTAGCGATTGATTCTTCGGCGGAACCTAGGTTACGCCCGTTGAATTGGTGGGCGGAGTTGGTGCCGGCGCTGCTGGGGGCTGCCGCCCCCAGGCCCCCGCTTCGGCCTGGACGGCCTCGTCCTCAAACGCCGGACGGGCTGAAAGTTGCTGATGCCTTCTCGGTCGCCCTCGGCCGCAGGTCCGCGTTCCCCAGCACATCCGTCAGGTGCCGTTCCGCCACCGGGAGTACCTCCGCGATGGTCAGCTCGCGGCCCAGCTCGTGGGAGAGGGACGTGACGCCCGCGTCCCGGATGCCGCACGGGATGATCTTGTCGAAGTTGGATGTGTCCGGGTTCACGTTCAGAGCGAAGCCGTGCATGGTGACGCCCTTGGCGACCCGGATGCCCATGGCGCAGATCTTGCGGTCCTCGCGGCGCTGGCCGGCGTTCGAGGGGGCGTACTCGGGGCCGTTGAGGCGGGGGTCGAACTCCTCGTCGGTGAGCCGGGGGTCGAAGTCCAGGGAGAGCCCGCCGAGGGAGGGGCGCTGGTCCACCGGGTCGCCGAGGACCCAGACGCCCGCCCTGCCCTCGACCCGGCTGGTCTCGACCCCGAACTCCGCGCAGACCCGGATCATCGCGTCCTCCAGGCGGCGGAGGTGGGCGACGACGTCGACGGGGCGCGGGAGCTTCTGGATGGGGTAGCCCACGAGCTGGCCGAAGCCGTGCCAGGTGATCTTGCCGCCGCGGTCGACGTCGATGACCGGGGTGCCGTCCAGCGGGCGCTCGCTGTCCGCCGTGCGCCGGCCCGCCGTGTACACCGGCGGGTGCTCCAGGAGCAGACAGGTGTCCGGAACCTCGTCCGCGAAGCGGGCCGCGTGCACCCGGCGCTGCTCGTCCCAGGCCTCCTGGTACTCGACCGCCTCCGCGCCGAACCCCATCCGGACGAACCGCAACTCACCCACGGCAAGCGCCTCCCTGGCAGCAACCTACGAGTCGTAAGGCATGAAAGATGCCTACGCCACTGTACGACCGACCACGGACAGCCGACCGGGCGGCCGGGACCGTCAGCCCTACGACCAATCCTCACACGATCGGATGAATGCACGTCGGAATGTGCGACGGGCTGCTTACGCTCCGCTACATTCGCGCCGTTCACAAGGCCAAAAGGGCTGCTCACAGGCAATCCGGGCAGGCGGCGGCCGCATCGGCCGCTGTGAGGCCCGAAAGGCAGGAGACCGCACCGCAGATGACGGAACGACCCGCGCAGCGCACTCCCAACCGCCAGCTCGCCGCGCTCATCGCAGAAGCGGGGTTCTCCAACGCAGGTCTCGCCCGTCGCGTGGACCAGCTCGGTCTGGAGCACGGACTCGACCTCAGATACGACAAGACATCCGTCACCCGGTGGCTGCGCGGCCAGCAGCCAAGGGGCACCACCCCCGCCCTGATCGCCGAGGTCTTCACCCGGCGGCTCGGACGCCGGCTCACCGCGCAGGACCTCGGCCTGGACGCGTGCGCGCCGGTGTACGCGGGGCTCGAATTCGCCGCGACCCCCGAGGAGGCCGTCGACATCGTCAGCGGGCTGTGGCGCAAGGACTCCGGCAGCCACGCCGAGCTGCGCAAGATCGCCTTCACGCCGGCCGGTCTTGTCGTGCCCAGCCGGGACTGGCTGATCGGCCGCGCCGACGACCGGGTCGGCCGCGCCGAACCCGCCGGCCGGGTGCCCCCGCAGGGCCGCCCCGCGGTGCCCCGTCAGCGCGGGGCCGGCGAACGCGGCCCCGGCCAGCGGGTCACCGGCGGTGACATCTCCGCGCTCCGCTCGGTCGGCGAACTTTTCCGCACCCTCGACAACGCCTACGGCGGCGGCCACGCCCGCCAGGCCCTCGTGCGCTACCTGGAGCACGAGACCGAGCCGATGCTGCGCGGCACCTACGGCGAGCAGACCGGCCGGCGCCTCTTCGCCGCCGCGGCCGACCTCACCCGGCTCGCCGGCTGGACGTCGTACGACATCGCAGCGCACGGGCTCGCGCAGCGGTACTTCGTGCAGGCGCTGCGCCTCTCCCAGGCGGCCGGGGACCGGGCCTACGGCTCGTACGTGCTCATCACCATGAGCCGGCAGGCCGTCTACCTCGGGCACGGGCGCGAGGCCGTACAGCTCGCGCGGGTGGCGCAGCAAGGGGTCGGGACCAGCGCGCCCCCTGTCGTGCAGGCGCTGCTGCACGCCGTGGAGGCGCGAGCGCACGGGGTGCTCGGGGAGGTGCGGGCGTGCACCTCCGCGCTGGTACGGGCCGAGCGCGCCCTCGAAACCGCGCGCGCCGGGGACGAAGTGCCGTACTGGGCACGGTTCTTCGACGAGGCGCAGCTCGCCGACGAGTTCGGGCACGCGCACCGGGACCTCCAGCAGTTCCGCGCCGCCGCCCAGCACGCGGAGCGCTCCCTGCAACTGCGGGCGCCCGCCTTCGCCCGCAGCCGCCTGTTCTGCCGGGTCGTCCTGGCCTCCGCCCGGCTCGGCCTCGGCGAACTCGACCAGGCCTGCGCGCTGGGTGCGGAGGCCGCCGGGCAGGCCGCGGAGATGCGGTCGGTCCGGGCGATCGAGTACGTGCGGGACTTCGAGCGGAGGCTTGAGCCGTACAAGGACGCGGCGCCGGTGCGGGGGTATCGCGACAAGGTCGCCGCGTTCGGGTGAGGTGGGGTGAGGGGGGTTTCAGGCGGCCTGGCTCGTTGGGATCGGGTCCGCCTGGTGTACCGAGCCTGCCGCGCCCAAGTCCTTCAGGATCGCCGTCGACGCCCGGTGTCCCGAATGCAGGGCCCCCTGGACCGTGCTCGTGTCCCGGTGGTCGCCGCACACGTACAGGCCGGCCAGCAGGCGGACCGGTCGGCGCAGGTCGTGCGGTGGCCGCATCACGGGCACGGCCGTCGCTGTGTGGTGCACGGCGAGGGTCTCCCAACGGGCGGTCGAGGTGCCGTAGAGGCGGGACAGATGCATGCGTACGGCGGTCTCGACGTCCGGCGGGGGAGGGCCCAGGACCGTCGACGAGACGAGTGCGCGGCCGGCCGGGGCGCGGCTCGGGTCCACCTCGCTGACGACCGCGGTGTGCGCGACCGGGCCGCCGCGGTCGGAGTCGACGAGCAGCGCGGCTCCGGTCGTTGGCGGTTCGTCGGTCGTGTGGTGGACCACCGTCACCGGGTGGAAGCCGGGCACGCGCAGGCCGGGGAGGAGTTCGGCCGCCGCGAGCGCGTCCGTCGCGACGAGCACGGCCCGGCAGCGGATCTCGCCGTGCTCGGCGGTGGTCACCGATGTCGTCGCCACGTCCGTCACGCGTACGCCGGTGTGCACGGTGCCCGGCGGCAGCGCCGCGGCGAGTACCTCGGGCAGCATCTCCGCGCCGCCCTCCGGCAGACACAGCCGCCCGCCCGCGAAGGCGCGCAGCGCGAGGTCCGCGCACCGGCTGGAGGTGGTCAACTCCGGGTCGCACAGCAGCGCGGCGAGCAGCGGGCGCAGGAAACCGTCGATGGTCCGCGCGGGCACTCCGCGCGCCGCGAGCGCCTGCCCGGCGGGCAACTCGGGCCGCGCCAGCAGCCGTTCGACGGGCGTCCCCGCGAGCCGGGTGAGCGCGGCCCCGAGCCGCGCCTGGTCGACGGGCCCACCGAGCGGGGCACCGGACCGCGGCCTGGGCACGGCGGAGACCCTACGGGCGTCCACCGGCCGGTCCTTGAGCGCGGGGCCGCCCCAGGAGGAGTCCGTGCGTTCGCCGGCGGCCGGCCCGCCTCGGGAGGCACCTGTCCGGTCCCTGAGCACACCCCAGGTGGCGCCGGTCAGCCCGCTCCGGGACGCGGTCCGGTCCTTGGGCGGACGGGCGCCCGCGAAGTTTCCCGTGCGCTCCTCGGGCACCGACTCGTCGCCGGGTGCTGCCGCCGTCACGTCCCCCGGGGTGGGGCCCTCCGTCAGGGTTTCCGTACAGGGGGTGTGCGGCGTCGTGTCTCCGGAGGCCGCCACCCGGGTCCTGGGCACGGGCTCTTCCGCGGAGGCCGCCGCCCGGCCGGTGAGTGCCGCCCCGGCCCTGGTTGTTGCCCAGCCCCCGGAAACGCCTCCCGGCGCCGCCGCGGCCCAGGCGACGCCCCCGCGCCCCCTCGCCGTCGGGCCGCCCCAGAAGGAGCCCCTGCGTGCCGCTCCGCCCCACGCGGACCCCGTCCGCACCCTCGGCCCCGCCCCCGCCCGAGGGGCGCTCGCCAGGGCGCGTACCGCATGGAGTGCGCCCCATGCGCTCCCTCCGGGCGCCGGAGTGCCCGCGCGGTGGTGGCGGCCGTCGCTGTGGAGCAGGACGCCCGGTGCGAAGGGGCGCAGCACCAGGGCGTCGAGGCCCGGAGTCAGGCGGAGTTCGGGGTACGAGGTGGACAGGAACTGTCCGATCCGGTCGAGCCGGAACCCGTCGACCTTCTCGGTCGACATACGGCCCCCGACGTAAGGGGCGGCCTCCAGGACTACGGTCGTTACTCCTGCGCTGATCAGCCGATGGGCCGCGGCGAGTCCGGCGACCCCGGCTCCCACGACGACGACGTCCGCCTGGTACGCGGGCTCAGACACATGCCCCTCCTCGACGTTGAGCGGCCGGTGGGGACGTCATGCCCCCAACGGGCTTCAGGGATACCCGAGTTCGGGTCGAGGTTAGGGCCGTAACCGGTCGGCGGAAGTCGCGCATCGGCAGGGCACGGTCGCACGGCGGTCGCACAGTGGTCATATGCGGTCGCCGTGTGTCATCGGAGGACGCCCGCCCTTTACAGCGCCGCCCGGACCGCCCCCTCGATCTCCGGGAACGCGAACGTGAACCCCGACTCCAACAGCCGCTTCGGCAGCACCCGTTGACTGCCCAGCACATCCCCCGACATCTCGCCGAGCGCCAGCTTCAGCGCGGGCGCGGGCACCGCGAACAGGGACGGGCGGTGCAGCACCCGGCCCATCGCCGCCGCGATCTCACGGTTCGTCAGCGGGTTCGGGGCGGTGAGGTTGAAGGGCCCCGACAGGCCGTCGGTGTCGATGAGATGCCGGATCGCCGCGACCTCGTCGTGCAGCGCGACGAACGACCAGTACTGCCGCCCGTCCCCGAACCGCCCGCCGATCCCCGCCTTGAACAGCGGGAACAGCTTGGCCCACGCCCCGCCGTCCCGCGCCACCACCAGCCCGGTCCGTGCGAACACCGTCCGCACGCCCGCCTCCTGCACGGGCGCCGTCGCCTCCTCCCACTCCACGCACAGCGCGGGCAGGAAGCCGTCCCCGGGAGGCGCGTCCTCGTCCACGGCCCGGTCGCCCGTGTCGCCGTAGAAGCCGATCGCGCTGCCGTTCACCCACACCCGCGGCGGCCGGTCCAGCGCGGCCACCGCCTCCGCGAGCGCCGCCGTGCCCAGCACGCGGCTGTCCCGGATCGTCTTCTTGTAGGCGTCCGTCCAGCGGTGGTCGCCGATCCCGGCGCCGGCCAGATTGACCACGGCGTCGCACCCGTCGAGCGCCGCCGCGTCCACATACTGCCCCTCGGGGTCCCAGCACACCTCGTCCGCGCCCCGCGCGGCCCGCCGGACCAGGCGCACCACCTCGTGCCCGTCCGCGGTCAGGGACCGCACCAGGGCGCTGCCGATCAGACCGGAGGCGCCGGTCACCGCGATGCGTGAGCGTTCCATGGCGCCCATCCTGCCCCGTCGATCCGTAAAAACCCCATGAGGAGTGCGCTGTTCGCCGCCGTAGGGTGGCTCGTATGTCCGAGCCGTACATACGCACCGCCCTGCCCGACGACGACGAGGAACTCGGAGCGCTGGACCGCGCCACCTGGTCCCGGCTGCACGCGGTCGTGCCGAAGGCGCAGCCGCCGTACGCGCCCTTCTTCGACGACAAGCACGTGCCCGGCGACATCCTGGTCGCCGAACTCGACCGCCGGATCGTCGGCTACATCCGGCTGGTTCCCGCCACCTCGCTCGCCTGCAACGCGCACGTCCGGCAGATCCAGGGGCTCGCCGTCGGCGAGGAGGCCCGGGGCCACGGGGTCGGCCGCGCGCTGATCCGCGCCGCCATCACCGAGGCCCGGCGGCAGGGCGCCCGGCGCATCACCCTGCGCGTGCTCGGCCACAACACACCGGCGCGCAAGCTCTACGAGGCCGAGGGCTTCGCCGTCGAGGGTGTACTGCCCGAGGAGTTCCTGCTCGACGGGGAGTACGTCGACGACGTCCTCATGGGCCGCTCCCTGTGAGCTACGACGTGACCAGGTCGCCCGTGTCCACCCGGGCCGTCGCGGTCGCCGCGCTCCTGGCGTCCCCGGAGACCTCGTCGGCCGTCAGCACGTACCCCGTCTCGTCGTCCGAGGTCGAGCGGGCGAAGACCACGCCGTAGACCTTGCCGCCGGTCGTCAGGAGCGGGCCGCCGGAGTTGCCGGGGCGGACCGTGGAGCGGATCGAGTAGATCTCGCGGGTGACCGTCCCGTCGTTGTAGATGTTCTGCCCGGTCGCGTTCACCCGGTTGGCGACGGTCGCGGCCTGGAGGTTCAGGTCGCCGTCCTGCGGATAGCCCGCGACCACCGCGGAGTCGCCGCGCGCCGCGCTGTCGTCGAAGTGGAGCACGGGCGCGGACAGCCCCGGCACATACAGCACGGCGACGTCCTTGCTCGGGTCGAAGAGCACCACCCGTGCCTCGTACGACCGCCCGACCCCGCCGATGCGGACGGTCGGGTCGTCGATGCCGGCCACCACATGCGCGTTGGTCATCACATGCTGCGCGGCGAACACGAAGCCGCTGCCCTCGCGGCCCTCGGTGCCGGAGGAGCCCTCGATCTTGACCGTGCTCCGCTTGGCCGCGTTCGTCGCGGCGGCGGTGACGCTGTCGCCGGTGGGCTTGGCGACCTCGGCCGTCGACGCGTTCTCGAACGGGTTGAAGACCTGCGGGAAGCCCGCCTCGGTGAGCGCGGAGGTGGCGCGCGAGAACCAGGTCGGCGTGGTGTCCGGCATGAGCTTCTGCACGCTGCCAAGGAGCGCCGAGTCCTGGATCGCCGAGGTGACCGTCGCCGACGAGGAGACGCCCAGCACGCTCGCGGCCACCCACGCCACGATCATCACCGCCACCGAGTTCGCCGCCGCCCCGCCGATCCCGTCGGCCACCCGCAGCGGCCCCTGGTCCAGCTCCTTGCGCAGCTTCAGCGCGAGCCGCCCCGCCAGCTCGTGCCCGACCACCGCCGGGGTCAGCACGGTGAGCACCGCGGTCACCGTCGCCGCCGTCGTCCCCGGTGTCACCAGATCCATCAGCCACGGCAGCACCCACACGCCCACGACCGCGCCGCCCACGAACCCGGCGAGCGACACACATCCGGCGACGAGGCCGCGTCGGTAACCGGACGCCGCGTAGGCGAGGATCACCAGCAACAACAGCAGGTCGAGCAGGTCCACGGAGCCGCCTTTCTCTCGGAACCCTTAGTACGCGAGGAACGGGCCCACTGATCAGTCACGCGCGCGTGGCCCCCGGGAACGTGCCCACGCGTGCGTGTACCCGCAGAAACGTGCCGGACCAGGACGATGGTTCCACCGGGTGGCACAGCACACATCGCGGGCGGAGCGTTTCCGGCCGAGAGTGTTGACCATGCGCGTCCTGAGAAGAACGCCGAGCGCACGACGGCGGCGACGGGTACGAATACCCCGCGTCCCCCGCTCGGCGCTCCTGCTGCTGGCCTGTCTCCCCGGCCTCGCCGCCGTCCTGGTGCTGGCCCTGTGCGCGAACGGCGTCGGGCGCAAGGCCACGGCCGCCCTGCGCTCCCCGATCGCCGCCCGCCCGGCGGCGGCCACGCACACCGCCCCCAAGCCGCGCATCGTGCCGCGCTCGGCCTGGCTGGACGCCCTCTCCCGGCACGCGCAGCCACCCCCGCGCTACGACGACAAGGTCCTCGCCGTCTTCATCCACCACACCGACTCACCGAACCACTACGACTGTGCGGACGCGCCCCGCATCATCCGCTACCTCTACGCCGGCCAGACCGGCGTCCGGGACTGGGACGACATCGGCTACAACTTCCTCGTCGACCGCTGCGGCACGATCTACGAGGGCCGCGCGGGCGGCGTCGACCGCGCCGTCACCGGCGCCCACACCCAGGGCTTCAACCACCGCACCGCGGGCATCGCCGCGATCGGCACGTTCACGGCGGGCGTACCGGTACCGAAGGCCATGACCGACGCGATCGCCGCCCTGGCCGCCTGGAAACTCGGCCTCGCGGACGTCGACCCGCGCACCAAGGCCCACCTGGTCTCCAGCAACAGCCGCAGCCGCTACGCCGTCGGCACCACCGCGACCCTCCCCGCCCTCGCCGCGCACAAGGACGCCTACATGACGAGCTGCCCCGGCGCGGCACTGCTGGCCCGTCTCCCGGCGATCAGGGAGCGGGCGGCGCGGTTGCAGGGAAGGTGAGACGACCCGCCGGTCGGCTATCTGCGGCTGAGATAGACCCCCAGCGCGCGCTGGAGCACCTTCCCCTGGACCCCCACGGGCCGCTCCCACTCGCCGAAGTACTCCACGGCCCGGCCGCCCGCGCCGGTCTTGAAGAGGAGCCGGCCGACGAGCCGGTCCTCGGGGACGAGGGACGGGGTGATCGACCGCAGGTCGTACGTGTCGGCGCCCGACTCCAGTGCCTCGCACAGCATCCGCCACAACAGCAGGCTGCTGGGCCGCAGTTCACGCCCCCGGCGGCCGGAGGCGGGGTAGGAGTGCCAGACGCGGGGGCCGACGCCGATCATGATCGCGGAGGACAGCACCTCGTCGTCGTACTCGGCGAGATAGATCCGCATCCGGTCGGACTCCTCGGCGTTCAACGCCTGCCACATCCGCCGGAAGTAGTCCAGGGGCCGGGCCTTGAACCCGTCCCGCTCGGCCGTCGCCCGGTACAGGCGGTGGAACGCGGGCAGATCCTCGGCGGACCCCCAGAAGACCCCGACACCGCCGCCCTCGGCGGTCTGCAGGGCCTGCAGCCAGTGCGGAGCGAGACTCCGCCGCAGCTCGTCCACCGACCGCCCCGTCAGGGGGATGTGACACCCGTAGCGCGGCTGCCCGAGCCCGAACCCGCTCCCCTCGTTCTCCTTGCACCGCCGCCACCCCAGCCGCCTCAGCCGCTCGGCGGCATCCAGCGCGTACCCGTCGATCCCGTCCGTCGGCAGATCCCGCAGATGCCGTACGGAGGGGTCGGCGACGCCCGCCGCCACGGTGGCCGCGTCCCAGTGCCGGACGACGAGCGGCGGCCCGATCCGGACCGAGAACGCGCCCTCCTTCTCCAGGTGCGCGATCAGCGGGTCCAGGTACCGCTCCGGGCGCTGGCTGTGCCAGTCGATCGCGGGCCCGTCGGGAAGGTAGGCGAGACAGCGCCCGGTCCCGGGAAACGCGCGGTACAGCACCAGCGCGACGGCGACCAGGGCGTCGCCCTCGAACCAGCCGACGCTCTCCGCGCTCCAGTCGGGCTTCACGTCGGCCCACTCGGGGATCTGCAGATGGCTCGCGTCGGGGTGCGTCCGGAGATGCGCGAGATGTTCCTCGCGGGTGATCCCCTTCACATACGGGCTGGTCATGGGCGCGGCGCTCCTGTTCGGCGGCGGCCACCGTAAGCCGGATGTCACGGCCCCGGTCAAGACCTCAAGTCTGTGAACCGCGCGAACACTTGCCGCGTCGCGCTCACAGGTTTCTCGCAGGCGGCTCACCGGGTTCCCCGAGACAAGCTCCCTATCGTCATGCACACGCACTGACTGGAGGTGGGGAAAATGAACAGCAGTCACACCAACACCACGGAGAAGTCGGCCGGTTGGACCAGGTCCGCCCGCGGCCCCTGGGCGGTCGTCTGCGCGGTCGCGACCGTGATCCTCGGCCCGGCCGCCGTCACGGCCTCCGCGCTCGACCAGGCCAACGCCGCCCCGATGCACCACGCGATCCGCGCCGACCAGACCCAGGCCTACATCCCGACGGACACGACCCGGCGCCGCACGGCGGCCTAGCGTGCCGCGGCCAGCTCCCGGATGCCGGGCGAGGCGGAGGACGAGGACATGCCGGCGGTCGGCCGGCGTGGTCACGGAGAACGGGCTGCCCTTGCCGAGACCGGGTGCCCTGAACTCCACGCGGGAGCCGAACGCTCCGGCGACCGTGCCGCAGCCGGGAAGCGGTGTCGCTTCGTAGGACAGCCTGCTGGGGGGAATGGCCGTTGCGGCCGGAACCACATCAACACGCGCCTGTGACACATGAGTTGGCACGCCCTGGCGGTAGGCCGCGCTCAGCTCCTGCCCAAGCCCAGGTACTGCTCGCCCGCCGGATCGATGTCCACGCCCAGGCCGTTCAGGAGACCGGCCAGCATCGTGTAGTAGCCGACCGTCGTGATCAGCTCGACCACCTGACGATCCGTCAAGTGCTCGCGGAGCGTGGCCAACGTGGCGTCGGCGAGGGTGTGTTGGGCCAGCAGCTCCTCCGCCGCGGTCAACGCCGACCACTCGACCACATCGAACTCGCCCTCCTCGGCGCGCAGTTCGACGACGGCGTCCAACTGATCGGCCGTCACCCCCGCGTGCAGCGCGATCGGCCGGTGCTGCACGAGCCCGTACGCGCAGTCCGTGCGCGCCGCCACCGCCATCACCACCAGCTCGCGCAACCGCACCGGCAACGACGACCCGAGCACGGCCATCCCGAGGTCGATCGCCGGACCCGGCATTTCCGGGGCGTGGGAGAGCATGCGGAACGCGTTCAGCGGGGTGGGGAGCTTGTCCACGGCGTCGGCGGAACGCTCCGGGTACGGTATTCGAGCCACGGTGACCTCCGTACCCTCCTCACTCCTGCCGGAACCTCTCCCGCAGCTTCGGGAAGCGCTCCGCCAGCACCGCCTCGTTCTCCAGGTCGAGCGGTGCCCCGAGCGGCTCGGCGGGCGCCGGCGGAATCCCCAGGTCGGGGGCGACGGTACCGGTGAGCTGTTCGTACGCCTCGTCGGCCGCGTACCCCAGCTCCTCCCCGTCGCCGTCGATCTCCTCGTCGAAGTCGTCGATGAGGTCGGCCAGCGAGTCGGGGTCGTGCACCGCGCCCTCGTACACCTCGCGGCCCTGACCGATCAGCCAGCACCGGAAGAAGTCGAAGGCGTCGTCGCTCGCCCCGTCCAGCAGCACCCAGGCGGCACCCCACAGGTCCCAGGTGTAGGCGCGGTTGTAACGGGCCTCGAAATGACGGGCGAAGTCCAGCACCAGCTCCGGATCCAGCAGGAGAAGCCGGTCCACGAGCAGGTCGGCCTGCTCCTCGGGGTCGCCCTCGGCGGCCTCGCGGGTGGCGTCCACCAGCTCCCAGAACTCCGTCTCGTCCATCACGGGTCAAGCATCGGTCCTGGAGGGGTGGTGCGCACGTGGAGTGCAGCGGATTGTCACCTGGCCCGGGGCAGATCGTTATGGGCGGTACAGCGCGGCCAGCTTCCGCGCGTCGCTCACGAACCGCGCCCGCAGACTCTCCGGAGCCAGCACCTCCACCTCCGGCCCCAGTCCCGCGAGCTGTGCGTGGGCCACCTTCTCGGACTCCACCGGCAGGGTCACCGTCACCCACCCGTCCCCGTCCTCCGGCGCCCCCGCGACCTCCAGCGCCGCCCTGGCCGCGGCCGGATCGACGGCGTACGGCAGTCTTCGCGCCCCGTCGGGCGACACCCGCACCACCACCTCGGCCCGCAGGATCGACCGCGCGAACTGCTCCGCCCGCTCCTCCCAGAACGCCGGCAGATCGAAGTCCTCGTCCCGTACGAAGCGTTCGTCGTCCAGGGAATCCACCGCCGTGAAGCGGTCGATCCGGTACACCCGGAAGGAACCGCTCTGGGCCACCCGCGCGCACAGATACCAGACACCCGCCTTGAGCACGAGCCCGTACGGCTCCAGCTCCCGCTCGACATCGGCGTCCCCGCGCCGGTAGCGCGCGAGGACCCTGCGGTCGTCCCACACCGCGTCCGCCACGGCGGGCAGCAGCGGGGGCGTCCCGGGTTCGGTGAACCAGTTCGGGGCGTCGAGATGGAAGCGCTGGGCCGCAGCCCGCGAGGAGTCCTGGAGAGAGGGGAGCAGTGCGGCAGACACCTTGAGCCGGGCCGCGGAGGCGGCGTCCTCCAGCCCCATGTCCCGCAGGGCCCCCGGCAGGCCGGACAGGAACAGCGCCTCGGCCTCACTGCGTGCCAGCCCGGTCAGCCGCGTCCGGTATCCGCCGACCAGCCGGTAGCCGCCGGCCCGCCCGCGCTCCGCGTACACCGGCACGCCCGCCTCGGACAGTGCCTGCGCGTCCCGTGTCACCGTCCGCTCCGACACCTCCAGCTCCCGCGCGAGCTCGGCGGCGGTCATGGCGGGCCGGGACTGGAGGAGGAGCACCATCTTGATGAGGCGGGCTGCGCGCATGGGACCCATGATGGGCGCACGAACGGCCGCGGGCGTGCGGGGACCGGCCGACCGGCTCCCACACGCCCGCGCTCTACCTGCAACCCTTACAACCCGTACCGCTCCCGCGCTTCCTTCACCGCGGTCGCCTTGACCTCACCGCGCCGAGCCAACTGGGCCAGCGCCGCCACGACGATCGACTCCGCGTCGACGCCGAAGTAACGACGGGCCGCGTCACGCGTGTCCGACAGACCGAAGCCGTCCGCGCCCAGCGACGAGTAGTCCTGCTCGACCCACTGCGCGATCTGGTCGGGAACCTGGCGCATGTAGTCGGAGACCGCGAGCACTGGTCCCTCCGCGCCGTGCAGCGCCTGCCGGACGTACGGCACCCGCTCCTCGCCGCGCAGCAGCGCCGCGTCCGCGTCCAGCGCGTCCCGCCGCAGCTCCGTCCACGAGGTGGCCGACCAGACGTCCGCCGCCACACCCCACTCCTCGGCGAGCAGCCGCTGCGCCTTCAGCGCCCAGTGGATCGCCGTACCGGAACCGAGGAGCTGGATGCGCGCCGCGTTGGCTTCGGGCGAAAGTCCCGCCGATTCCGCCGTGTTGAAGCGGTACAGGCCCTTGACGATGCCCTCGTCGACACCGAGTCCGGCCGGCTTGGCGGGCTGCGGGATCGGCTCGTTGTAGACGGTCAGGTAGTAGAAGACGTTCGGGTCCTCGCCCGGGGCCGCCTCGCCGTACATCCGGCGGATGCCGTCCTTGACGATCGCCGCGACCTCGTACGCGAAGGCCGGGTCGTACGACAGGGCCGCCGGGTTCGTCGCCGCGATCACCGGCGAGTGGCCGTCCGCGTGCTGGAGGCCCTCGCCCGTCAGCGTCGTACGGCCGGCCGTGGCACCGACCAGGAAGCCGCGGCCGAGCTGGTCGCCGAGCTGCCACATCTGGTCGGCCGTGCGCTGCCAGCCGAACATCGAGTAGAAGATGTAGAACGGGATCATCGCCTCGCCGTGCGTCGCGTACGACGTGGAAGCGGCGATGAAGTCGGCCATCGAACCGGCCTCGGTGATCCCCTCGTTGAGGATCTGGCCGTTCTGGGCCTCCTTGTAGTACATCAACTGGTCGCGGTCGACCGGCTCGTACGTCTGGCCCTTGGGGGAGTAGATCCCGAGGGAGGGGAACAGGCTCTCCATGCCGAAGGTGCGCGCCTCGTCGGGGACGATCGGCACCCAGCGCTTGCCGGTCTCCTTGTCGCGGACCAGGTCCTTGACCAGGCGGACGAAGGCCATGGTGGTGGCCACGTTCTGGCTGCCCGAGCCCTTGTCGAAGGACGCGAACGTCTTCTCGGCGGGGGCCGGCAGCGCGGGCAGCGTGTGCGTACGGCGGGCCGGGGCCGGGCCGCCGAGGGCCGCGCGGCGCTCCTGGAGGTAGCGGACCTCGGGGGAGTCGGCGCCCGGGTGGCCGTAGGGCACCACCCCGTCGACGAAGTCGCTGTCCTTGATGGGGAGTTCGAGCAGATCACGCATCTGCTTGAACTCGTCCGTCGACAGCTTCTTCATCTGATGGTTGGCGTTCTTCGAGGCGAAGCCCTCGCCGAGCGTGTGGCCCTTGACCGTCTGCGCCAGGATGACCGTCGGGCCGCCCTTGTGGTCCAGGGCCGCCTTGTAGGCCGCGTACACCTTGCGGGCCTCGTGGCCGCCGCGCGAGAGGTGGAAGCACTCGAGGATCTTGTCGTCGCTCAGCAGCTTCGCCAGCTCGACGAGCGCCGGGTCCTTGCCGAAGAAGTCCTCGCGGATGTAGGCGGCGCCGCGCGTCTGGTACGTCTGCACCTGGGCGTCCGGTACCTCGCGCAGCCGTCGTACCAGCGCGCCCGTGGTGTCGAGCTGGAACAGCTCGTCCCAGGCGTTGCCCCACAGCGACTTGACGACGTTCCAGCCCGCGCCCCGGAACTGGGCCTCCAGCTCCTGCACGATCTTGAAGTTCGCGCGGACCGGGCCGTCGAGACGCTGGAGGTTGCAGTTGATGACGAAGGTCAGGTTGTCCAGACCCTCGCGGCTCGCCAGCGCGAGGGCCGCCGTCGACTCGGGCTCGTCCATCTCGCCGTCGCCGAGGAACGCCCAGACGTGCGACTCCGAGACGTCCTTGATGCCGCGCGCGGTCAGATAGCGGTTGAAGCGGGCCTGGTAGATCGCCGACAGCGGGCCGAGGCCCATGGAGACGGTCGGGAACTCCCAGAGCCAGGGCAGCCGGCGCGGGTGCGGGTACGACGGGAGGCCGTTGCCGCCCGCCTCCTGGCGGAAGTTGTCGAGGTGCGCCTCGGTGAGGCGGCCGTCGAGGAAGGCGCGGGCGTAGATGCCGGGCGAGGCGTGGCCCTGGATGTAGAGCTGGTCGCCGGAGCCGGGCGCTTCCTGGGATTCCTTGCCCTTGAAGAAGTGGTTGAAGCCGGTCTCGTACAGCCAGGCCGCCGAGGCGAAGGTGGCGATGTGGCCGCCGACGCCGTGTTTCGCGCCCCGGGTCACCATCGCCGCCGCGTTCCAGCGGTTCCACGCGGTGATCCGGCGCTCCATCTCCTCGTCACCGGGCGCGGACGGCTCGGCGGCGGTCGGGATGGTGTTGACGTAGTCCGTCTCCAGCAGCTTGGGCAGCGCGATGCCGTTGCCCTCCGCGCGCTCCAGTGTGCGGCGCATCAGGTACGCGGCACGGTGCGGGCCGGCAGCCTTCGTGACGGCGTCCAGGGAGGCCTGCCATTCGGCGGTCTCCTCGGGGTCGCGGTCCGGGAGCTGGTCGAGCTCGCTCGGCTGGATGGCGTAGGGGTCGGTCATGTCGCCGCCTTCCTCAGTCGAAGGGGGGTTCCCTCGTCGGCAAGGGGTTTTCGGGGGTGCCCTTGGTCTTTGGCAGGACAGGGCGGCGGGCTCTGTGGTGGGAGCCCGTCGGTGACTGTAACTCCCTGATCGATGATCGATCAAAGGTTCCCGGGCAAAATATCTTGATTACGAGAAAGTCGGCACGGGGTGCCTCCGGCGGCGGCACCGGGTGTCGTGGTCGACCGGGGTTTTCGCAGGTCGGAGGGGGCTTTTGAGCGGGGGAGCGCTCCTGTGTCCGAGGGTCCTCGGGCCGGGTCGGGCCGGGGCGCGGCGAGGTGCAGCGGGCTCGGCGGCGCCGGGGACCGCCGTCCTGGGGACCGCCGTCCCGGCTGAGCGCCCTCGCGGCGGAGACAGGCTCTCAAGGACGCGGCGCGCACCCGAGAACGTGTGCCTTCACCAGCTCCGCGATCCGCGGGTCCCGGCGCCGGAACGCGGCCACCAGCTCCTCGTGCTCCTCCGCGTACGACTGCTGCACCGTGCCCAGCCAGCGGATCGACAGCGCCGTGAACACCTCGATGCCGAGGCCCTCCCAGGTGTGCAGCAGCACGGAGTTGCCGGCCGCGCGGACCAGCTCGCGGTGGAAACCGACCGTGTGCCGCACCTGGCCCGTGCCGTCCGCGGCGCGGTCCGCCTCGTACAGGGCGGCGACATGCGGCTCGAGCGCCGAGCAGTCCTCGGCCAGCTTCTCAGCCGCCAGCTCCGCCGCGATGGCCTCGAGACCGGCTCGCACCGGGTAGCTCTCCTCCAGGTCGGCGGCGGTCAGATTCCGTACGCGTACGCCCTTGTTCGGCGCCGACTCGATCAGCCGCAGCGACTCCAGCTCACGCAGCGCCTCCCGCACCGGTGTCTGCGAGACCTCCAGCTCGGTCGCGATCCGCCGCTCCACGATCCGCTCGCCCGGCTTCCAGCGCCCGCTGACGATCCCCTCCACGATGTGCTCGCGGATCTGTTCGCGCAGCGAGTGGACGACGGGCGCGGTCATGAGAGCTCCTTAAGGGCGTTTGACGTTTAGACAATAAGGCCGCACACCCGCTCGGGAGGGGCGCACGGGGGCGCTTTCATGCAGGTGAGACGAGACTTACACGGCGCCTGGGCGGGCGCCGGAGCGGCGGGAGCCGGAGGCCGGGAAGCGGCAGGGGCAGCGGGGGCGGGTTGCCGGGGCCGGGGCGGCGGGCGCCGGGGCAGCCGCCGGAGCGGCGCCCGGGGCGTCGGCTTCGGCGGGGCTGGCGTCGGTCTCGGCGGGTTTGGCGTCGGTCTTGGCTCGTCTGGTGCCGGCCTCGGTGAACCTGGTCCCGGTCCTGGCGGGCGTGGCTGTCGGCCTCGGTGAACCTGGTCCCGGTCCTGGCGGGCGTGGCTGTCGGCCTCGGTGAACCTGGTGCCGGTCTCGGCGGGCGTGGCTCTCGGCCCCGGCGGTCTCGTCCTCGCCGGCCAGGGTCTCCAGCAGTACACCCGCGACGGGGGTGGCCGTCGCGGGCCATGCCGCCTGCGTCTTCGTGGAGTCGGACGGTGCCCGGGAGCCGGGCCGGGTCGGCCGGGCGTCCGCGTCACCGGCGCGAACGCGGCGTCGGGGCCTGGCACATGACGGGATCGTACGAATCCGGACGGTGCCCGGGAGCGGGCCGGGTCGGCCGGGGCGTCCGCGTCACCGGCGCGAAACGGCGTCGGCGCCTGGCACATGACGGGATCGTACGAGCAGGGAAACGCACGGTGCCCCGCCCTAAAGGTTCCGGGCGGGGCACCGACGTGGCTGGTTACAGGCCGAGTTCGACCTCGAACTCGCCGGCCTCCAGGATCGCCTTGACGGCCGTCAGGTAGCGGGCCGCGTCGGCGCCGTCCACCAGGCGGTGGTCGTAGGAGAGGGTCAGGTACGTCATGTCGCGGACGCCGATGACCGTGCCCTCCTCCGTCTCGATGACGGCCGGGCGCTTGACCGTGGCGCCGATGCCGAGGATCGCGACCTGGTTCGGCGGCACGATGATCGTGTCGAAGAGCGCGCCGCGCGAACCGGTGTTGGAGATGGTGAAGGTCGCGCCGGACAGCTCGTCCGGGGTGATCTTGTTCGCCCGGACCTTGCCCGCGAGCTCGGCGGTGGCCTTGGCGATACCGGCGATGTTCAGGTCGCCCGCGTGCTTGATGACCGGGGTCATCAGGCCCTTCTCGGAGTCCACCGCGATACCGACGTTCTCGGTGTCGAAGTAGGTGATCGTGCCCTCTTCGACGTTGATCCGGGCGTTGATGGCCGGGTGGGCCTTCAGCGCCTGGGCCGCCGCCTTCACGAAGAACGGCATCGGGGAGAGCTTGACGCCCTCGCGCGCCGCGAAGGAGTCCTTCGCCTGGCCGCGCAGCCGCATCAGCCGTGTGACGTCGACCTCGACGACCGAGGAGAGCTGCGCCTGCTCGTGCAGCGCCTTGACCATGTTGTCGCCGATGACCTTGCGGATGCGGGGCATCTTCACGGTCTGGCCGCGGAGGGGAGAGGCCTCCAGGGTCGGCGCCTTCTTGGCGGCCGCGGGGGCGGCGGCAGCGGCCGGGGCCGGAGCCGCGGCGGTCTTCGCGGCCTCGGCGGCGGCGAGGACGTCCTGCTTGCGGATACGGCCGCCGACGCCGGTGCCCTTGACGGTGCCCAGGTCGACGCCGTTCTCGGCGGCGAGCTTGCGCACCAGCGGGGTCACATAGGCGCCCTCGTCCGTGGCCTGCGCGGCGGGCGCCGGAGCCGACGGGGCGACCGGAGCCGGAGCGGCCACCGGCGCGGGCGCCGGGGCGGCGGGGGCGGCCGGAGCCGGAGCGGCGACCGGGGCCGGGGCCGGTGCCGGGGTGGGCGCCGGAGCGGCCGGAGCCGGAGCCGGCGGAGCCGCAGGGGCAGCGGCGGCGGGCGCCGGAGCCGGAGCGGCGGGGGCCGGGGCAGCCGCCGGAGCGGCACCCGGGGCGCCGACGACGGCGAGCTTGGCGCCGACCTCGGCGGTCTCGTCCTCGCCGACCAGGATCTCCAGCAGCACACCGGCGACGGGCGAGGGGATCTCGGTGTCGACCTTGTCGGTGGAGACCTCCAGGAGGGGCTCGTCCTCGGAGACCTCCTCGCCGACCTGCTTCAGCCAGCGGGTGACGGTGCCCTCGGTGACGGACTCGCCGAGTGCGGGCAGGACCACGTCCGTGCCCTCGGCGGAGCCGGCGCCCGCGGTGGCCTCGGCGGTGGGCGCCGGGGCCGGGGCGGCCTGCTCGGTGGAGGGTGCGGCCGCCTGCGGGGCAGGCTCCGGAGCGGGCTCCTCGGCCGGGGCCGGGGCGGCGGCGGGGGCGCCGCTGCCGTCGTCGATCACGGCCAGCTCGGCGCCGACCTCGACGGTCTCGTCCTCGGCCACCTTGATGGAGGCCAGCACACCGGCGACGGGCGAGGGGATCTCGGTGTCGACCTTGTCGGTCGACACCTCCAGCAGCGGCTCGTCGGCCTCGACGTGCTCGCCCTCGGCCTTCAGCCAGCGGGTGACAGTGCCCTCGGTGACGCTTTCACCGAGCGCCGGAAGGGTTACGGAAACCGCCATGGTTTCGGTTGCTCCTTACGAATTGCGGAAGTCTGTGTCGTCGTCCGACCGAGGGGGTCAGTCGTGGGAGTGGAGAGGCTTGCCGGCCAGCGCCAGGTGGGCCTCGCCGAGCGCTTCGCTCTGCGTCGGGTGGGCGTGGATGAGCTGGGCGACCTCGGCGGGCAGCGCTTCCCAGTTGTAGATCAACTGGGCTTCGCCGACCTGCTCGCCCATGCGGTCGCCGACCATGTGGACGCCGACCACGGCACCGTCCTTCACCTGGACGAGCTTGATCTCGCCCGAGGTGTTCAGGATCTTGCTCTTGCCGTTGCCCGCGAGGTTGTACTTCAGAGCGACGACCTTGTCCGCGCCGTAGATCTCCTTGGCCTTGGCCTCGGTGATACCCACGGAGGCGACCTCGGGGTGGCAGTACGTCACCCGGGGGACACCGTCGTAGTCGATCGGAACGGCCTTCAGGCCGGCCAGACGCTCCGCCACCAGGATGCCCTCGGCGAAGCCGACGTGCGCGAGCTGGAGCGTCGGGACCAGGTCACCGACGGCGGAGATGGTCGGCACGTTCGTCCGCATGTACTCGTCGACCAGGACGTAACCGCGGTCCATGGCGACGCCCTGCTCCTCGTAGCCGAGACCGGCGGAGACGGGCCCGCGGCCGACGGCGACGAGCAGCACCTCGGCCTCGAACTCCTTGCCGTCGGCGAGGGTGACCTTGACACCGCTCTGGGTGTACTCGGCCTTCGAGAAGAAGGTGCCCAGGTTGAACTTGATGCCGCGCTTGCGGAAGGCGCGCTCAAGAAGCTTGGAGGAGTTCTCGTCCTCGAGGGGGGCGAGGTGCTTCAGGCCCTCGATGATCGTCACGTCGGCGCCGAAGGACTTCCACGCGGAGGCGAACTCCACGCCGATGACACCGCCGCCCAGGATGATCGCGGACTGCGGCACGCGGTCCAGGACGAGGGCGTGGTCCGAGGAGATGATCCTGTTGCCGTCGATCTCCAGGCCCGGCAGCGACTTCGGCACGGAGCCGGTCGCCAGCAGGACGTGGCGGCCCTGGATGCGCTGGCCGTTCACATCGACGGAGGTGGGGGAGGAGAGCCTGCCCTCACCCTCGATGTAGTGCACCTTGCGGGATGCGATCAGACCCTGCAGACCCTTGTACAGGCCCGAGATGACGCCGTCCTTGTACTTGTGGACGGCCGGTACGTCGATGCCCTCGAAGGTGGCCTTGACACCGAACTGCTCGCTCTCGCGGGCCTGGTCGGCGATCTCGCCCGCGTGGAGCAGGGCCTTGGTGGGAATGCAACCTCGGTGCAGGCAGGTGCCGCCGACCTTGTCCTTCTCGATCAGGGCGACGTCCAGACCCAGCTGGGCCCCGCGCAGGGCCGCGGCGTAACCGCCACTACCACCGCCGAGGATCACTAGGTCGAAAACGGTGCTGGCGTCGTTCGCCACGTCACGTCCTCCATGCATGTGCGCCACGCCGGTCAGCGGTGACCGGTCGGCGGCTGGTGTCCGGCCGCTCTTTCTTCGGCCCTGTGGTGGGGGCCCTGTCCTGCCGAGAACCCATCTTCGCACTTGTCGGGGGCGTACGAGACGCCGGGCCTGTGTGTGAGACGTCCCACTCCCCGGTCAAGGGAGGACAAAACGGCCCCGGGCTTGGTCCGCCCGGGGCCGCCACGACGAAGGAGTGAGCGCTAGGACCTGTTGCGAAAGTCCCGCCTGCCCCGCGACGCCCGGCACGCACTCTCGCCGCACCGGGCCCACATCCAAGTACGTCCAGTACGAGGATCTGAGCCCGGCACTCCCCCAGCCTTCGGCCGGGGGGACCCCCAGAGCACGCACCGGACGCCGCGGGGCCCGCCCTCCGGGCGGACGACGGGACCTTCACAACAGGCCCTAGCCGAGGTCGCCGGCCGCCGTCAGCTCGGCGAGACGCACCAGCGTCCGCACCGCGGAACCCGTACCGCCCTTGGGGGTGTAGCCGAACGGGCCGGACTCGTTGAAGGCCGGTCCGGCGATGTCGAGGTGGGCCCAGGTGATGCCCTCGCCGACGAACTCGCGCAGGAACAGACCGGCGACCAGGCCGCCGCCCATCCGCTCGCCCATGTTCGCGAGGTCCGCGGTGGGGGAGTCCATGCCCTTGCGCAGGTGCTCCGGCAGCGGCATCGGCCAGGACGGCTCGCCGACCTCCTCGGCGGCGTCGACGATCGCCGCGCGGAACGCGTCGTCGTTGGCCATCACACCGAAGGTGCGGGAGCCGAGCGCCAGCACCATCGCGCCGGTCAGGGTCGCCACGTCCACGATCGCGTCGGGCTTCTCCGCGGAGGCCGCCCACAGCGCGTCCGCGAGGACCAGCCGGCCCTCGGCGTCCGTGTTGAGGACCTCGACGGTCTTGCCGCTGTACATGCGCAGCACGTCACCGGGACGGGTCGCGGAGCCGGACGGCATGTTCTCGGCGAGCGCCAGCCAGCCGGTCACATTGACCTCGAGGCCCAGACGGGCGGCGGCGACGACGGCGGCGAACACGGCGGCGGCACCGCTCATGTCGCACTTCATCGTCTCGTTGTGCCCGGCCGGCTTGAGCGAGATGCCGCCCGAGTCGTAGGTGATGCCCTTGCCGACGAACGCGAGGTGCTTGGCCGCCTTGGCGTGCGTGTACGACAGCTTCACCAGGCGCGGGCCGGCCGCGGAACCGGCGCCGACGCCGAGGATGCCGCCGTAGCCGCCCTTCTCCAGGGCCTTCTCGTCGAGCACCTCCACCTTGATGCCATGCTCCTTGGCCGCGGTCTGCGCGACGGCGGCGAAGGCCTCCGGGTCGAGGTCGTTCGGCGGGGTGTTGACGAGGTCGCGGGCGCGGTTGAGCTCCTCGGTGACCGCGAGGGCGCGCTCCACGGCTGCCTTGTGGTCCTTGTCGCGGGGCTTGCCGCCGAGCAGGGCGGCCTCGCCGAGCGGGCCCTTGCCGTTGCCCTTCGCGTCCTTCTTGGCGGCGGGCGCGATGCCCTTGTACGCGTCGAAGGAGTACGCGCCGAGCAGCGCGCCCTCGGCGATCGCGCCGAGGTCGGCGGCGTCCGCGACGGGGAGGGCGAAGGCGGCCTTCTTGTTGCCGGCCAAGGCGCGGGCGGCGACGCCGGCGGCGCGGCGCAGCGCCTCGGCGTCGTAGGCCTGGTCGTCCTCGGGCTCGGTGCCGAGACCCACCGCGAGCACGAGCGGTGCCTTGAAGCCGGCCGGTGCGGGCAGCTTCGTGATCTCGCCCTCGGCACCGGAGGCGCCCAGGGTCTCCAGGATGCCGGCGAGCCTGCCGTCGTACGCCTTGTCCACGGCGTCGGCGCCCGGTGCGAGCACCGGGCCCTTGCCGCCCTTGCCGACACCGATCACGATCGCGTCGGCCCGCAGGCCGGGCGCCGCGGCGGTGCTGAGAGTGAGAGCAGTCACAGTGGTGAATTCTCGCTTCCGATGTGAAGTTGCTGTGGTCGATCGGGGTGGGTCGACCGGGCCCGACAGCCGACCCTATTTCCGACCTGCGGCGGCGGTGGACACAGGGGGCGGGTGAAGGCCCTGGACGGAGCCTACGCGCGTGTGCGCGGTAGGGCGTTCGCGCGGGGGGTTCACCCGCCGGAAGCGGAGTGGCCACTTCTCGATCCTCACCCTGGATGTCCTGCGTCACACTCGTGAGGTTCATGTGGGCGACACGCTCATCCGTTTGCATGACTTCCACGAATCCTCCCCGAACCGACCACTGGGAGGACGGTTTGGGGGGAGGGACGACATGGCACAGAGAGCGCACGGATTAAGAACCGCGGCCGCTGTTCTCGCGGCCGCCGGACTGCTGGTGCTGGGCCTGGAGGCGCCCGGGGCATCGGCCGCGGGCGAGCCCCGCATCGATCTCGAGGTACTGGTCGTGGACAACGGCGACAGTCCCGTCGAGGCCGTCGCCGCCCAGTTGAAGAGCGAGGGCATCCCGTACACGACTGTGAACCTGAACGACTCGGGCCGCGCCACGATCGACGCGGCCTTCCTGAGTGACACGGTCGACGGTACGCCCCGGGCCAAGTACCAGGGTGTGGTCCTGCCCAACGAGGCGCCGTTCGGGGCGGGTTCGGCGGAACAGAGTGCGCTGGACGACTACGAGACGACGTACGGCATCCCGCAGGTCGACGCCTACACCTGGGCGCACCCGGAGGTCGGTCTCGACTACGCGGCCTACAGCGGGACCCTCGACGGGCACGAGGCAGATGTCACCGCCGACGGCAAGGCGGGGTATTTCGGCTATCTTGACGGGCCGCTCACATTCGAGGACAACTCCGCCTCCGTGCAGGAGAGTTACGGCTTCGTGGCCACGCCGAGGACCGGTTTCACCAGCTACGTCGACACCGCCGTACCGGGCGGCACCGGGCGCGGCAGCCTGGTCGGCGAGTACGCGCACGACGGGCGCCGTGAACTGGTGCTGACCTTCGCGTACAACCAATACCAGCAGCAGTTCCGGGTGTTGGCGCGCGGCATCGTCGAATGGCTGACACAGGGCGTGCACCTGGGTCAGGCGCGCAACTATTTCTCTGTGCATGTCGACGACGTCTTCGCGCCCGACGACCGCTGGGACACCACCCTCAACTGCACGCCCGGCGACTACGACTGCACGGGTGGCGGCACCGCGACCACACCGATCCGGATGACCGCGGCCGACGCGCAGTACGCGGCCCAGTGGGAGCAGGACCACGGCTTCACCTTCGACCTGGCCTTCAACGCGGGCCTGGGCGAGGACTGGAAGAGCGAGAACGGCGGCACCGACGCCCTCACCGACCAACTCCTCGCGGACAAGGCCGACTTCCGCTGGATCAACCACACGTACACACACGAGTTCCTCGGCTGCGTCCAGGATCTGACGACGGTGCCCTGGAGCTGCGCGAAGAACGCGGACGGCACGACCCAGTACATGAGCCAGGCCGAGATCTCCGCGGAGATCGGGAACAACTACGACTGGGCGCTCGCCAACGGACTTCCGGTCGAGCGGGACGAGTTGGTCACCGGTGAGCACTCGGGTCTCAAGACGCTGCCCCAACAGCCCGACGACAACCCGAACCTGGCCGGCGCCCTCGCCGACAACGGCATCAAGTGGACCGGCTCCGACCACTCCCGCGAGAGCGACCAGCGGGCCGTGGGCGACGCCCTCACCGTGCCCCGCTACCCGATGAACGTGTACTACAACACGGGCACCAAGGCCGAGATGGCCGACGAGTACAACTGGATCTACACCTCCAAGGCCGACGGCGGCAGCGGTGTCTGCGAGAACAATCCGGACTCCACCTGCCTGTCCGCGCCCCTGGACACCGCCACCGGCTACGACGGCTACATCGTCCCGCAGGAGGTGGCCACCGACCTCGGCCACGCCATCTCCAACGATCCGCTTCCGCACTACGCGCATCAATCCAACCTGGCCGAGGATCGCGTGCTCTACCCGGTCCTCGACGGGGTACTCGCCGACTACCAGGCCTTGTTCGCCGACAACACCCCGCTGGAGAACCTGCGGGAGAGCGCGATCGGCACCGAACTGCAGAACCGCTCCGCCTGGCAGAGCGCCCTCGCGGACGGCACCGTCGAGGCGTATCGCGTCGGCACCGCCGTCACCGTCAACGCCCCCACAGGGATCCAGATCCCGTTGACCGCACCCGAAGGGACCACCCAGCAACTACCGCTCGGCACCACCGCGTTCGGGACGCCGTACGCGGGAGAGCGCTCCGCCTGGACCACGCCGGCGCTTACGCAGACCGCTCTCACGCTGAACCTGCCCGCCTGACCCCACGACAGCGCAGCGCAGCCAGCCATCTCGCGCACCCCGGCCGCCACCGACCGGCCGGGGTGCGCCGGAGCCGTCCTTAAGTTCCGCAGGGGGGAACTCGCATGATGCGTACCGGCCGCCATGTCACCATGCTCACCGAAGGCACCTATCCGCATGTCCACGGCGGGGTCAGCACCTGGTGCGACCAGCTCGTCAAGGGCATGCCCGAGGTGGACTTCCACGTCCTGTCGCTCACCGGCAGCGGTCGCGAACCCGTGACCTGGGAGCTGCCGCCCAATGTCTACCGGCACACCTCGGTGCCGACCTGGGGCCCGCGGCCCGGCCGCAAACGCGGACCCTACGGCGCCGCCCGCCGCCGCTTCGTCGACTCCTACGAGCGGTTCCTGCTCTCCTTCCTCGACCCCGAGGCGCCCTACGACTTCGGCGAGAGCCTGTACGAGCTGGCCCGACTCGCCCGCGACGGACGCCTGTCGGCGGCCCTGCGCACCGAGACCGCGCTGCGCTCGCTGATGTGGATCTGGACCATGCCGCATCTGTCAACAGCCGCCGCCCGCCCGACAGTTCACGACGCGCTGACGGCAACGGACCTGCTGGAGCACGCACTTCGCCCGCTCGGCGTCCGTATCCCCGAGGACTGTGTCGCGCACGCCGTCAGCAGCGGCCTGGCGACCCTGCCCGCGCTCGCCGCCCACCATCTCGACGGCGTGCCCTTCCTCCTCACCGAGCACGGCATCTACCTGCGCGAGCGCTACCTCGGCTACCGCCGGGACGGGCAACGCTGGCCGGTGAAGGCGTTCATGCTCGGCTTCTACCGCGAACTCAATTCGCACGGCTACCGGGCCGCCGACCTGATCACCCCGTGCAACCAGTACAACCGCCGCTGGGAGGAGCGCGGCGGCGCCGACGGCGACAGGATCCGCACCGTCTACAACGGCGTCGATCCGGCCGCCTTCCCGCACGCGGGCCCCGAGCCCGAGATCCCCACGCTCTCGTGGTGCGGCCGCGTCGACCCCATCAAGGATCTTGAAACACTTCTACGCGCGTATGCGGCCGTCCGGGCGGAGATACCCGAGACCAGGCTGCGCCTGTTCGGCCCGGTGCCGCCCGGCGGCGAGGCCTACCGCACCCGGCTGGAGAAGCTCGCCGCCGAACTCGGCGTCACCGACGGGGTGACCTTCGAGGGCCGCATCAGCGAGGTGTGGCGGGCCTACGCGGCCGGTCATGTCGTCATGCTGTCGTCGATCTCCGAGGGCTTCCCGTTCTCCATCATCGAGGCCATGTCCTGCGGCCGTACGACCGTCTCGACCGATGTCGGGGGAGTGAGCGAGGCCGTCGGCGACACCGGACTCGTGGTGCCGCCGCGCGAGCCGGAGAAGATGGCCGCCGCCGTCCTCACCCTTCTCCGGGACGATGAACGCCGCCTGAAATTAGGCGAGTTGTCCCGGCAGAGGGTGATCGAGCGGTTCACGTTGCGTCGCTCGGTGGACAATTTCCGGACGATTTACCAGGAGCTCGCGGGCCGCCCCGAGGTGTACGAGCCCACGGTCGAGACCGTCGCCGACTGGACCGCCGAACTGCGCGATCCGTGGTACAAGGCGGTCGCGACGGACGGAACCGACTGGTGACCGGTTCCATCTGGCTGCCACCCGGCGCGAGCCACGACACCCTGCCCGGCGTCCCCAAGCAACGGCCTTCGCCGAGCTGGGCGGAGCCCGACCCGATCGACGAACTCGCCGAGCGCCTCGACGAGTTCGTCGCCGCGGCCGTGCACCCCGACGAGATCGCCGCGCTCCTGGAATCCGACGGCATGTCGGACGTCCAGATACGCGAGCGGTACGGCGTCAAGAACTCCTTCGCCCTCGCCGAGGAGTTGTACGAACGCGTCGGCCGCCGCTTCCCCGAACCGGACGGACCCGTCCACGATCCGTGGCAGGTCGGCCTGCTCGGCTGCCTGTTGCGGGGCGTGGTCTTCGCCCTGCCCGGCTTCGGCTACGTCCTCGGGTCACCGCTCCTCGCCGGCCGCCCCGAGAACCTCGGCCTCCCGGCCGGCACCCTCCCGCTGCTGGCCGGCGCCCTGGTGGGCTGGACCTGGAACCAGGGGCTCGCCCACCGGGCGTACTCCTGGCTCGGGTTGGGCGACCGGAGCGCCGCCCGCCGCAGCCTCCTGACCGGGGCGCCGCTCGGCATGCTGGCCGGTGCCCTGGTCGCGCTCGCCGTCGAGGGCACCGCGCACCCGGTCGGGGTGGCCTTCGCCGCCGGACAGTCCGTCTACCTCGGCGCGGCCACCGTCCTGCTGGTCATGGGCCGCGAACGGGCCCTGCTGGCCAGCCTGTTGCCGATGACGGCGGGCGCGGTCCTCGCCATGGCCCACCCGGTGCCGGACCCCGCCAGGCTGGTCCTGCTGCTGGGCTCCCTGACCGCGGTGCTCGTCCTCGCCCTGGTCGAAGTCGCCCCGTCCGTAAGGGACTTGGGGGACGGTAGCTGGGCCGCCGGGCTCAGGGCGCTGCTGCCCCTCGGCGGCACCCGGAACCGGCCGTCCACCGTCGCACCCCGACTCGCCGCCAGCCTCCCCTACGCCCTGTTCGGCCTGAGCAGCGGCGCCCTCGTGCTGTACGCGGCGCTCGGCGACATCCTGGCCGGGCGGACCCACAGCGCGGTCGCCGCACCCGCCGCCGTGGCCCTCACCCTCAGCATGGGCCCCGCGGAATGGCTCCTGTACCGCTTCCGCAGCGGCAGCCTGGCGGGCCTGCGCTCCAGCAGCACCCCGCAGGCCTTCTGGCGCACGACAGGACTCACCCTCCTCACCTGCCTGACCGCTTACCTGGCCGCCCTCTTCGCCCTCACCTGCCTCGCCACCACCCTGTGGCCCGACACCCCCGCCATCAGCGGAGTGAGCCTCGCCGGTCTGCTCCTGCTCGGCATGGTCCTGTGGACGGGCCTGCTCCTGCAGTCCTTCGGCGCGGTCCTCGGCGCGGCGGCGATCTGCTGCGCCGCGGCCGCGGCCCAGACCCTGGCCCTGCTGGCTCATGCGTCCGGCGGCCCGCACTGGATCGCCCTGTTCGTCAACGGCACCGCCGCGCTGGTCCAAGCGGCCCTGGTCTGCGGCCTGTTGGGCAGGGCGACGGCGCACCGATGAGCCGACTGCTGGTCCCGTACTACGAGCACCCGACCCACCGCCCCGCCGAATGGGCCGCGATCGTGGCGGCGGCCCCCCGCCTCTACGGCGTGATCCTCAACCCGGCCAGCGGCCCCGGCGAAGCCCCTGACCCCGCCTTCGCCGAGACCGCCGCTCAACTGCGCGACGCTGGGGGTGCCCCCTCTGGGGGAGTGCGATTGCTCGGCTACACGGACACCGACTACGGCCGCCGCCCGTACGCCGATGTCGTCCAGGACCTCACCCGCCACCGCGACTGGTACGGCACGGACGGCGCCTTCCTCGACCAAGTCACCGCGGGACACGACCAGTTCAGGCACTACCAGCGCCTCGCGAAGGCGGCCTGGGGCCTCGGCTGCGGCACGCTCGTCCTCAACCACGGCACGACACCGCACCCGTCGTACGCCCGCATCGCCGACGTCCTGATCACCTTCGAGGGCCCCTGGACGACGTACCGCGAGCTGCCCCCGCGACCCTGGCACGGCACCCCCGGAGTCCGGCTCGGCCACCTCGTGCACGGCGTCCCGCCCGGCGCCGACGTCGAGGCGGTGGCCCGGGCGCGAGGGGCCTCGGTGCACTGCGCGGTACCGGGCGTGGGAGATCATCCCTGGGGTACCTTGCCCCACACCCTGGAGCCCGTTCCGTGAGACGCCCTGCCCCGCTCGTCGCCCTGCTCCTCCTGCTGGTCGCGGGCTGCACCTCCCCTCACGACGACCGGCCGGACACCGGGAAACGCTGGCAGCCGCGTCCGGGCGTGGCCTGGCAGTGGCAGCTCAGCGGGCGGCTGGACACCTCCGTCGATGTGCCGGTCTACGACATCGACGGCTTCGACCAGTCCAGGGCGACCGTGACCGCGCTGCACCACAAGGGTCGCAAGGTCATCTGCTACCTCTCCACCGGCGCATGGGAGGACTTCCGCCCCGACGCCAAGAAGTTCCCCACGTCGGTGCTGGGCAAGGGCAACGGCTGGAAGGGCGAACGCTGGCTCGACATCCGGCGCACCGACGTCCTCGAACCCCTGATGGCGGCCCGCCTCGACATGTGCCGCGACAAGGGCTTCGACGCGGTCGAGCCCGACAACATGGACGGCTACCGCAACACCACCGGCTTCCCCCTCAAGGCCGCCGACCAACTCCGCTACAACCGCCTCATCGCCAGGCTGGCCCACGCCCGGGGCATGGCGGTCGGCCTGAAGAACGACCTCGACCAAATCCCGGCCCTGGTCGGCGACTTCGACTTCGCGGTCAACGAACAGTGCGCCCAGTACGGCGAATGCGACGCCCTGAAGCCCTTCATCACGGCGGACAAGGCGGTCTTCCACGTCGAGTACGAACTCCCGACGAGCCGCTTCTGCGCCGACTCCCGCCGCCTGAAGCTGAGTTCACTGCTGAAGAAGTACGAGCTGGGGGCCTGGCGCAAGGCCTGTTGAGCGGATCAGGTCAGGGACAGGACGACGAGGGCCGTGGTCGCCGCCGTCTCCGCGAGTCCTCCGAACACGTCCCCGGTGACCCCGCCGAACCGACGCCTGCAGTGCCGCAGAACAATCTCGGCGACGACCAGCGCCACGACGACGGCGACGACCGCGTGGACCCTGCCGCGCACCCCGAAGATCGGGCCGAGCGCGGCCGACACGATCGTGTAGGACAGGGTCATGGCCACCGCCCCTCCCACCGGCACCACCCCCGCGACCGCTGCCCCCAGCCCCTCCGGCCGGGCCGCCGGCACCCCGGCGCGGGCGGCCCAGAGCAGTGCGAGCCGCGCCGCGACCCCCGAGACGACCGCGGCGGCGGCACCCCGGGCCCACGAGTCGCCGTAGAGCTGGGCGAGGACCGCCACCTGGGCGAGGAGCACGAACACGAGGGTGAGGACACCGAACGGGCCGATGTCCGACTGCTTCATGATGCGCAGCGCGTCCTCCGCGGGCTTGCCGCTGCCGAGTCCGTCGGCGGTGTCCGCGAGCCCGTCCAGGTGCAGGCCGCGGGTGAGGACCGCGGGGACGGCGACGGTGGCGACGGCGGCGAGCAGCGCACCCGCGCCCAGGAACAGGAGCAGCAGCCCGAGCCCCGCCGCACAGCCGCCGACGACCACACCGACGACCGGGGCCGCCAGCATTCCGGCGCGCGCGGCCTCCCGGTCCCAGCGGGTCACCGTGACCGGGAGGACGGTCAGGGTGCCGAAGGCGAAGCGGAGGCCGTCGAGGGGCGGGGTCTTGGACACCGGCGCAGGTTACCCGGCAGTCCGGAGGGCGCTTCCGGCGGCCATCGCTAAAGTGCGCATATGGGACATTGGCTGCATCGCAACATCGTCGAGCCGGGCAAACTGCCGCTGCTCCTCGCGCTCACCGCCTTCGTCCTGACGTTTCTCATCACCCGGCTCATCACCCGCCTGATCCGCGCGGGCAAGGGCCCCTTCGGCAACATCAAGGCCGGTGAGGTGCACATCCATCATGTGGTCCCCGGTGTGGTCCTCAGCATCCTCGGCGGTTTCGGCGCGGTGGCCAGCAGCCGCTACGGCGTCGGATCGGCCCTGTTCGCGATCGTCTTCGGTATCGGCGCGGGCCTGGTGCTGGACGAGTTCGCGCTGATCCTCTACCTCGACGACGTGTACTGGACCGAGGCCGGCCGCAAGAGCGTGGAGGCGGTGGTGCTCACGGCGGCCCTGGTCGGCTTCGTCCTCGCCGGCTTCTCGCCCTTCGGCGTCAACGACCTCAGCGACGCCGAACTCCACGACCGCGCGAACGTGATCGGCAGCGTCGCGGTGAACTTCCTCTTCTCCCTGATCGCCCTCAGTAAGGGCAAGGCCCGCACGGCGGTCTTCGGCATCCTGGTCCCGCTGGTCGCCCTCGTCGGCGCGATCCGGCTCGCCCGCCCCGGTTCCCCCTGGGCCAAGCGCTTCTACCGCAACCGCCGCCATCGGGCCCGAGCTCGCTCCACCCTCCGCGCCTACCACCACGACCGCCGCTGGGCGGGCCCGCGCCGGGCCGTGCAGGACTGGATCGGCGGGAAGCCGGACCCGGCGCCGGTGCGGATCCCCGGCCGCCGCTGAGCGCGTCTCGCCGCGTCTAACGCACCCGCACCCGGCGATGCCGTAGCGCCGAAGCCAGGCACAGCAGCCCCACCGCGATGATCGCCGCCAGATGTTCCTTGCCCGCGAGGTTGCCCTTGAGCATGACCTCGATCGCCATCGCCGCGGTGACCGCGAGGGCCGTGGCGTACGCGCCGTAGCGCCAGGCGACGAACACGGCGAGGCCGACCACCGCGGCCGACGGGCCGGTGTCCACGACGAGCCGGTCCGAACTCGGCAGCCCGAACGGGTTGTCGAAGCCGAGCCAGATGCCGAGGCGGGCGTAGAGGGTGCCGGCGAGGGTCGCGGCGTAGGCGATGACCAGCGTGCGCCACCGGCCCAGGCAGATCTCCGCGATGCCGAACACGCACAGGATCTGCGCCAGCGCACCCCACACGGGCAGGTCCAGCGCCGGGACGAACAGGGAAAGGGGGGTGCGCAGGAGGGACAGCCAGAGCGGGTCGACGGCCCGTACGCCCCCCACGTTCTGCACGAACCGATAGCCCCACGACTGGTTCTGTACGAACTGGAGCAACGCGGTCAGCAGTACCGCCCCGATGGTCATCGGGATCGCCCGCAGGTGCCGCTTCAACAGCGGCTCGCGCACGGTGACGTAGAGCAGTCCCCATTCGGCGCGGGCCCAGCGGGCGAGCCTAGTCATCCGAAGGTCCTCATCTGTGGGTCTCCAGGTGCTTGCGGTGCAGCCACTTCGGCAGTCCCGGTGCCTCCAGGAACCCTTCTGCCCGCGCCGACGCGAGGCCGATGCGCAGCAGGTCCGCGCTCTTCTCGAAGAGCAGGAACCGGGGTTCCCAGATGGGCCGGTACTTGGCGTTGGCGCGGTACAGCGACTCGATCTGCCACCAGCGCGAGAAGAAGCTGAGGAGTGACCTCCACAGCCGCAGCACCGGCCCGGCGCCGATCCGCGCCCCACGTTCAAAGACCGAGCGGAACATGGCGAAGTTGAGCGAGACCTGGGTGATTCCGATTTCCTGGGCGCGGCGGAGCAGCTCGATCACCATGAACTCCATGAGCCCGTTGTCGGAGTCCCGGTCCCGCCGCATCAGGTCCAGGGAGAGCCCGTGCGGCCCCCATGGCACGAAGGACAGCACCGCCTTCAACTCCCCGTTCCCGTCCGTGCATTCGAGCATCACGCACTGCCCGTCGTCCGGATCCCCGAGCCGTCCCAGCGCCATGCTGAACCCGCGCTCGGTGGCCCCGTCCCGCCAGTCGTCGGCCCGCTTCAGCAGATACGCCATCTCGTCGGCCGGGACGTCCTCGTGCCGCCGGATCCGCACGGTGTACCCGGCCCGCTTCACCCGGTTGTAGGCCTGCCGCACGGTCCGCATCGCGCGCCCCTCCAGCGTGAACTCGGCGACCTCCACGAGGGCTTCGTCCCCGAGTTCGAGGGCGTCGAGCCCGTGCCGCGCGTAGACGGTGCCGGCCTCCTCGCTCGCCCCCATCACGGCCGGAATCCATCCGTGAACCCGCGCCTCCGCGAGCCACGGCTCGATCGCGCCGGGCCACGCCTCCGGGTCGCCGATCGGATCGCCGGAGGCCAGCGAGACCCCGCCCACGACCCGGTACGCGACGGCCGCCTTGCCGGTCGGCGACCACACCACGCTCTTCTCCCGGCGCAGCGCGAAGTACCCGAGCGAGTCCCGCTCGCCCTGCCGCTCCAGCAGCGCCCGCAGCTTCTTCTCGTCGTCCTCGGTGAGCGGGTCGACGGCTCGCCGGGAGCGGAACGCGGCGTAGAACACCGCGAGGACCAGGACGGTGCTGAGCACGTTGATGGTCACGTTGGCCCAGTTCGGGGTCCAGATGCCGGGGAAGCGGTTCTCCGGAGCGGCGATGGACACCAACCGGAACGCGCCGTAGCGCCAGCGTTCCACGAAGGTCGAACGGGACGCGTCGTGCGCCTGGTTGGTGACCGTCACCAGCAGCGCGGCCAGCAGCGAGGCGGCCAGGGTGCCGCCGACCGCCACGACGGCGGCGAGCCGGGGGTTGGACCGGTCGCCCTTGGCGTAGAACTCCCGCCGCCCCACGAGCAGCGCGACGACGAATGCGGCGGTCAGGGCCAAGGAGATCCAGTTCTGCGCATAGCGCCGGATCTCAGGGAACGACATGGCGAACCCGAACAACGCCAGGAACAGCCCGCTGACCACCAGGTTCAGGATCCACGCGGCCCGTTTGCGGCGGCGCATGGTGATGGCGAGGAACGCCGTGAACACCCCGGACGCGAATCCCGCCGTCAGCAGGTACGGGGTGAAGAAGTTCTCCTGGTTGTGCCGCCGCACGTCCTGCCCCAGCGAAACCCACGCCGCGCTGAGGAAGTTGATGAACGCGACGGCCCGCAGATACCAGACAGCGAAGGCCGCGGCCCGCCGCGAGGCACCGCCTGAGCTATGACGTTCTTGAACGGGCCCGACCCGGACATCTCCCATGAAGGAGGATCATATGGGCGTTGTTGCGGCGAACGGTCCTTTTCCGTCGCCGCAACGATCACGCCCAGGTCACTCTTCGGGCTTCTCCTCCTCGGCGGGGTCGTCGGCCGACGGCAACTCCTCCGGCCTGAGCGGCGGTTCGGCCGTGAGGGCCGCCGCGGCCTCTCCCGGTCCTGCGGCTGCTTCGGGCTCCGCGGCGGCGGAGAGTGCATCCGGTGTCGCGGACCTCTCCGCGGTCTCCGGCTGCACGGACCCCTTCGCCACTTCCGGCTCCGCCGACTTCTCCGGCCCCTCCGCCGCCGTCGACTCCTCCGACTCCTCAGGCTTCAGCGGCAGTTCGGCCGCCAGTGCCGCCGCGGCCTGCACCAGGGGGAGCGCGAGCAGTGCGCCCGCGCCCTCGCCGACGGTCACGCCGTGGTCGAGCAGGGGCTCCAGGGCCATGCGGTCCAGGGCCTTCGCCTGGCCCGGTTCGCCGCTGCTCTGGCCGGCCAGCCACCAGTCCGGGGCCCGGAACGCGACCCGCTGCCCGACCAGCGCGCAGGCGGCGGCCACGACCCCGTCCAGGATCACCGGCAGCTTCCGTACGGCACTCTGCAGCAGGAACCCGGTCATCGCGGCGAGGTCCGCCCCGCCGACCGTCGCGAGCAACTGCAACTGGTCCCCGAGCACGGGCCGGGCCCGCCGCAGCGCGTCCCGGATCGCCGCGCACTTGCGCATCCAGGCCAGGTCGTCGATCGCCAGCCCGCCCCGCCCGGTGACCACGGACGCGTCGGTGCCGCACAGCGCGGCGATCAGCACGGAGGCCGGTGTCGTGCCGCCCACGCTCACATCGCCGAGGACCACCAGATCCGTACCGGAGTCGGCCTCCTCGTCGGCGACGGCGACCCCGGCGTCGAACGCGGCCTCCGCCTCCTCCAGGGTCAGCGCGTCCTCGATGTCGATCCGCCCGCTGCCCCGCCGTACCCGGTGCTTCACGACCTCGTCGGGCAGCGAGCCGGGCTCGCAGTCCAGGGCCATGTCCACGACCCGCACCGGCACACCGAGCCGCCGCGCCAGCACGGCCGCCGGGCTGCCGCCCTCCAGCAGCGACCGCACCAACTGGTCGGCGGTGCCCGCCTGTCGGGCCGAGACACCGAGTTCGGCGATCCCGTGGTCGCCCGCGAACAGCACCACACGCGGCCGCGCAATGGGCCGCACCGGCACGGCGGACTGTGCCGCCGCCAGCCACTCACCCAGGTCGTCGAGTCGGCCCAGCGCCCCGGGCGGCACGATCTGACATTCACGACGCGCCTCGGCGTCACGGCGCACACCACCGTCGGGGCGCTCGATCAGATCGGTGAAGTCGTCGAGATTAAGCGAGCTCATTCGCCGAACAGTACCGGCAGCGATCGAACACGTCGGAGCCACATCGCCACCACGCGCCCAGGACGTTCTTACCGCCGAGATCGAGATCCCGTACGTATCGTTTTGCACCGTATTGTCGTACGTCTCCGGGAGCCGCCCATGAACAGCCTGCGCACCCGCGTCAGCGCCCTCGACGAGCGCCGCCGCCACCGGGTGCTGGCCCGCGCGATCCTGCGGCTCCTCCCCGAACCGGAGAGCTGGCTCGACGTCGGCACCGGCGACGCCTTCTTCCCCGAGGCGGCGAAGCGGTTCTTCCCGTACACGTCCTTCGACGGCGTCGACCCCACCCCCCGGGTGGTCCGGGCCCGCGCGCTGGAACGCGTCGAGGAGGCCTACGCCGCCGACCTCACCGCCCCCCACATCACCACGGCCCTGCGCGCCCGCTACGACGTCGTCACCCTCCTCCGCGACCGCTCACCGGCCCCCGACCCCGAAGCGGAACTCCAAGCGGCCCTCACGGTCCTGCGCCCCGGCGGCCTCCTCCTCGTGGAATCCGGCCCCGACGACCTACGCACAAAGCTGGAGTCCCACTCCTGCACGATCGTCACGGAGCCCCGCCGCCTCCCGGCCCGCTTCCCCACCACGCCCCGGCTCATCGCCCGCCGAAACATGCCGTAGGGCCTGTTCGCCGGATCGTGCCGGAGGCGCCGGGCTCGGCACGCCGATCCGTGGTGTCGTCGTCGGTCGCCGACCCCGGGCCCCATGGCGCCGACTCCGTCTTGCACCTCGACGCACCAAGCCCCGCACACCCGCGCCGACCGGCGACCGCCGCCTCCCGGCCCGCTTCCCCGCCACGCCCCGGCTCATCGCCCGCCGAAACATGCCGTAGGGCCTGTTCGCCGGATCGTGCCGGAGGCGCCGGGCTCGGCACGCCGATCCGTGGTGTCGTCGTCGGTCGCCGACCCCGGGCCCCATGGCGCCGACTCCGTCTTGCACCTCGACGCACCAAGCCCCGCACACCCGCGCCGACCGGCGACCGCCGCGTCCCGGCCCGCTTCCCCGCCACGCCCCGGCTCATCGCCCAGCCGGAACATGCCGTAGGGCCTGTCCGGCGGATCGTGCCGGAGGCGCCGGGCTCGGCACGCCGGTCCGTGGTGTCGTCGGCGGTCGCCGACCCCGGGCTCCACCGCGCCGACTCCGTCCGACCCCGACCCGCCGAGCCCGCCCTAGCCGCGCAGCGCGAGCGCCTGGCCCGCCACCACCAGCAGTACGTGCTCGCACTCACCGGCGATCGCCGCGTTCAACCGCCCCAGCTCGTCCCGGTACCGGCGCCCGGACGCCGTCGCCGGCACGATGCCCGAGCCCACCTCGTTCGACACGGCGACGAGGGTCCGGCGCGTGGCACGCACCGCCGCGGTCAACTCCCGTACCCGCTCCCGGAGGGCCTTCTCGCCGCCGTCCGCCCACTCCGCGTCGTCCCACGCCCCCACGGAGTCCATGGCGTCCGTCAGCCACAGCGAGAGACAGTCGACGAGCAGCGGCGGCCCGTCCGCGGCCAGCAGCGGCACCAGATCGCAGGTCTCCGCCGTACGCCACGACCCGGGCCGCCGCTCGCGGTGCGCGGAGACCCGGGCCGTCCACTCGGTGTCCCCGTTGCGCGAGCCGCCGGTGGCGACGTACAGCACATCGGGGAACGCCTCCAGCCGCCGCTCCGCCTCCACGGACTTCCCGGACCGCGCCCCGCCCAGCACCAGCGTCCGGCGCGGCACATCGGGCACGTCCTCGTACACCCCCACGGTCAGCGTCGTCCCGTCCGGCACGGCCCGCGCCCCCACGGCGGCCAGCCGCCGCGTCAACTCGGCGCCCGGCGGCACATCGTGATCGAGATGGACGGCGATCACGTCGGTCGCCGGTCCCATCGCGCCCACCGCCCGCAACTTGGCCAGCGCGTCCGGCCGTTCGACAACATCGGCGAGCACCATGTCGTACGACTCGACGGCCCCCTCCTCGAGACCGGCCGGCGCGGCCCCCGGCGGCAGATACAGCACCCGCTGCCCGTCGGGGCCGGTGACCGCGTACCCGGTACCGGGCGCGTCCATCGCCACCGCCCGCACCCGATGCCCCGTCAGCAGCGCCAGCTCCCGCCCGTCCGGCACCCGCCCCGGCTGCGGCAGCCCGGCCGGCACCTCCACCGGGGGCCCGTCGTGCGGATGCGACAACAGCACCTGGCGTACGCCGCTCAGCGAATGCCCGGCGCGCGCCGCCGCGAAGGCCGCACCCGGCGTCAGATCCAGCAGCAGCGTCCCGTCCACGAGCGCCGCGGTGGCCGCCCGCGCGTCCATCCCGAGCGAGACGGCGCAGGCCGCGCAGGGGCAGTGGGGACGCGGGAGTCCCGCGGGAGCGCCGGTGCCTAGCAGAGTGAGTTCCACGGTGCTGATTTTCGCGCGTCTGACCAGGTGTCGCGCATCCGACTACTCTTCTCGGCAGAAGCCGGACCAAGATCCGGCTTCTGCTCTGCATGCGCTGAGACCTTGGAGGCGTACATGGCGGCATGGATCTGGCGGTTCGAGAAGTCCGACGGGACCGAGGTCGAACCCGCGGTCCCGCCGGAGGAGTTCACCACGCAGGGGGACGCGGAGTCCTGGCTCGGCGAGGTGTGGAAGGACCTCGTCGCGGGTGGCGCGGACCAGGTACGGCTGTTCGAGGACTCCACGGAGATCTACGGCCCGATGAGTCTGCACGCCGAGGAGGCGTAACAGGGGGTGGGAGGGGCGGCCGCGGAAGCTCAGCCGCCCCTTCTCACTACTGCTCGCCCAGCGTCACATCGACCTTCTTCGAAGCGCCGCTGCGTGTGTAGGTCACCGTCGTCCTCTGCCCCGGCTGTTCGGACGCCAGCGCCTCCGACAGCGAGGTGATCGTGCTGATGGCCGTATCGCCCAGCTTCGTGATGATGTCGCCGGCCCGGATGCCGGCCTTGTCCGCGGCCCCGCCGCTCTTCACGTCGACCACCGCGACCCCGGCCGCCTGATAGCCGGCGTCGACGACCGTACGGCCGGTGATGCCGAGCGCGGCCCGGCCCGAGTCGGTGACCTTGCCGTCCTTGACGATCTGGTCGGCGACCGTCTTCACCATCGACGAGGGGATCGCGAACCCGATACCGGGCGCGGCACCGCCCCCGATGTCGGGGTCCGTCGCCGCGAGCGTCGGGATGCCGATGACCTGACCGTCGAGGTTCACCAGCGCGCCCCCGCTGTTGCCGGGGTTGATCGCGGCCGAGGTCTGCACCATGTTGGCGATGGTCGCGCCCGTACCGCCGCCGCTGCCACCCTCGCTGACGGTCCGTCCGGTCGCCGAGACGATGCCCTGCGTCACGCTGGACGACAGCCCGAGCGGCGAGCCCATCGCGAGGACGATCTGCCCCACCGCGACCTTGGCGGAGTCGGCGAAGGTCGCGGCTTTCAGCCCGTCCGGCACCTTGTCCAGCTTGACGACGGCCAGATCCTGCTCGGGATACGAGTAGACCAGCTTGGCGGTGAGCACGTCCTCGCTGTTCGCGGTGGTCACCTTGAAGGTCTTCTCGTCTCCGACCACGTGCGCGTTGGTGACGATGTGCCCCTGGTCGTCGTAGACCACGCCCGACCCCAGATCCCTGCTGGCCTGGACCTGCACGACCGACGGCAGGACCTCTTTGATCACCTTCTGGTAGTCGCTCTGCAGGTCGCCGCTCGACATCGGTACGGCGGCGGCCTGGGCCGCCTGCGTGGTCGAGGTGTCCTTCTTCGACGAGGACCCGGAGCCGGAACACCCGGCGACCAGCGCGAGCGAGCAGACGAGAAGAGCCATGGGCCGGAGGGCACGAGTACGGGGAGAGTCCATACGCCGAGTGTCTCTTTGGGGTGAATGTCCGGCTCGTACTGGTCGCCCGAACGGGCCCCGGGGTGGGGCGCCCGATCAGCCCCGCACACCGCACAGGTGCAGCAGCGCGGCCACCGACCGGTAGGGATCCGTCCGCCCGGCCCGCTCCTCGACGGCCAGCAGCGACTCCACGTCCGCCGGGATCTCGGCCCCCTCCGGAGCGGTGTCCGTGAAGACCCGCACGCCGTACCAGGACTGCAACGGCGCCCCGATCCCCGCCAGCGTCGCCGTCAGGGTGGCCAGCCGGTCCGCCCGCACATCCAGGCCCAGCCGGTTGCGGTACGCGGTCGAGTCGAACGCGGCCGACGCCCCAGCCCAGTCCCAGGACAGCCCGGGGCGCATCGCCAGCGCGTCGGCGTTCCGCACCAGCAGCGACAGCAGGCCGCCCGGCGCCAGCATCCGCGCCAGTCCCGCGAGCAGCGGGTCGGGCTCGGACACGTACATGAGGACGCCATGACAGAGCACGACGTCGAAACTGCCCGGCAGGAAGTGCACGCCGGTGTCCCGGCCGTCGCCCTCGATGATCCGCACCCGCTCCCGGATGCCTTCGGGCTCGCCGGACAGCGCCGCACGGGCCGCGGCGATCATCTTCGGTTCCTGTTCGAGCCCGGTCACCTGGTGCCCGGCCCGGGCAAGACGCAGCGCCTGCGTGCCCTGACCCATGCCGACATCGAGCACCCGCAGCCGCTGTCCGACGGGGTACCGGCCGACTATCTGCTCGTCGAGCTGCCGGGCCACCAGCTCCTGTCGTACGACATCCCGCAGCCCACCGAGCTTGTCCAGCCAGGCATCGGCCGCGCCCCCGGTGAAGGAATCCGCGCTCAGGGCTTCTCTCCGCGCTTGACCAGCGGCTTCGGCAGCCGGAGTCGACGCATCTGGAGGGAGCGCATCAGCGCGTAGGGCACCGCGCCCTTCCGGTTCTGGTCGGGGAAGCGCTCGGCGAGCCGCTGGCGCAGCCGGTACACGTTCCAGAACGAGTCGACCAGGATCAGGACGATGATCACGAGCCACAGCAGCAGCGCGATGTTCTGCAGCGCGGGCACCTGCACCACGCTGAGCACGAGGATGACCACGGCCATCGGCAGGAAGAACTCCGCCACGTTGAACCGCGCGTCGATGTAGTCGCGCGCGAACTTGCGGACCGGGCCCCGGTCACGGACGGGCAGATCCCGCTCGTTGCCTCGGCCGGACAGCGCCTGGCGCTGCCGCTCCAACTGCACCCGCCGCTCGTCGCGCTGCCGCTTTGAGGCGTCCTTGCGCGTCAGCGTGGTGTTGGCCACGCTGCGGCGCTGGGTCTGCGACTCACTGCGCTTGGGCGTGGGCCGACCCTTGGGGGCCTGCGGGTCTCGGGGCTGCTTGGAGTCGGTCGGCGAGGCCTTGTCGGCGGTCGCGGCCTTCTCATCCTTGGCACGGCTACGGAACACAAAACCCAAGCTTACGGGGTGGGTGGGGTTGGACCCCAGTCCGGTGGGGAACGATCCGGCAACACCAGTCGTCTGTAGGGGGACAAGAGGGACGTTGCAGACGGTCGGCTCCGGGTCGTTACCCGGGGAGCACCTACTCCTCACGCCGGAGCGGGGCCGTAGGCAGTCGTCCTTGGGGATGAGCGCATCCGTCCCCGAACAGTGCGGTAATGGATGCAGACCCCGTACCGTGGGTTCTGCAGTAGTCGCTTGAGCTGAAGTCCGTCAGAAGGGGGCGCGCGAAGCCCATGAGCGGTGTCATGAAGCGTATGGGGATGATCTTCCGCGCGAAGGCGAACAAGGCCCTTGACCGGGCCGAGGACCCGCGCGAAACCCTCGATTACTCGTACCAGAAGCAGTTGGAGCTGCTTCAGAAGGTGCGCCGCGGTGTGGCCGACGTCGCCACGTCCCGCAAGCGCCTGGAGCTCCAGCTCAACCAGCTCCAGTCGCAGTCCTCCAAGCTGGAGGACCAGGGCCGCAAGGCGCTCGCCCTCGGCCGCGAGGACCTGGCCCGCGAGGCGCTCTCGCGCCGCGCCGCGCTCCAGCAGCAGGTGACGGACCTGGAGACGCAGCACACCACCCTCCAGGGCGAGGAGGAGAAGCTCACCCTCGCGGCGCAGCGCCTCCAGGCCAAGGTGGACGCCTTCCGCACGAAGAAGGAGACCATCAAGGCCACGTACACGGCGGCCCAGGCGCAGACCCGGATCGGCGAGGCCTTCAGCGGCATCTCCGAGGAGATGGGTGACGTCGGCCTGGCTATCCAGCGCGCCGAGGACAAGACCCAGCAGCTCCAGGCCCGTGCCGGCGCCATCGACGAACTGCTCGCCTCCGGTGCCCTCGACGACCCGACCGGTATGGCCAAGGACGACATCCAGGCCGAGCTGGAAAGGCTGTCCGGTGGTACGGATGTAGAGCTGGAACTCCAGCGCATGAAGGCGGAGCTGGCCGGAGGCTCGTCCACTCCGCAGCAGGCGATCGAGGGCGGCACCGACAAGGCGCAGCCCCAGCAGCCGCAGGACACTCCACGCTTCGACAAGCAGTGATCTGATGTGACGGCCCACGCCTGAGGAGGGCGACATGATCGTACGGATCATGGGGGAGGGGCAGGTGAGGCTGGCCGACGGCCACCTCACCGAGCTGAACAAGTTGGACGACGTACTCCTGACCGAGGTACGCGCCGGCGACGGCCCCGCCTTCCGCCAGACCCTCCAGGCACTTCTGGCGAAGGTCCGCGAACTGGGCGAGCCGCTGCCGGACGACTCCCTGGAGCCGTCGGAGCTGATCCTCCCGTCCCCGGACGCGACCCTGGAGGAGGTCCGGGACCTGCTGAGCGACGACGGTCTGATCCCGGGCTGACCTTCTTCACTCCACGGGGACCCCGACACCGGCCACCCACAAGGAGACGCACCGTTGGCCCCCGTTCCGCCCCCGGCGGGAACCCCACTGGACCGCGCCCGCTGCCAGTTGGACGCGCATCCCTCCGCGCTGGACGCGGCCCTCGCCGCCGCGGTCCTCGTGTGCATGGTGGCCGGGTCGTTCGTGGACCCGCACGGTGGTCATGGCCCGAGCTGGGGCATCCGCGTCCCGGACCCGCTCAGCCTGGTGCTGATGGCGGTCGGCGCCGCCGCGCTCGTCTTCCGCCGCCGCGCCCCCATGCTGGTCCTCGCCGTCACCGGCACCGCCTCCCTCGTCGAGAGCGTGACCAGTGACCCCCGCGCCCCGGTCGCGATGTGCGCCGTGGTGGCCCTGTTCACCGTCGCCGTCTCCACCGACCGCTCCACCACCTGGCGGGTCGGCCTGCTCACGATGACCGTGCTGACCGGCGCCGCGATGCTCGGCGGCCCCCTCCCGTGGTACGCGCAGGAGAACCTCGGCGTCTTCGCCTGGACCGGCCTGGCGGCCGCCGCCGGTGACGCCGTACGCAGCCGCAAGGAGTTCGTGCACGCCATCCGCGAACGCGCCGAGCGGGCCGAACGCAGCCGCGAGGAGGAGGCCCGCCGCCGTGTCGCCGAGGAGCGGCTGCGGATCGCCCGCGACCTGCACGACGTGGTCGCCCACCACATCGCCCTGGTCAATGTGCAGGCCGGAGTCGCCGCACACGTCATGGACAAGCGCCCCGACCAGGCCAAGGAGGCCCTCGCCCACGTACGCGAGGCCAGCCGCTCCGCGCTCAACGAACTCCGCGCCACCGTCGGCCTGTTGCGCCAGTCCGGCGACCCCGAGGCACCCACCGAACCGGCCCCGGGCCTGGACCGCCTCGAAGAACTCGCCGACACCTTCCGCAACGCGGGCCTGCAGGTCGAGGTGGCCCGCGCCGACAGCGGCACCACCCTCCCCGCCGCCGTGGACCTGGCCGCCTACCGCGTCATCCAGGAAGCCCTCACCAATGTGCGCAAGCACGCCGGTACGGAGGCCAAGGCCGAGGTGAGTGTGGTCCGCGTCGGACCGAACGTGGAGGTCACCGTCCTCGACAACGGCCCCGGCGAGTCCGGCGAGGAGGAGGACCCCGACTCCGGCGGCGGCCACGGCCTGCTCGGTATGCGCGAGCGCGTCACGGCCCTGCGTGGCACCCTCACCACCGGTCCCCGGTACGGAGGCGGCTTCCGCGTCCATGCGATCCTGCCGGTCAAGACCCGTCCACGCGACTCGGGGGACCCCGTATGACGACGATCCGTGTCCTGCTCGCCGACGACCAGGCCCTGCTGCGCAGCGCCTTCCGCGTGCTCGTCGACTCCGAGCCCGACATGGAGGTCGTGGGAGAGGCCTCGGACGGTGCGCAGGCCGTACGGCTGGCGAAGGAGGAGCGGGCCGATGTCGTGCTGATGGACATCCGGATGCCCGGCACGGACGGCCTCGCCGCCACCCGCATGATCAGCGCCGACCCGTCCCTCGCCCAGGTCCGGGTGGTCATCCTGACCACCTTCGAGGTCGACGACTACGTGGTGCAGTCGCTGCGCGCGGGCGCCTCCGGATTCCTCGGCAAGGGCTCCGAGCCCGAGGAGCTCCTCAGCGCGATCAGGATCGCCGCCGCCGGCGAGGCACTGCTCTCCCCGGTGGCCACCAAGGGCCTGATCGCCCGCTTCCTCGCCCAGGGCGACGCCTCGGACGACGAGCGCGACCCCGCCCGCGCCGAACGCCTCCAGGCCCTCACCGTGCGCGAGCGCGAGGTCCTCGTCCAGGTCGCCGGCGGCCTCTCGAACGACGAGATCGCCGAACGCCTCGAAGTCAGCCCGCTGACGGTGAAGACCCACGTCAACCGGGCCATGGCGAAACTCGGCGCCCGCGACCGGGCCCAACTCGTCGTCATCGCCTACGAGTCGGGCCTGGTCCGGCCGCGCGTGGAGTAGCCGCGTCCGCTACGGCAGCGCCAGCATCCGCTCCAGCGCCAGCTTGGCGAACGCCTCGGTCTCCTTGTCCACCTCGATGCGGTTGACCAGGTTGCCCTCGGCGAGGGACTCCAGGGTCCAGACCAGGTGGGGAAGGTCGATGCGGTTCATGGTCGAGCAGAAGCAGACCGTCTTGTCGAGGAAGACGATCTCCTTGCCCTCGGGGGCGAAACGGTTCGCGAGCCGTCGTACGAGATTCAGCTCGGTGCCGATGGCCCACTTGGAACCGGCCGGGGCCGCCTCAAGCGCCTTGATGATGTACTCCGTCGACCCGACGTAGTCCGCGGCGGCCACGACCTCGTTCTTGCACTCGGGGTGGACGAGGACGTTGACACCGGGGATGCGGGCTCGGACGTCCTCCACGGACTCCAGGCTGAAACGCCCGTGGACCGAGCAGTGGCCGCGCCAAAGGATCATCTTCGCGGCCCGCAACTGCTCTGTGGTGAGGCCTCCGTTCGGCTTGTGCGGGTTGTAGACCACACAGTCGTCGAGGGACATGCCCAGGTCGCGGACGGCGGTGTTGCGGCCCAGGTGCTGGTCCGGCAGGAACAGCACCTTCGTGGTGGAGGGCTCGCCCTGTTCGAAGGCCCACTCCAGGGCGCGCTGCGCGTTCGACGAGGTGCAGATCGTGCCGCCGTGCTTGCCCGTGAACGCCTTGATGTCGGCGGACGAGTTCATGTACGACACGGGCACGACCTGCTCGGCTATACCGGCCTCGGTCAGTACGTCCCAGCACTCGGCGACCTGCTCGGCGGTGGCCATGTCGGCCATCGAGCAGCCGGCCGCGAGGTCGGGAAGGACCACCTTCTGGTCGTCGGAGGTCAGGATGTCGGCCGACTCTGCCATGAAGTGCACACCGCAGAACACGATGTACTCGGCCTCCGGGCGAGCGGCCGCGTCCCGGGCCAGCTTGAAGGAGTCGCCCGTGACGTCGGCGAACTGGATGACCTCGTCGCGCTGGTAGTGGTGGCCGAGCACGAACACCTTGTCGCCGAGCTTCTCCTTGGCCGCGCGGGCCCGCTCGACCAGGTCCGGGTCGGACGGTGAGGGCAGGTCTCCGGGGCACTCGACGCCGCGCTCGCTCTTCGGGTCGGCCTCACGGCCGAGGAGCAGCAGGGCGAGGGGCGTCGGCTGTACGTCGAGCTCCTGGGTCTGGGCGGTGGTCACGACACGCACCCTTTCTGTTCTGCGGACCGGCCCGGTAGGGCCTTTTCGTCGAATTGACGTTATCTATCATAACTGCTTCACGTCAGTTTGACGATGCCCATAGCGTCGATGTGACATCAATCCCGGTGGGTGTCCGCCACGCACACAGCGGGGGTCCTTGCGGGGGTGTGCGAGCATGGAGAGAGGTGCCGAGGGAAAGACACCGGACGGGGTCCGGAATGAATCCGCGGCCCCGGCGGTTGACATCGTCGGCAAGCAGTCTCCGTACAACCCGGGAGAGATGTAGATGTCCGTATCGGACGAGACCAGCACCGTCACCGACGGCATCATCCTGTCCGACGCCGCCGCGGCGAAGGTCAAGGCCCTGCTCGACCAGGAAGGCCGTGAGGACCTGGCCCTGCGCGTCGCCGTCCAGCCCGGCGGCTGCTCGGGCCTGCGCTACCAGCTCTTCTTCGACGAGCGGTCGCTCGACGGCGATGTCGTCAAGGACTTCGGCGGAGTCAAGGTCGTCACCGACCGCATGAGCGCCCCGTACCTGGGCGGCGCCTCCATCGACTTCGTCGACACCATCGAGAAGCAGGGCTTCACGATCGACAACCCGAACGCGACGGGCTCCTGCGCCTGCGGCGACTCGTTCAGCTAAGCCCCTCAGCCAAGCCCCACAAGGCAGTTGAGCACGGCGAAGGCGGCGGCCCCCTCCGACAGGGCCGCCGCCTTCGGGCTTTTGCGCCGCCCGTCACCGGGCGAGTGAGGGCCCCGCTCCCACCGAAGGCTGTGTGCTCTTCTCCACGGGTACGGCCTTGCCGTCCGACCCCACGACCTTCCGGTCGCCCAGCGGTGCCTTCAACCGCACGGTCTGGTGGTAGACCTTGGCGATCATGATGCAGACCTTGTTCGGCCAGGGAGTCGCGGTCACCGAGACCTTCACCTGGTCCGACCCCTCCACGGCCGCCGCCTTGTAGTCCGCGCACACCCCGCCGGTGAAGGCCACGGTGAGGCTCTTCCCGTCGGCCGAGTAGCCGTCCACCTTGACGTCGTGCGGCGCCGAGGTGGAGGTCGACGTGGGCGTCGGAGTGGGCGTGCCCGCCGAGGTCAGATACTTCGGATCGATCGCCGGATACGTCACCGTGAAGTCGTCCTGCCCGCTCGACTCCCGCACCTTGAACAGCCAGGACGGCACCAGGACCTGCCGCCCGTCGACGGAGTGCAGCGCGAGCCCGAACACGGCGTCTTCGACAGTGGCCTGCGTCGGCGTGGCGGCGGAGGATCCGCAGGGCGCCTCCAGCCGGTCCTTCAGCGGTACGGGGCTGGCGCAGCCCCCGATGCCCATACGGTGGTCGGTCTTCGGCGCCGCGTTCATCAGGTCCAGCGTCTTCTCCGCGCTCAGCACCGGATAGACGTCACCCTTCACCGGCACCGCCAACTGCCCGCTCCCGCCGACCACTTCACCCTGGGCGCTGACGGTCAGCCCGGTGGTCCACCCGTGCGTCGGCAGCCCGCCGAACACCGGGTCGGCGTTCACGACCCGCTGCGCGCCCATGAGTTGACTGGCGTCCACCTTCGCGTCGTCCTGACCGACGGCCTTGAGCACCGGGGCGGCGGCCTTCTTCGCCACCGCGTCGCTCACCGGGTCGGTGGCCGAAGTGCCGGGATCGTGCGCGCACTTGAGGGTGTCGGTGCAGCTGTCGGTGCCGGGCGCGTAACGACTGAACGTCCACATCCCCGGCGCCGCCTTGTTCACCTGCAGGCTCGGTCCACTCCCGTCCTGCCCGCCGACCTTCCAGTACTGCCCCTCGACCACCGGCGTCCCGACCACCCCGAGCGCCTTGGCAAGCCGGGCCACGTCGTCCTTGCCGACATCACCCTGAGGCGTATAGATGGCCGCGGACCCCGGCCCACCGGGCAGACTCCCCACCGCCCGATACGTCTCCCCATACGGATTCGGCTCCCCGGACGCGATCCCACTCGTACCGCCCGAGGAATACCCGTCGAGCGCCAGCGCGGGCGGAGTCTCGTCACTCCCGGACCCCGTCCCGCCCTCCGAACCTCCGGAGACGGACGAGGACGACGCGAGATACGCCCCACCCCCTCCGACGAGAAGCACGGCAGCGGCTACGGAGGCGATGACCAGGGGGGAGCGGGAGCGCGCGGGGCGCTTGCCGGGGGTGTGGTCCGCGTCGTCCGTGAGGTCCGTGTCAGGGGGCGCGGGCCGGCCGGCGTGCACGTCGGACCCTGCGGCGCCGCTCGCTTCCGGTCGGCCGTCCCCGGCGTCGGATGCCGCAGGGCTGACCTTCTCCGTCCGATCGGCCTGCGCCTTGGGCGTCGTCAGATCGGTCTCCTGTGAGGGGGCGACCTCTACGTCGGACGCCTCGGGCCCCGTCCCCGCCGGCCGGACGGACCCCGCGTCGGATGCCGCGGCGCTGGCCTCTTCCTCGTCCCCGACCCCGGAACCCGCTTCCCCGGAACCGCCGCCTGCCACCACGTCCCCCGTGCCGCCGACCCCCCGCCCCTCCGCGGAGCCCTCTGCGGCGTCCCCCACGCCCCGCACGTCACCGGACGTGCCGGTCGTGTCGTCGTTGTCGGGTCGCTCGGTGTTCACCGCATCGCTCCTTCGGCTGCGCAACTGTCCCTTGACCCTGACCCGGCCCTGTCAAAGGGGCAGGCAGAAAGGTCGTATCCCGCATCCCCTTTACGGGGGACAGCGATGGGACGCAGCGGGGGAGCGCACGGTTCCCCCGAGCGCGCCGAGAGGAACCCCGTCTCAGTCGCCGTACTCCGACATTCCCTCCAGCAGCCGAGCCGACTTCGACGGCACCGACACACCGTGGATGAGCGACGGGGAGACGGGAAGGGCGGCGATCCGGTCGGGAACCCTCCAGTGGGGAGCCATCCGGGCGCAGTCGCCGCGCAGCGCCGCGAGATCCGCGTCGCCCTCGCCTTCGACATGGACCGGAGCGGGGCCGGAGAACTTGAGGTTCGTCATAGCGGCACCGTAGGCACGCCTGACCTCGCGAAGAAAGATCTACTATCGGGTAGTTTTAGCCGCTTCAGAGCCACCGCGCCGACCGGGTAGCGTGAACTGTCAACGCAGCCTCCCTCAGGAGAGTCCTCGCCGTGCGCATCGCAGTCACCGGCTCCATCGCCACCGACCACCTCATGACCTTCCCCGGCCGCTTCGCGGACCAGCTCGTCGCGGAGCAGTTGCACACGGTCTCGCTCTCCTTCCTGGTCGACAATCTCGACGTCCGCAGGGGCGGAGTCGGCGCCAACATCGCCTTCGGCATGGGCCAGCTCGGCACCGCGCCGATCCTGGTCGGCGCCGCGGGCTCCGACTTCGGCGAGTACCGCGACTGGCTCGACCGGCACGGCGTCGACACCGGCTCGGTCCGTATCTCCGAGACGCTGCACACCGCCCGCTTCGTGTGCACCACGGACGCCGACCACAACCAGATCGGCTCCTTCTACACCGGCGCCATGAGCGAGGCCCGCCAGATCGAGCTGAAGACCGTCGCCGACCGCGTGGGCGGCCTCGACCTGGTCCTGATCGGCGCCGACGACCCCGAGGCGATGCTCCGCCACACGGAGGAGTGCCGCACCCGTTCCATCCCCTTCGCCGCCGACTTCTCGCAGCAGATCGCGCGCATGGGCGGCGACGACATCCGCATCCTGCTGGACGGTTCGGCGTACCTCTTCTCGAACGAGTACGAGAAGGGCCTCATCGAGTCCAAGACCGGCTGGAGCGACGAGGAGATCCTCTCCAGGGTCGGCCACCGCGTCACCACCCTCGGCTCGCGCGGCGTGCGCATCGAGAGCGTCGGCGCGGACCCGATCGAGGTCGGCTGCGCGGAGGAGGAGCGCAAGGCCGACCCCACGGGCGTCGGCGACGCCTTCCGCGCCGGCTTCCTCTCAGGGCTCGCCTGGGGCGTCTCCCTGGAGCGCGCGGCACAGGTCGGCTGCATGCTCGCGACCCTCGTCATCGAGACGGTCGGCACGCAGGAGTACCAGCTCCGCCGCGCCCACTTCATGGACCGCTTCACCAAGGCGTACGGCCACGACGCCTCCTCCGAGGTCCGCACCCACCTGGCCTAGCTCAGGCGATACGGCGGACCAGGTACGCGGTGCCTCGGTCCGCCGGCTCCTCGCCGACGTACTCCTGCCCCCGCATCTCGCACCACGCCGGAATGTCCAGCCGCGCCGCCTCGTCGTCGGACAGCACCCTGACGCTCCCGCCGACCGGCACATCCCCGATGACCTTCGCCAGCTCGATCACCGGGATGGGGCAGCGACGGCCGAGCGCGTCCACGACGAGCACGTCCTCCTGTACGACGGCCACCGGCGCCCCCGTCCCGACCTCGGCCCCCACCTTCTCCCGTACTCCCGCCACCGCCCCCGGCAGCACGGCGAGAAACCGCTCGACGTCCTCCTCCGCGGTGCCCGGTGGCAACGACACCCGCACATTTCCCTCACTCAGCACCCTCATCGCCTTCAGCACATGGCTGGGCGTCAGCGTGCTGCTCGTGCAGGACGATCCGGACGAGACGGAGAAACCCTCGCGGTCCAGTTCGTGCAGGAGCGTCTCGCCGTCGACATAGAGACAGGAGAAGGTGACGATCCCGGGCAGCCGCCGTACCGGATCGCCGACCACCTCCACGCCCGGCACCACCTGCCGTACCCGCGCCCGGATCCGCTCCGTCAGTTCCCGTAGCCGTACCGCCTCCTGGACCGCCTCCGCACGCACCGCGCGCAGCGAGGCCGCCGCGGCCACCACGGCCGGGATGTTCTCGAACCCGGCGGCCCGCCCCGACTCCCGCTCGTCCACGGGCCCTTGGGCCGCGAACCGCACCCCCTTGCGCACCACCAGCAGCCCGACCCCGGCCGGCCCGCCCCACTTGTGCGCGCTGGCCGTGAGCAGCGACCACGCGCCCTCGACCCGCCCCCAGCCCAGTGACTGCGCCGCGTCGACCAGCAACGGCACCCCCACCGCCCGGCATGCCTCGGCCACCTCGGCGACCGGCTGCACCGTCCCCACCTCGTGGTTGGCCGACTGGAGACAGGCCAGCGCGGTGTCAGAGCGCAGGGCGTCCGCGTACGCCGCGACACTCACCGCGCCCGTACGGTCCACCGGAACCTCGGTGGACGAACCGCCCTCCGCGACCAGCGCCTCGGCCGAATGGAGTACGGAAGAGTGTTCAACCGCTGACACGATCAGGTGACGCCCGACGCGCCGCCGCCCCGCCAACGCCCCCGCGATCCCCGTGTGTACGGCCCGGGTACCGGAGGAAGTGAACACCAACTCGTCGGGGCGACACCCGACAGCCTCGGCGGCCGCCTCCCGAGCGGCGTCCAGCAGCATCCGCGCCCGCCGTCCCTCCCGGTACAACCGGGCGGGATCCGCCCACCCCTCGTCCAGGGACGCCAACAGCGCCTGTCGGGCGACGGGATGAAGCGGAGCGGAGGAGGCGGCATCAAAGTAGGACACACAGCAACGTTAAAACGCGGATCGGTCACGGAGGGGCCCGGGACTGTGACATCTGCGGCTCCGCCGCGGGGCACGAGCGACCACAACGCACCCCCCACCCGCCCAAACCACCCCAACCCCCGAGCTATTAGGCGCCCGGAGTAACGCGCGGCGCGTATGCCACCCTCCCCGCGAACCCCCGGAGGGCGTCGGCTAGGGTTTGGTCCGCATAAACATCCAAACCCCTGCCCGACGCAGGGCGGCGACCGACCCGCGAGAAGGCAGGCCGCAGCCAATCCGCGCGGGCGAGACTCTCGGGAAGGCGCTACGTGAGTCCCAACGGCTCCGACCGCTCGCCGCGGCGCCCGATGCGGCGGAAGCTGCTGCAGGCAATGACTGCGGGCCTGGTCCTGGCGACCGCGACCGGTTGCACATCCAAGGACTTTCCTCGCCTTGGTTTCCCCACCCCCACCACGGAAGAGGGACCGCGGATCCTCTCCCTGTGGCAGGGATCCTGGGCTGCCGCGCTCGCCGTCGGCGTGCTGGTGTGGGGCCTGATCCTGTGGAGCGTCATGTTCCACAGGCGCAGCCGCACCAAGGTCGAGATCCCCCCGCAGACCCGGTACAACATGCCCATCGAGGCGCTGTACACGGTTGTTCCGCTCATCATCGTCTCGGTGTTGTTCTACTTCACCGCCCGCGACGAGACGAAGCTCCTGAGCCTCGACAAGAAGCCCGACGTGACGGTCAACGTCGTCGGCTTCCAGTGGAGCTGGGGCTTCAACTACATCGAGAACGTCGACGGTGTCAGTGGCGACGCGACGACCGACAAGAACCTGGCCGCGATCCCGGACCGGTTCAAGAAGGAGTTCCCGGCGAACGCCGGCGGCGTCTACGACGTCGGTACGCCCGCCACGAAGAACCCGCAGAACGGCAACCCGGGTCCGACCCTCTGGCTCCCCAAGGGCGAGACGGTCCGCTTCGTCCTCACCTCACGTGACGTCATCCACGACTTCTGGGTGGTGCCGTTCCTGATGAAGATGGACGTCGTCCCGGGCCACACCAACGCCTTCCAGGTGACCCCCACCAAGGAGGGCACCTACCGCGGCAAGTGCGCCGAGCTCTGCGGTGTCGACCACTCCCGGATGCTGTTCAACGTGAAGGTCGTCTCGCCGGAGCTTTACCAGCAGCACCTCAAGGACCTCGCGAAGAAGGGGCAGACCGGTTACATCCCCGCTGGCATCGCGCAGACGAGCCACGAGAAGAACCGGGAGACGAACAACCTGTGAGCATCCTCAACGAACCTCAGGGTGCCGCGGCAGCAGAGTCCCACTACGCGGATGAGCTGCCGGTAAGGCGCAAGCAACCCGGTAACGTCGTGATCAAGTGGCTGACGACCACGGACCACAAGACGATCGGCACGCTGTATCTGGTCACGTCGTTCGCGTTCTTCCTGATCGGTGGCGTGATGGCGCT
>NZ_JBEXDX010000055.1:0-56051 GCF_040605995.1 Streptomyces sp. NPDC005492
GGAGGCGCCATGTTTCACGTGAAACATGGCGCCTCCCCGACCACGACGGCTAACTGATCCCTCGCCACCCCTCCGGGTCCACCCCACCCGGCACAGAAGCACCCTCCTCGTACGGCTGACGCGTGAAGACGAATGACCCGAGGTCGAGGTGGCTCACGGACCCGTCCGGCCGCTGTACGGGCCTCAGGAGCTCTCCGGCGTAGTACCCCTCCAGCCCTGTCCAGGTGCCGTCACCGTTGGCACGGAAGCGCGAACGGCGGCCGCTGCCGGCCAGCGGCTCCAGCGAGGCCCCTCCATCGGCCGTCAGCCGCAGGGCGAAGCCATGCGTCCCCCAGTACCACTGCCCCGCCAAATCCAGTGCAGCGGTGTCGACTTCGGGCATCGGGCGCCACGGATCGGGAATCCTCGGTTCGGCCTCGGCGACGATACGGACGAGATCGGCACCCAGCGATGCCACCAGCGGTCCGGAGGTGCAGTTGGCCAGCACCACGGCCGAGACGTCGTCGGCCAGGCTGATGGTCAGGTTCGCCAGGAAGCCGGGCAGCGATCCGGAATGACCGATGAGCAGTCGGCCATCACGGTGCTGGATCTGCAGACCGAGACCGTAGGCAGCACCGTCCACGACATCGGCCCCCTCGGCCGGTGCCGCGGGCGTCCGCATCTCCCGCACGGACTCCACGCTCAGCACCCGGTCGTCTCCCTTGGCCAGGAACACGGCGAACCGTGCCAAGTCACCGGTGGTGGACCAGAGTTGACCGGCAGGTGCCATCCGGCCGAGGTCCTCGACAGGTTCCGGCAGCAGCGCGTCGGCCCATGGATGCACCGCCCAGCCACCTGCGTGCGGAACCTGCGGCTGAGCACTCGTACGGTCGAGACCCAGAGGTTCGAGCACTTCCCGCCGTAGGACGTCCTCCCACGGGGCTCCGCGCAGTTCCTCGACGAGAGCGCCCAACACGGTGTAGCCGGGGTTCGAATAATGGAACCGACGGCCGACCGGATGCAGCAGGGGCTGCTCACCCAGCACATCGCGGAGCTCCGGACGCAGGGAGCCCGGCGTCCGCTCCCACCAGGGTGCGGGCGATTCGGCCGCCAACCCGCCGGTGTGCGCCAGGAGTTGCGCGATGGTGGCCTCCCCCGCACCGGTGCCGGGCAGATGCTTCTCCAGCGGGTCACCGAGATCGAAGACGCCCTCGTCCCGCAGCCGCAGCACCAGGACGGCGGTGAACGTCTTGGTGATCGAGCCGATCCGGTACTGCACGTTCTCGTCCGGCCCGTGCCCGTCCACCGAGGTCCGCGCTCCGTGCCACACCGCCCGCCCGTCCCGCACGACCGCCGCGACCAACGACGGCGCCCTCCCCTCGGCCTGGGCCACAGCGATCCGGTGCAGCAGCGCCCGGCGCGTGCCGGGAAGCAAGTCGTCCTGAGATGTCGTCATGCCCCCAGTCCATCCGGCGCAACGGCCGCACGTCGAGCACATTTCCCAGGACACGGCACCAGGTCGGCCGCCTACAGTTGTAGGGTCTCGCCGCTCGTGACATGTCGATCTTGTGTGACCTGGGCGTTCTTGGCTGTCTCACCGAGCGCACCGATGAGTTCCCCGCGCCGTGCCGGTCTGTACGGCGGGCACCCACGGACGGAAGGCTGAGCCATGCGGAAACTGATCTACGGCATGAACCTGACCCTGGACGGCTACATCGCCGCGCCCGGCGACGACATCGGCTGGAGCGGACCGCCGAGCGACGAGCTGTTCCAGTGGTGGCTCGACCACGAGCAGGCGAGTGGCCTGTCGCTGTATGGACGCAAGCTGTGGGAGACGATGAGCTCCTACTGGCCGACCGGCGACCAGCAGCCGGGCGTCACCCCGGCGCAGATCGAGTTCGCGCGGAACTGGCGGGACACACCCAAGGTGGTGTTCTCCTCGACGATCGACAAGGTCGACTGGAACACCCGCCTGGTCACCGGCGACGCGATCGCGGAGATCACCCGGCTCAAGGCCGAGGACGGCGGCCCCATGAACATCGGCGGCGCGACGCTCGCCGGGGCGGCCATGCGCGCCGGGCTGATCGACGAGTACGTGATCGCCGCCCATCCGGTCCTGGTGGGCGGCGGCACGCCGTTCTTCACCGCGCTGGACAGTTGGGTGAACCTGAACCTGGTGGAGACGCGGACGTGCCCCGGCGGCGTGGTCCTGACCAGGTACGAGACGAGGCGCTGAGCAGCAGCACCGCATTCCCGCCCGCGGCCTTGCCCCGCACCCCGCACCGCCCGGTCACGTCTGCGCCATGTCCACGAAGCGGGAGTAGTGGCCCTGGAAGGCGACGGTGATCGTCGCTGTCGGGCCGTTACGGTGCTTGCCCACGATGATGTCCGCCTCGCCCGCGCGCGGCGACTCCTTCTCGTAGGCGTCCTCGCGGTGCAGCAGGATGACCATGTCCGCGTCCTGCTCGATGGAGCCGGACTCACGCAGGTCGGACACCATCGGCTTCTTGTCCGTGCGCTGCTCGGGACCACGGTTGAGCTGCGAGAGCGCGATCACCGGCACCTCCAGCTCCTTCGCCAGGAGCTTGAGATTACGGGACATGTCCGAGACCTCCTGCTGACGGCTCTCGGAGCGCTTGGAGCCACCGGCCTGCATCAGTTGCAGATAGTCGATGATCACGAGCTTGATGTCGTTGCGCTGCTTGAGCCGGCGGCACTTCGCGCGGATCTCCATCATCGACAGGTTCGGGGAGTCGTCGATGAAGAGCGGCGCGGACGACACCTCGGGCATCCGACGCGCCAGCCGGGTCCAGTCCTCGTCGGTCATGGTGCCGGAGCGCATGTGGTGCAGAGCGACGCGGGCCTCGGCGGACAGCAGACGCATCGCGATCTCGTTGCGCCCCATTTCGAGGGAGAAGATGACACTCGGCAGATTGTGCTTGATCGACGCCGCGCGGGCGAAGTCCAGTGCCAGCGTGGACTTTCCCATGGCGGGACGGGCCGCGATGACGATCATCTGGCCCGGGTGCAGACCGTTGGTGAGCGAGTCGAGGTCCGTGAACCCGGTGGGCACACCCGTCATCTCGCCGCTGCGCGAGCCGATCGCCTCGATCTCGTCGAGTGCGCCCTCCATGATGTCGCCGAGCGGAAGGTAGTCCTCGCTGGTGCGCTGCTCGGTGACCGCGTAGATCTCGGCCTGGGCGCGGTTGACGATCTCGTCGACGTCGTCGTCGGCCGCGTATCCCATTTGGGTGATACGCGTACCGGCCTCGACCAGGCGCCGCAGGACGGCCCGCTCATGGACGATCTCCGCGTAGTACTCCGCGTTCGCGGCCGTCGGCACGGTCTGGACGAGCGTGTGCAGATACGATGCGCCGCCGACCTTGTTGATCTCGCCGCGCTTGGTGAGTTCGGCGGCGATGGTGATCGGGTCGGCCGGCTCGCCCTTGGCGTAGACGTCGAGGATCGCCTGGTAGATCGTCTCGTGCGCGGGCTTGTAGAAGTCGTGGCCCTTGAGGACCTCGACGACATCGGCGATGGCGTCCTTGGACAGCAGCATGCCGCCGAGTACGGACTGCTCCGCATCGAGGTCCTGCGGCGGCACACGTTCGAACGCCGAGCCGGCGCCCTCCCACTCGCCGCCCTCTCTGCCGCGGTCGTGCTGCTCGTCGCGACCCCGGCCCCCGTCACTGCGCCGTCGGGAAGCAGGCAGACGATCACTTGGACCGCTCTCGGCCCACGGGTCGTCCAAGGGCTCGGAAATACTCAACCGAGCCACCTCCTCCCGTCCGCCGAGCGGACCTCGCCGTGCCCCTCATTTCTACGGCACGGCACTGACAAATGAGACGCCCAACTCCGGTACGGGCGCGTCGGTTTTGTGATGGTTCTCAGGCCGACGGACGGAGCGGGCGCCGGTCCACCGTAGGCCCGCGGGCACCGTCAGCCAATCTGGTTATCCACAGGCCATGTGGACGACGGCTCGGATGCTGTGGAGAACCCCCCAAAACCTGTGCACGACCCGGTGGACAGCCCTGTGAACAAGACCCCGCCCCTTCGATCACAGCCCACCTGACCTGCACTTTCCCCATCCACCGGCTGTGCAGAAGAAAAACTTCTCCAGCAGGATCAAGATCACTTCGAACAGTGCGCGAGAGGACACGATGCGAGACTGGAGGTAAGGGTCACAGACTAGTTGCATCTCTTACCTGTGGACGATTAGATTAGTGCTCATGACACAGGCTCCTGCGGCCGCCAAGGCCACTCGACGACAGCACGACCGAGAGATCGTCATGCTGGCCGTCCCGGCCTTCGGCGCACTCGTCGCCGAGCCCCTTTTCGTCATGGCCGACAGCGCGATCGTCGGCCATCTCGGTACGGCCCAACTCGCCGGACTCGGGGTGGCCTCCGCCCTCCTGACGACAGCCGTGAGCGTCTTCGTCTTCCTCGCCTACGCCACCACTGCGGCCGTCGCCCGACGTGTCGGCGCGGGTGATCTCCAAGCAGCCATACGCCAGGGCATGGACGGCATCTGGCTCGCTCTGCTGATCGGCGCCCTCGTCATAGCCGTCGTTCTCCCCTCGGCGCCAGCCCTGGTCGACCTCTTCGGCGCCTCGGACACCGCGGCCCCCTACGCGACGACCTATCTGCGGATCTCCGCCATCGGCATCCCGGCCATGCTGATCGTGCTCGCCGCCACCGGTGTTCTACGTGGGCTGCAGAACACCAGGACGCCGCTGTACGTCGCCATCTCAGGGTTCATCGCCAACGCGGCCCTCAATGTGGGGCTGGTCTATGGTGCCGACCTCGGCATTGCCGGCTCCGCCTGGGGCACCGTCATCGCCCAATGGGGCATGGCTGCCGTCTATCTCTTCGTGGTTGTCCGCGGAGCCCACCGGCACGGCGCCTCTCTCAGGCCCGACGTCGCAGGAATCAAAGCCTCGGCACAGGCCGGCGCACCTCTCCTCGTGCGCACCCTTTCCCTGAGAGCGATTCTCCTGATCGCCACGGCCGTCGCCGCCCGCCTCGGAGACGCCGACATAGCCGCGCACCAGATCATCCTGTCCCTGTGGTCACTGCTGGCCATGGCACTCGACGCCATCGCGATCGCAGGCCAGGCCATCATCGGTCGCTACCTCGGCGCGAACGACCCCCAGGGCACCCGAGCCGCATGCCGTCGCATGGTGCAGTGGGGCATCGCAGTCGGAGTAGTGCTCGGCCTCCTGGTGATCCTGTCCCGCCCGCTCTTCCTCCCCCTGTTCACCAGCGACCCCACCGTCAAGGACACCGCCCTGCCCGCCTTGATCATGGTGGCGCTCTCGCAACCCATCTGCGGTGTCGTCTTCGTCCTGGATGGAGTGCTGATGGGCGCGGGGGACGGCCCCTATCTCGCGGGGGCGATGCTGGTGACCCTGGCGGTCTTCGCCCCGGTGGCCCTGCTCGTACCGACCCTTGGCGGCGGACTGACCGCACTCTGGGGAGCGATGACCCTGATGATGGCGGTGCGCATGCTGACCCTCTTGCTGCGAGCCCGCTCGGGCCGCTGGGTCGTCACGGGCGCAACCCGCTGACTGTTTCACGTGAAACACCGCACGCCGCCACGTTTCACGTGAAACATGCGGGCTGTAGCGCAGCATCGAACCCACCGCACGGGCCGACGTCGTGCCGTCCCGGACACGGCAGAGGGGCCGCACCCCAACGGGTGCGGCCCCTCTCTCAGCTATGCCGAGCGCAGCGGTCAGGCCGCGATGACCTCGATGTTGACCTTGGCGGCAACCTCGGGGTGCAGACGCACGGACGTCTCGTGGGCGCCCAGGGTCTTGATCGGGGCAGACAGCTCGATACGACGCTTGTCGACCTCGGGGCCACCGGAAGCCTTGATCGCGGAAGCGATGTCGGCCGGGGTGACGGAACCGAAGAGACGACCGGCGTCGCCGGAGCGGACGGCCAGACGAACCTTGACTCCTTCGAGCTGGGCCTTCACGGAGTTGGCCTGCTCGATGGTCTGGATCTCGTGGATCTTGCGAGCACGACGGATCTGCTCGACGTCCTTCTCGCCACCCTTGGTCCAGCGGATAGCGAACTTCCGCGGGATCAGGTAGTTGCGAGCGTAACCGTCCTTGACGTCGACGACGTCGCCCGCGGCACCGAGGCCGGAGACCTCGTGGGTGAGGATGATCTTCATTAGTCGGTCACCCTTCCCTTATCGCGCGGTGGAGGTGTAGGGCAGCAGCGCCATCTCACGGCTGTTCTTCACAGCCGTGGCGACGTCACGCTGGTGCTGCGTGCAGTTGCCGGTCACCCGGCGGGCACGGATCTTGCCGCGGTCGGAAATGAACTTCCGCAGCATGTTCGTGTCCTTGTAGTCCACGTACTGGACCTTGTCCTTGCAGAATGCGCAGACCTTCTTCTTCGGCTTGCGCACAGGCGGCTTCGCCATGGTGTATCTCCTGTGTGATCAAGAAGTGTGGGTACGACCCACCCTCGGCCCGAAGGCCTAGAAGGGGGGCTCGTCCGAGTAGCCGCCGCCACCGCCGGAGCCGCCGGAGTTTCCACCCCAGCCGCCACCGCCGCCGCCCTGGTTGCCACCGGCGGGAGCGCCGCTGGCCCACGGGTCATCGGCGGGAGCACCGCCGGCCGGCTGACCGCCGCCGGAGTTTCCACCCCAGCCACCGCCACCCTGCTGGCCGCCGCCGCCGCCGTAGCCACCGCCACCGCCCTGGCCACCGCCACGACCACCGGGGGTCTTGGTGACCTTGGCCGTCGCGTAGCGCAGCGAGGGGCCGATCTCGTCGACCTCGAGCTCCACGACCGTTCGCTTCTCGCCCTGCTGGGTCTCGTACGAACGCTGCCGCAGTCGTCCCTGAGCGACGACGCGCATACCGCGCGTCAGCGACTCGGCGACGTTCTCTGCGGCCTGACGCCAGATCGACGCACGGAGGAACAGCGCGTCGCCGTCCTTCCACTCGTTGGCCTGGCGATCGAATGTCCGGGGCGTCGACGCGATCGTGAAGTTCGCGACGGCAGCGCCGGACGGGGTGAAGCGCAGCTCGGGATCGTCGGTCAGGTTTCCGACGACGGTGATGACGGTCTCGCCTGCCATGGGGGAACCTCTCGGCGGTTTTGCTGCGGGGTTGCTGCTACTCGAATCCCAAGTACCGCTGAACTAGGAAGTTCAGTGGGTCTCGGGGCGGAGGACCTTGGTCCGGAGGACCGACTCGTTCAGGTTCATCTGGCGGTCGAGCTCCTTGACAACCGCAGGCTCGGCCTGCAGGTCGATGACCGAGTAGATGCCCTCGGGCTTCTTCTTGATCTCGTACGAGAGACGACGACGGCCCCAGGTGTCGACCTTCTCGACCTTTCCGTTGCCCTCACGGACGACGGAGAGGAAGTTCTCGATCAGGGGGGAGACAGCGCGCTCCTCCAGATCGGGGTCGAGGATGACCATCACCTCGTAGTGACGCATGTGGAACCCACCTCCTTTGGACTCAGCGGCCACGGTCGATCCGTGGCAGGAGGGTTGTGATGCGTAAGCAACAGTGTGTGCCAGTAAAACAGCCGCCACTGACATCGGGTGCCCCTTACGGGGATTCCGAGCCGTGGCATGGGCAGACACCGGTGCAGAGGGTACAGAGTACCCGCACACAGCCTTCCGGTTGAAATCCGGTGGCGGAGAGCGTCAATCTGTACACATCGGGTGTGTCCGGCGCGACGACGCGCCGCCTTCCGCAGGAGGTGCCACATGGCACAGGCATTGCGACCCAACACCGCCGGTTCTCTTTTCGCCACAGACGGCAAGCCCCATCCGCTCCAGGACACGCTGCTCGCGGTGACCCTGGTGCTCGGGCTGACCGCGTTCATCACAGGCTTCTTCCACCACCTGCATCTGCTCAGCTCGTGGACCGGCCTGCTGGGGATCCTCACCGGCGCCTACGGGCAGTGGATCTCCGAGACGACGAGGGAGCGCTTCGGCCTGATCCTGGGTCTCGGTGCCGCGGGTGTCGGATTCTTCCTCGGCATGGCCCACGGCGGACTGTTCGGCGGCGTCATCAGCTGACGGCCCGAAAGCCGCACTCAGAACACCGCGTAAAACACCACGGAACGCCTCGGCGGCCGACAGGCCGAGGCGAAGGTTGCATACGCCCAGTCGGGGCGCTCGCACGGCGCAGTAGGCTTCGGCGCGAGAGCCGGAGCCCCTGTACCCATGGGGACACACCAGCCCGAGGAGCGCCCCGAATGAGCCTGACCCTGAGGACCATCAGCCGTGAGCAGCATCTGGCATTCATCCAGAGCCTGCCCTCGGCTAGCCACATGCAGGTCCCGGCATGGGCTGATGTGAAGGCGGAGTGGCGCTCCGAGAGCCTCGGCTGGTTCGACGAGAGGACCGGTGAGCTGGTCGGCGCCGGACTCGTCCTCTACCGGCAACTCCCCAAGATCAAGCGCTACTTGGCCTATCTGCCCGAGGGACCGGTCATCAACTGGTTCGCGCCGAACCTGGACGACTGGCTCCAGCCCATGCTGGCCCACCTCAAGCACCAGGGCGCCTTCTCGGTGAAGATGGGCCCGCCGGTCATCATCCGGCGCTGGGAGGCCACCTCCATCAAAGCGGGCATCCAGAACCCGGACGTGAAGCGACTGCGGGACATCGAGGCCGACTTCATCGAACCGCGCGCCTTCGAGGTGGCCGACAAGCTGCGCCGTATGGGCTGGCAGCAGGGCGAGGACGGCGGCGCCGGCTTCGGCGACGTCCAGCCCCGCTACGTCTACCAGGTGCCGCTGGCGAACCGCTCCCTGGAAGAGGTCCACAAGAACTTCAACCAGTTGTGGCGCCGCAACATCAAGAAGGCCGAGAAGGCCGGTGTCGAGGTCGTCCAGGGCGGCTACCACGACCTTGAGGAATGGCAGCGGCTGTACGAGATCACGGCCGTACGCGACCACTTCCGGCCCCGCCCGCTGTCGTACTTCCAGCGTATGTGGACGGCCCTCAACACCGAGGACCCCAACCGGATGCGGTTGTACTTCGCCCGGCACAACGGGGTGAACCTGTCGGCGGCGACGATGCTCGTGGTCGGCGGACATGTCTGGTACTCCTACGGCGCCTCCGACAACATCGGGCGTGAGGTCCGGCCCTCGAACGCGATGCAGTGGCGGATGTTGCGCGACGCCTACGCGCTCGGCGCCACCGTCTACGACCTGCGCGGCATCTCCGACTCGCTGGACGAGACCGACCACCTCTTCGGTCTGATCCAGTTCAAGGTGGGCACCGGCGGACAGGCCGCCGAGTACCTCGGCGAGTGGGACTTCCCGCTGAACAAGCTGCTCCACAAGGCGCTCGACATCTACATGTCGCGCCGCTGACCGCACGGTCCTCGCTTCGATACCGTCGACAGCTCTCACACCTCTGACACACCGCAGCCACCAGAAAGGTTCCAGGTCCGGCCATGGCGCTCACGCTCTACGTCGACACCGCGCGCTGGCGGGCGCATCACAAGCATGTTGCCGGGCAGTTCCCCGGGCTCGTCCCGGTCTGCAAGGGCAACGGCTACGGCTTCGGGCACGAGCGGCTGGCGGAGGAGGCGACGCGCCTGGGCGCGGACGTCCTCGCCGTCGGCACGACGTACGAGGCCGCCCGGATCAAGGACTGGTTCGGTGGTGACCTGCTGGTGCTGACGCCGTACCGCCGCGGCGAGGAGCCCGTACCGCTGCCGGACCGGGTGATCCGCTCGGTGTCGTCCATCGACGGGGTGTACGGCCTCGTGGGTGCCCGTGTGGTGATCGAGGTGATGTCCTCGATGAAGCGTCACGGGGTGAGCGAGCAGGAACTGCCCCAACTGCACACGGCCATAGAGAACGTCCGCCTGGAGGGTTTCGCCATCCACCTCCCGCTGGACCGCACCGACGGCTCGGACGCCGTCGAGGAGGTCATCGGCTGGATGGACCGGCTGCGTGCGGCCCGGCTGCCGTTGCACACGATGTTCGTCAGCCACCTCAAGGCCGAGGAACTCGCGCGGCTGCAGCAGCAGTTCCCACAGACCCGCTTCCGGGCCCGTATCGGCACCCGGCTGTGGCTGGGGGACCACGAGGCCACCGAGTACCGCGGGGCGGTCCTGGACGTCACCCGGGTCTCCAAGGGCGACCGCTTCGGCTACCGACAGCAGAAGGCGGCCTCGGACGGCTATCTGGTGGTCGTGGCGGGCGGTACCTCGCACGGGGTGGGCCTGGAGGCCCCCAAGGCGCTGCACGGCGTCATGCCGCGCGCCAAGGGCGTCGCCCGCGCCGGCCTCGCCACGGTCAACCGGAACCTCTCGCCGTTCGTCTGGGACGGCAAGCAGCGCTGGTTCGCCGAGCCCCCGCACATGCAGGTCTCGATCCTGTTCGTACCGGCGGAGGCGGCCGAGCCGAAGGTCGGCGAGGAACTGGTGGCCCATCTGCGGCACACCACCACGCAGTTCGACCGCATCGTGGATCGCTGAGCAGCTCCCGAACAAGCCGAAAGGCCGTACACGGAAGGTTCCGTGTACGGCCTTTCGCGTGGTCTCTCCCGACCTTGTTCGCTCAGAGCGAAGGGCTGGCCGGCCCTTCGCTGCCCCAGTCCACCTGCGGCCCGTCGAAGGGGGCCGCGTGACGTCCGGGACGGGCCGCGGCCCCGAACACGAACACGTCCTCCGCCCGGTCGAGCACACCACCCGAGGGGTCGTCGTCGCCGGCCAGGCGCACCACGTCCCGCTCCGGCATGAGGATGTCGCGCACGATCACGGCACACAGGTAGAGCGTGCCCACGAGGTGCAGGCCGATGGCCCAGTGGTAGCCGTCGGTCGGCAGGCCCTTGTGGGCGTCTCCGCTGGTCGTGTACGCGAGGTACATCCAGATCCCCAGGAAGTACGCCACCTCGCACGCCTGCCAGATCAGGAAGTCCCGCCACTTCGGCCGGGCCAGCACGGCCAGGGGGACCAGCCACAGAACGTACTGCGGCGAGTAGACCTTGTTGGTCACGATGAACGCCGCGACGATCAGGAAGGCCAGTTGGGCGAAGCGCGGCCGACGCGGAGCGGTCAGCGTGAGCGCCGCGATGCCTCCGCAGCACAGCAGCATCAGCAAGGTGGCCAAGGTGTTGACCGTGTCGGTGCTGAGCGGGTCGGTGGATTTCTGAGCCATGATCAGCCAGAAGGACCCGAAGTCGACGCCCCGTTCCTGGCTGAACGTATAGAACTTCGACCACCCGTCGAAGGCGAAGAGCATCACCGGCAGGTTCACGGCCAGCCAGGCGACTGCGGTTCCGCCGAACGCCTTCCCGAAGTCCCGCCACTTGCCCGCCCGCCAGCACAGCAGGAACAACGGGCCGAGCAGGAAGACGGGATACAGCTTGGCGGCCGTTGCAAGGCCCAACAGGACGCCGAAAGCGAGTGCACGGCCCCGCGACCACATCAGCATCGCCGCGGCCGTCAGAGCGACCGCCAGCAGGTCCCAGTTGATGGTGGCGGTCAGTGCGAAGGCGGGTGCCAGGGCGACCAGCAGGCCGTCCCAGGGCCGGCGGGCGTGCGTGCGGCTGACGCATACGACAATGACGGCCGCGCACACCATCAGCATCCCGGCGTTGACCATCCAGTACCACTGTTCCTGGTGCTGGATGCTGCCGCTGCCCGGCGTGAGCCAGGCGGCCACCTCCATGAACACACCGGTCAGCACCGGGTATTCGAGGTACTGCATGTCGCCGGGCAGCTTGTCGAAGTACGGCACGAGCCCGTCGGCGAAACCGCGTCCCTGATAGAGGTGCGGGATGTCCGAGTAGCACGCGTGCGTGTACTGCGAGCTGGCGCCGAAGAACCACCCGCTGTCGTAGCAGGGCGCCTTCTGGACCAGGCCGAGGGCGAAGATGCCGATCGCCACCAGCGCGACGACCCGCACGGGCGTCCACCAGGACGTCCCGAGGAGGGCGCGTCGGCCGATGGGGCCACCGATCAGTTCACTACCAGCGGCGGCGACCTCGTCATCCTTGGTCGGCCGTACCGGATCCGGCTCGTGCACGCTCGTGGGCGTCAGTTCTGCACTGGGCATGGGCACATCCTGCCGTACGCACCTAGGAGTACGCCGAGGGCCGCCGCACCCGGTGGATGCGACGGCCCATGTTTCACGTGAAACACCCTTGACGGGCGATATGACGGCTAACCGTTTGAGCCTCCGAAGATGCCCCCATTGCCGTTGCCTCTACTAGTGCCGCTGCTTTCCGTCGCAGTGGCCGAGGTCGTCGGTGAGGACGTCGTACCTCCGTCGGTGCCACCGGTGTCGCTGCACTGCCAACTGAACTGGCAGGACTGGGTCGCCGAAGGTGTCGCGCTCGGCGTCTCACTCGGCGTCGCGCTAGGCGTCTCACTGGGCGTCTCGCTCGGCGTCACCACGATCGTCGGAGTGGGAGACGGAGCACCGGCCTCGTCCTCCACATTGTCGATCTTGGTCGCGTCCGGGAAGCCGAGGTCGGACTTGCCCTTCAGCGCGGACTCCATGTACTCGGTCCAGATCGACGTGGGAATGTCACCACCGTGAATGGACGCCACTCCCGCCGTGCCGTTCATGGAGAGCAGTTTGGCGTTCTTGGGGTCTTCCCTGAACATCGCGATCGACGTCGAGAGCTGCCGGGTGTAGCCGACGAACCAGGCCGACTTGTTGCTGTCGGTGGTACCGGTCTTGCCAGCCGCCGTACGGCCCAGAGCCTTCGCGCCCTCGGCCGTACCGTTCTGGATGACGTTCTCAAGAGTGTCCGTGACGTTGTTCGCGACGTTGTCCGGGATCGCCTGCTTCACGGCCGGCTTGGTGAAGCCGGACACCGGCTGGCCGTCGCGCTTGACCGCGGTCACCGAATACGGGTCCGCCTGCTTGCCCGAGGCGGCGAACGTCGCATAGGCGTCGGCCATCCGGATCGCGCTCGGGGTCGACGTACCGATGGCGAACGACGCGTTGAGCGTGGCGAAGCTGTCGTCGAGGATGCCGGAGGCCTTGGCCACGTCCCGCACCTTCGAGTTCCCCACATCCATGCCCAACTGCACGAACGGTGTGTTGATGGACTGCTCCATCGCCTTTCGCAGCGTGATGTAGCCCCAGGCGTGGTCGCTCTCGTTGTTCTGGTAGAAGAGCGAGTTGTCCTTGTTCAGGACGTACGAGCCGTCCTGGTTTCTGACCTTCAGATGGTCATTGCCGTTGTACTTGCTGAGCGGCGAGATACCGACGCCGTCGGTCTTGTAGGTGCCGTATTCCATGGCCGCGGCGAGCACGAAGGGCTTCCAGGTCGAACCCACCGGGACACCCGAGGTGTCGGCGTTGTTGGTGAAGTGGCCGTTCTCGTAGCCGTCACCGCCGTAGAGGGCGACGATCGCTCCGTCGTTGGGCACCACCGACGCCGCGCCGAACTGGACGTACTTGTCCAGGTTCCGCTTCTTCGGGTCGATGCGCTCCTTCTGGACCTTCTTCACGGCCGCGCTCAGCTCGTTGACCTTGTCCTTCTGGAAGGTCGTGTAGATCTGGAAGCCACCCTGGTCGAACTCGGTCTGCGAGATGTCCGAGTGGTTCAGGACGTACTTCTTGGCCGTGTCGACGAGATAGCTGATCTGCCCGGTCATGCCCTTGGTCGCCTTCAGGCCCTGGGGCATGGGGTACTTCTTGATGGCCGTCTGGTACTCGGCGTCCGTGATGCGCTTGTCGTTGTGCATCTGTTCGAGGATCCAGCTCCAGCGAGCCTTGGAACGCACGCGGTTGGCATCGGCGGTCGCCGCGGGGTCGATGCTCGTGGCGCCGATCGGGTCGTAGTACGTCGGGCCCTTCAGCAGTGCCGCGAGGAAGGCGCACTGGCTCGGCGTGAGCTTGACCGCGTCCACGCCGTAGTAGGTCTGCGCGGCTGCCTGTATGCCGTAGGCGCCGCGGCCGTAGTACGAGGTGTTCAGATAGCCCTGCAGGACCTGCTGCTTGCTGAGCTGCGTGCCCACCTTGATGGAGATGAACATCTCCTTGAACTTACGGGTGACCGTCTGTTCCTGGCTCAGGTAGGTGTTCTTCACGAACTGCTGGGTGATCGTCGAACCACCCTGTGTCTGACCGCCCCGGGCCATGTTGGCCAGGGCCCGAGCGATACCCATGGGGTCGACGCCCGAGTCCGTGTAGAAGCTCTTGTTCTCGGCCGAGATCACCGACCACTGCATGGCCTTGGGGATCTGGTCGATGGTGATGTTCTGGCGGTTCGCCCCGGTGCCCGTGGCGACCATCTGGTCGCCGTTGGACCAGTAGTAGACGTTGTTCTGCGACTTGGCCGCGGTGTTCTCGCTGGGGATGCCGACCATCGCGTAGCCGATACCGACCGCGGCCACGAGGCTGCCGAAGAAGAACAGGCACAGGCCTGAGACAAGCCTCCAGGAGGGCATCCAGCGGCGCCATCCGTACTTGCCGAAGCGCGGATAGTCGATGAACCGCTTCTTGCCGGGCGCGGGAGCACGTCCTCTGCCCCGACCGGGCCCGTTCGGGCCGCCAGGACCGCGCCCGGCGGGCTCGGCCCCTCTGCGACGGCCGCCGCCTCTCTGCGCGGCCCGACGGGCCTCGGCCCGGCTGCCGTACTGACGCTGTTCACCCTGCGACTCAGCGGGGTTGGACCCATAGGAATCGGATGGAGACCCGGTGGTGGCGCCTCGCGGTGCCGCGCGGCGGCCGGAGGTCGGTCCGGACTGGCCGCGTCGGTCCGCGGCACGTCCGCCTCCCTGCGGCTGCGGCGGTTTGCGACGGTGCTCGCTCATCGAACGATTACTCCTCGGGCAGGCGCACCCGTGCGCGCCTGGAAACGGCGGCTGGTTTCCGGTCCCCCCGAAGTACGGATGTGGTCGGTGCTGCATTCACCCGTACCGCACCGGGGACGTTGACGCCCCCACGCGTCACTTGGTTCCCGGTGGTGTGCATGCCGCACAGACTACGCACCGTCAAAACCTGCTTAGCCCCGAAGTTCACCCCAAATCAGGCAACTTGATTCCAACGAATCGGTGATGTGACGGCGCTCACCCTGCCCCCACTTGTCGCATGCGGAAGGCCGTTCTATCGTCTGGATGTATCGAGTCGATACATCAGCTCGGCATAAAGGCCGTCACGGTCGGACCACGGACAGGGAGGAGGCGACGATGAGCCGACGCTCCGGCATCCTCGAGTTCGCCATCCTCGGCCTGCTCCGCGAATCCCCGATGCACGGCTATGAGCTGCGCAAACGACTCAACACGTCACTGGGTGTGTTCCGTGCGTTCAGCTACGGGACGCTCTATCCCTGCCTCAAGACGCTGGTCACCAACGGCTGGTTGATCGAGGAGCCGGGGAACACTCCTGAGGACGCCCTCACCGCCTCACTCGCGGGGCGCCGCGCCAAGATCGTCTACCGGTTGACCGCGGAAGGTAAGGAGCACTTCGAGGAGCTGCTCTCGCAGACGGGTCCCGACGCATACGAGGACGAACATTTCGCCGCTCGTTTCGCCTTCTTCGGACAGACGTCACGCGACGTGCGCATGCGCGTCCTGGAAGGCCGCCGCAGCCGGCTGGAGGAGCGTCTGGAGAAGATGCGTGCCTCCCTGGCCCGGACCCGGGAGCGCCTCGACGACTACACCCTTGAGCTCCAGCGCCACGGAATGGAGTCCGTGGAGCGCGAAGTGCGCTGGCTGAACGAGCTCATCGAAAGCGAGCGGGCCGGACGGGACCTCAAGGGTCCCGCTCCGGACGGCACCGCTCAGCAGGACAGCACATCTGGGGAGTCGGGCGGCCTGCCCCGGCTCGGGGGTGCCACCCCCGGGCCGGATCCGTCCGATGACACCACCACATGAGGTCCAGTCAGGGCCTCACCTCGCACACACAGGGAGCAACCGGAATGGGTTCGGTTCGCGTAGCCATCGTCGGCGTGGGCAACTGCGCCGCCTCACTGGTACAGGGCGTCGAGTACTACAAGGACGCCGACCCGGCGGCCAAGGTGCCCGGTCTGATGCACGTCCAGTTCGGCGACTACCACGTAGGTGACGTCGAGTTCGTCGCCGCCTTCGACGTCGACGCGAAGAAGGTCGGTCTCGACCTCTCGGACGCCATCGGTGCCAGTGAGAACAACACCATCAAGATCTGCGACGTCCCGAACAAGGGCGTCACGGTCCAGCGCGGTCACACCCTCGACGGCCTGGGCAAGTACTACCGCATGACGATCGAGGAGTCCGCCGAGACCCCGGTCGACGTGGTCCAGGTCCTCAAGGACAAGCAGGTCGACGTCCTGATCTGCTACCTGCCCGTCGGTTCCGAGGACGCGGCGAAGTTCTACGCCCAGTGCGCCATCGACGCCAAGGTCGCCTTCGTCAACGCCCTCCCGGTCTTCATCGCCGGCACCAAGGAGTGGGCCGACAAGTTCACCGAGGCCGGTGTCCCGATCGTCGGCGACGACATCAAGTCGCAGGTCGGCGCCACCATCACGCACCGCGTGATGGCGAAGCTGTTCGAGGACCGCGGTGTCCGCCTCGAGCGCACGATGCAGCTCAACGTCGGCGGCAACATGGACTTCAAGAACATGCTGGAGCGCGACCGCCTGGAGTCCAAGAAGATCTCGAAGACGCAGGCCGTCACCTCGCAGATCCCGGACCGCGACCTGGGCGAGAAGAACGTCCACATCGGCCCGTCGGACTACGTCCAGTGGCTCGACGACCGCAAGTGGGCCTACGTCCGCCTCGAAGGCCGTGCCTTCGGCGACGTGCCGCTGAACCTGGAGTACAAGCTGGAGGTCTGGGACTCCCCGAACTCCGCGGGTGTCATCATCGACGCCCTGCGCGCCGCGAAGATCGCCAAGGACCGCGGCATCGGCGGCCCGATCCTCTCCGCGTCGAGCTACTTCATGAAGTCCCCGCCGGTCCAGTACTTCGACGACGAGGCCTTCGCCAACGTCGAGAAGTTCATCAAGGGCGAGGTCGAGCGCTAGGACCCGCCGTTCGGCCGTCGAGGGTCCCCGGGGCACCCGCCCGGGGACCCTCGACGTATGTGAGGCTGTGCCCATGGCCGTCGTCCGTGACCTGCGCATCCTCCTGCGCTTCCAGGGCTTCCGGCGCCTGCTCGCCGTACGCCTGCTCTCCCAGGGCGCGGACGGCGTCTACCAGGTCGCACTCGCCGCCTACGTCGTCTTCTCCCCGGAGAAACAGACCTCGGCCGGCGCGATCGCCTCCGCGATGGCGGTACTGCTCCTCCCGTACTCCCTGATCGGCCCGTTCGCCGGCGTCCTCCTGGACCGCTGGCGCCGCCGCCAGGTCTTCCTCTACGGCAACCTGCTGCGCGCTCTGCTGGCTGCGGTAACGGCCGTCCTGATGGTGAGCCACGTCCCCGACTGGCTCTTCTACGTCTCCGCCCTGTGCGTGACCGCCGTCAACCGCTTCGTCCTCGCGGGCCTCTCCGCCGCACTCCCTCGCGTGGTCGACGACGGGCGACTCGTCGTCGCCAACTCCCTTTCCCCCACGGCCGGAACGCTGGCGGCGACCCTGGGCGGCGGTCTCGCCTTTCTCGTACGGCTGCTGGTCGCGGACACCGACGCCGCCGTGGTGCTGCTGGGGGCGGCCCTCTACCTGTGCGCGGCCCTCACCTCGCTGCGCATGGCCCCCGAACTCCTCGGCCCCGACCAGGCGTTGACCCGGCCCCGGCTGGCGACGGCACTCGCCGGCACAGCCCGGGGCCTGACGGCGGCGGTACGGCACCTCGCCGCGCCACAACGCCGCGAGGCGGTCCGGGCCCTCGTCGCGATGACCCTGATGCGCTTCTGCTACGGCGCCCTGACGGTCCTGCTGTTGATGCTCTGCCGGTACGCCCTGTCCGCGACCCCTAACGACGGACTGCGCCTGCTGGGGCTGGCGTTGGGGGTGTCCGGCGCCGGCTTCTTCGTGGCGGCCGTGGTGACGCCCTGGGCCGCGGGACGGCTCGGCCCCAGCCGCTGGATCGCCGTGTGCGCCGCGGGAGCCGCGATCCTGGTGCCGGCCCTCGGCCTCCCGTTCGCCACCACCCCGATGCTGGCGGCGGCCTTCGTCCTGGGTCTGACCGCACAGGGCGCGAAGATCGCCACGGACACGATCGTGCAGTTCTCGGTCGACGACGGCTTCCGCGGCCGGATCTTCTCCGTCTACGACGTGCTGTTCAACGTCGCTTTCGTGGGCGCGGCGGCGATGGCCGCCCTCATGCTTCCCCCTGACGGCCGCTCAGCGGTGCTGGTGATCACGGTCGCCGTCGTCTACGGAGCGGTTGCTGCGGCTATGGCCCGCTTTGAGCGCCAGAAAGTGTCACATCACTGACACGGAGTCCATCCGGGTCACAGCGGTGTCAGTGGGGGCCGGTAACTTACGTCCGTCTTACTTCGCACCATGCCGCGTGCCATGCCGCGCCATGCGCCCACGTTCCAGGGGGGACCCCGAATGACAACTCCGCCGCCTCAGAGCCAGAACCCATACGCTCAGGGCCAGCAGCCCTACGGCCAGCCCCAGGCCCAGGCCCCGTACCCGCCGCAGGCGCAGGCTCCCTACCCGCCGCAGCCCCAGGCCCCGTACCCGCCCCAGGGCGGCTACCCGCAGCAGCCCGGCCAGCCCGGCTTCCCTCCGCAGGGCGGAGTCCCCTTCGCTCCGGTCCCGCAGCAGCCGAGGCGTAGGTTCAGCTTCAAGATGATCCGCCTCGCCGTGATCATCGTGATCGCGGTCGGAGGGATCGCCTATGGCGTCATATCCAGCCAGGACGACGCCGACACCGCCAAGGTCGGCGACTGCATGCACCGCGGCAGCACCAGCGACACCAACCCGGACCTTGAGGTCGTGAAGTGCAGCGACTCGAAGGCCCAGTACACGGTGCTGGCCAAGATCAGCGGCAACTACGCCGAGGCCGAGGCCAACACCAAGTGCACGGCGGCGGCCAAGGACTTCCAGTACACGTACACCGAGAGCGGTGACGGAAGCGACTTCCTGCTCTGCCTGAAGGACTACTCGAAGTAAGGCAGCCACGGCGAGGGGCGGCGTTTCATGTTTCACGTGAAACACCGCCCCTGCTGCTGTCCGGGTCATGTTTCACGTGAAACATGACCCTGTTCCACAGCCTCAGCTCTCCGAGGCCCACCACTCCTTGAGTGCGGCCACGGCCGCGTCATGCTCCATCGGCCCGTTCTCCAGCCGCAGTTCCAACAGGAACTTGTAGGCACGACCGATGACCGGCCCGGGCCTGACGCCCAGGATCTCCATGATCTGGTTTCCGTCGAGGTCGGGGCGGATCGAGTCCAGCTCCTCCCGTTCCTGCAACTGCGCGATCCGCTCTTCCAGCCCGTCATACGCACGGGACAGCGTGGCGGCCCTGCGCTTGTTCCGTGTGGTGCAGTCCGAGCGGGTCAGCTTGTGGAGGCGGTCGAGGAGCGGGCCGGCGTCACGGACATAGCGGCGGACGGCCGAGTCGGTCCACTCGCCGGTGCCGTAGCCGTGGAAACGCAGGTGGAGTTCGACGAGGCGTGAGACGTCCTTCACCAGGTCGTTCGAGTACTTGAGCGCCAGCATGCGCTTCTTGGTCATCTTCGCGCCGACGACCTCGTGGTGGTGGAACGAGACCCGGCCGTCCTTCTCGAAGCGGCGGGTCCGCGGCTTGCCGATGTCGTGCAGCAGCGCGGCCAGGCGGAGGGTGAGGTCGGGACCGTTCTCCTCCAGTTCCATCGCCTGCTCCAGAACGATCAGCGTGTGTTCGTAGACATCCTTGTGCCGGTGGTGCTCGTCGCTCTCCAGACGGAGGGCGGGAAGCTCAGGCAGGACGTGGTCCGCGAGTCCGGTGTCGACCATCAGGGTCAGCCCCTTGCGGGGGTTCGCGGAGAGGATCAGCTTGTTCAGCTCGTCCCGCACCCGCTCGGCCGAGACGATCTCGATCCGCCCGGACATCTCCTTCATCGCAGCGACGACCTCGGGAGCGACCTCGAAGTCGAGCTGCGCGGCGAACCGTGCCGCCCTCATCATCCGCAAGGGATCGTCCGAGAAGGACGCCTCGGGAGTGCCCGGGGTCCGCAGCACCCGTGCCGCGAGGTCGTCGAGGCCGCCGTACGGATCGACGAACTCCTTCTCCGGAAGCGCGACAGCCATCGCGTTCACCGTGAAGTCGCGCCGGACGAGGTCCTCCTCGATGGAGTCTCCGTACGACACCTCGGGTTTGCGTGAGGTCCGGTCGTACGCCTCCGACCGGTATGTGGTCACCTCGATCAGGTAGCCGTCCTTCTGCACCCCCACCGTGCCGAAGGCGATCCCGACCTCCCACACGGCGTCCGCCCACGGCCGGACGATCTTCAGTACGTCCTCGGGTCGTGCGTCCGTCGTGAAGTCCAGGTCGTTGTCGAGCCGGCCCAGCAACCTGTCCCGCACCGAGCCGCCGACCAGGGCGAGGGAGAACCCGGCCTCCTGGAAACGGCGGGCGAGTTCGTCGGTGACGGGAGCCATCCGCAGCACTTCGCTGTCCGCGCGGTACTGCACCTGGCTCGGGGCACTGGGGCTGTCTTCGTTGGCGTTCGGCACAACAGAAAAGGGTACGTGGCCCGGGCCACCGCGAGCGCCTCCATTAAATGTGCACAGGCACGTTCGCGGATACCCGCACAAGCGACGCCCTTACGACGTACACCAGCGCTCCCCTTGATACGCACACATACGGGACGGTCCGGCAACGTTCTCCGATCTTGTGGAGCAGACCGCGGCACTTCCCCTCAGCGCGCATCGTTACCATGCGTGGACGCACATTGCGACGACCACTGACGATGACGAGGGACGGGCGAGCGCGTGGCCGAGGCGGCAGACTTCCAGGGGATGAGTCCCTCACCTGCCCGCCGGTGGCTGCGGCGCACCGGCGCACTGCTCGCCGGCGCGCCTCTGCTGGCCGGCCTCCTTCAGTTGTCCGCCGCCGCGCCCGCCGGTGCGGCCGAGCAGACGTCCGCGCAGGCCGCCTCCGGCTCGCAGACCGTGTCCGTCTCCGTGGACACGTTCAGCCCCAGCAGCCCCACGGACGGCGACACACTGACGATCTCCGGGACGGTGACGAACAACGGCAAGCAGGCGGTCACCGGCGCCCACGTGGGCCTGCGCCTGGGACAGGCACTGACCACCCGCTCCGCGATCGACACCGTCGCCAAGCGCACCGACTACATCCAGGGCGTCGACGGCTCGGAGGTCGGCGACAAGTACACCGAGAAGTTCTCCAAGCTCACTCCGGGCGTCGCCGAGCCCTTCACGCTCTCCGTACCGGTGGACAAGCTGGACCTCGGCGACGACGGCGTCTACCCGCTCGCTGTCTCGCTCTCCGGCCAGACCTCGGCGCGGCCGTGGGAGCAGGTGCTGGGCATCCAGCGGACGTTCCTGCCGTGGCAGCCCGGCGAGGCGGACACGAGGACGAAGACGACGTATCTGTGGCCGCTCGTCTCCAGCGTCCACATGACGGCGCAGACGGGTTCCAACGAGCAGCAGACGCCGGTCTTCCTCAACGACGACCTCGCGAAGGAGATCTCCCCGGGCGGTCGGCTCGACCAGATGCTGTCGCTGGGCAAGGATCTCGACGTCACCTGGGTGATCGACCCCGACCTGCTGGCCTCCGTGGACGCGATGACCCGCAGCTACAGGATCCAGGGAGACGGCGACACCACGACGACGGGCACCCACCAGGCGGTCGCCAAGGCGTGGCTCGCCGAGTTGCAGTCGGCGGTGGCGGACAAGGAGGTCGTCGCCCTCCCCTTCGCCGACCCGGACCTGGCGTCGCTCGCCCACAACGGCACCAGCGTCACCGGCTCGCTGAGCCACCTCAAGGACGCCACCGACGTCGCCGCCAGCACCGTGGAGACGGTGCTCCACGTGACGCCGAGCACGGACTTCGCCTGGCCGGTGAACGGCGCCGTGGACCCGTCGATCATCAAGGTCGCCACCTCGGCCGGCGCCGACAAGGTGATCGCCCGCAGCGACAGCCTCCAGGAGACCGCCGGGCTGCCGTACACGCCCTCCGCGGCCCGGCCCATCGGCGGTGGTACGACGGCCGTGGTCGCGGACGCGAGGCTCTCGACGGCGTTCGAGGGGGATCTGACGAAGGCCGGGTCCGCCACGCTCGCGGAGCAGCGGTTCCTCGCCCAGAGCCTGGCGCTCGACCTGCAGACGAACAAGCAGCGCAGCATCGTCGTCGCGCCGCAGCGCATGCCGACCGCGAGCCAGGCCCAGGCGATGGCCGAGGCACTGACGACGCTCCAGGGCAGCGAGTGGAGCGAGTCGCAGGATCTCGCCGCGGCGGCCAAGGCCAAGCCGGACCCGAGCGCCACCACCAAGGTCCCGTCGTCCTCCGCGTACCCCTCCTCGCTGCGCAAGCAGGAGCTGCCGAAGTCCGCCTTCGAGGAGATCGCGACCACCCAGGACAAGCTCGACAACTTCCGCGTGATCCTCACCGACGAGTCCCGGGTGGTGACCCCCTTCGGGCGGGCCATGAACCGTGGGATGTCCACGTCGTGGCGCGGGGAGGCCGGGGAGGCCACGAACTTCCGCCAGGGCGTGCTGGACTACCTCGAAGACCTCACCGACCAGGTCAAGCTGATCGACAAGTCCGAGACCAAGCTCTCGGGCCGCAGCGCCACGATCCCCGTGACCGTGCAGAACAACCTGGTGCAGGGCGTCGGCCACCTGGTCCTGCGCCTCACCTCGACGAGCCCCACCCGACTGAAGATCGGCGGCAAGGCCTACACGGAGCAGCAGGTCACGGTGAACGGCGGACACAGCCAGTCGGTGAAGTTCACCACGTCGGCCAACGCCAACGGCAAGGTAGAGGTGGTCGCCCAACTGTTCACGCAGGACGGCCAGGAGTACGGGCAGGCCGTCCGGTTCGACGTGAAGGTCACCGAGGTCACCGCCACGGTGATGCTGGTCATCGGCGGCGGTGTCCTGCTCCTCGTCCTCGCCGGCTTCCGCATGTACACCCACCGCAAGCGGGCCGTCGCCCGCCAGGCGGAGGAGGAGGGTCCCGACGGGCCCGACGACGGAGCGGCCGAGGATCCCGACGGTCCGGAGAACCCCGAAGGTGCCCAAGACCGTCTCAAGGAGGAGTCCGGCACTCCGTCCCGGGCAGACGACCCGGAGCACCCGAGTGACCCGACACCGGACACCGCACCGGAAAGCGCCGACCCGTCCGGCACGGGTGAGAGAGTGGACCGTTGAGCGATGTCGTGGCCGGTGGGCCCGGGGACGATGAGGTGGGGTAACCATGAACGCGCCGTACGACGGTGACCGCGGTCAGGGCGCGGGCGGCTCGGGCTACCCCGAGGGTCCGCCACCCGAACACGGCCAGGTGCCGCCGCAGCCTCCCGCGGACATGTACCTCCAGGACGCCTACGACCAGGACCCCTACCGGGCGCAGGACCTCTCCGCCCAGGACCCGGTCGCCGAGGCGCTCTACGACCGCGCCGCGCACCCTCCGCCGCCTCCGGGCACGTACCAGCCGCAGCCCCCGCTCTACGCCCAGCCCCCGCAGTCCCCGTACGCCCCCGACCCCCGTGTGTGGGCGCAGACCCCGGCACCGGAGCCGGAGGGCCCGACCCAGTACCTGCCGTACGGCGACAACGCCCGGACGACGCAGTTCGTGGGCGTGGACGACCTGGTGAGCGGGGCGAGCGAGGAGTACCACGAGCCGGACGCCTTCGCTCATCTCTTCCGGGACCAGGGCCAGGGCGGCGCCCGCCCGCCGACGGAACCCCCGGCGGTCCCCGGCCCGTCCCCTGCGCCGTCCTCGGGCCAGGTGCCCCCCGCGCCGTCTCCGGAGCCGATGTCCGACGCGACGATGCAGCTCACCCCGACGGCGCCGGCACCGGCGCCCGCGGCCGCTCCCGCGAAGGGCGGCCGGACCACGGGTCTCCTGAAGTCGAGCGCCGTGATGGCGGCAGGCACGATGGTTTCCCGCCTGACCGGCTTCGTCCGCTCCGCGCTGATCGTCTCGGCGCTGGGTGTCGGCATGCTCGGCGACACCTTCCAGGTCGCCTACCAGTTGCCGACGATGATCTACATCCTGACCGTGGGCGGCGGCCTCAACTCCGTCTTCGTGCCGCAGCTCGTGCGTGCCATGAAGGAGGACGACGACGGCGGTGAGGCGTTCGCCAACCGACTGCTGACCCTCGTCATGGTGGCGTTGGGCGCGCTCACCGCGCTCGCGGTCTTCGCGGCCCCCCTCCTGATCCGTCTGCTGTCCGACTCGGTGGCCAACGACCCGGCGGCCAACGATGTGGGCGTCACCTTCGTCCGCTACTTCCTGCCCTCGATCTTCTTCATGGGCGTCCACGTCGTGATGGGCCAGATCCTGAACGCACGCGGCAAGTTCGGCGCGATGATGTGGACCCCGGTCCTCAACAACATCGTCATCATCGTGACGCTCGGCATGTTCATCTGGGTGTACGGCACCTCCGCGAACTCCGGCATGAAGGTCACGAGCATCCCGCCGGAGGGCCAGCGCCTGCTCGGCATCGGGGTGCTGCTCGGCCTGGTCGTCCAAGCCCTCGCGATGATCCCGTATCTGCGGGAGACCGGGTTCCGGCTGCGGCTGCGCTTCGACTGGCGGGGACACGGTCTCGGCAAGGCCGCGACGCTCGCCAAGTGGACCGTCCTCTTCGTCCTCGCCAACCAGGCCGGCGCGATCGTCGTGTCCCAACTCTCCACCGCCGCGGGCAAGTCCTCGCCCGTCGACGGCACCGGCTTCGCCGCCTACGCCAACGCACAGCTCATCTGGGGCCTGCCCCAGGCGATCATCACCGTCTCCCTGATGGCCGCTCTGCTGCCGCGCATCTCGCGCTCGGCGGCGGAGGGCGACGGAGGCGCCGTCCGCGACGACATCTCCCAGGGGCTGCGCACGACCGCCGTGGCGATCGTGCCGATCGCCTTCGGCCTCCTCGCCCTCGGTATCCCGATGTGCACCCTGATCTTCGGCTCCTCGGGGACCAGCGAGGCCACCAACATGGGCTTCATGCTGATGGCCTTCGCCCTCGGCCTGATCCCGTACTCGGTGCAGTACGTCGTCCTGCGCGCGTTCTACGCCTACGAGGACACCCGGACGCCCTTCTACAACACCGTCATCGTGGCCGCGGTCAACGCGGGCGCCTCGGTGGCCTGCTACTACATGCTCCCGGCCCGCTGGGCCGTGGTCGGCATGGCGGCCTCGTACGGCCTCGCCTACGCGATCGGTGTCGGCGTCGCCTGGAACCGGCTGCGCAAGCGGCTGGACGGCGACCTGGACGGCGCTCGTGTGCTGCGGACGTACGCTCGGCTCTGCATCGCCTCCGTGCCGGCCGCACTGCTCAGTGGTGCGGCCGTCTACGGGATCGGTCATACGCTCGGCCAGGGGGTCGTCGGCTCGTTCGCCGCACTTCTGGCGGGCGGCGCGGTACTGCTCGGAATCTTCTACGTCGCCGCCCGACGCATGCGCATCGAGGAGCTCAACTCCCTCGTCGGCATGGTGCGCGGGCGCTTGGGGCGCTGAGGCGGGGGCACACGCACAACCATCGTCCGCCGCTGTGTGTCGTGCATAGCGGCAGACTGTGGGCACAATTGGTTTCGGCGTCGGACAGCGTGCAACGGATGGGGAGGCAGGAGCGACGGTGGCGGAACGGAGCACGGCTGCCGTCGACGTGGCAGACAACAGCGGCGACGAGCCGCTGACCGCCAAGGCGGACCAGTCCACGGCCGACGGGGTGGCCCAGAACCCGGAGCGGGACACGGAAAGCGACAAGGCACAGGGGAGCGGCGGGATCGAGGGAACCGAGAAGGCCTCACCTCCCGAACTGCACAGCGGTCACAAGCTCGCCAGACGCTATCGCCTCGAAGAGTGCGTCACCCGTCTGGACGGCTTCAGCAGTTGGCGCGCGGTGGACGAGAAGCTCCGCCGTGCCGTCGGCGTCCACATCCTGCCGGCGGACCATGCGAGGGCCCGCTCCGTGCTGGCCGCGGCTCGTTCCTCGGCGCTGCTGGGTGATCCCCGCTTCGTCCAGGTGCTGGACGCCGTGGAGGAGAACGACCTCGTCTATGTCGTGCACGAATGGCTGCCCGACGCCACGGAACTGACGGCGCTTCTGGCACCCGGCCCGCTGGAGGTGCACGACGCCTACCAGATGGTCAGCCAGATCGCCTCGGCCATGGCCGCCGCACACCGCGAGGGCCTCGCCCATCTGCGCCTCAACCCGAACGCCGTGCTGCGCACCTCGTCCGGCCAGTGGCGTATCCGTGGTCTGGCCGTCAACGCCGCGCTGCGCGGCATCAGTTCGGACACCCCGCAGCGCACTGACACCGAGGCGATCGGTGCCCTGCTGTACGCCGCGCTCACCCAGCGCTGGCCGTACGAGGACGACGCCTACGGTCTGTCCGGGCTGCCCAAGGGCGTCGGTCTCATCGCCCCCGATCAGGTGCGCGCGGGTGTCCACCGCGGTCTGTCGGAGCTCGCCATGCGCGCGCTCGCCAACGACGGTGCCACGGCTTCACGGCACGAAGCGGCATGCACCACACCGGAGGAGCTGGTGAAGGCGATCGGCGAGATGCCCCGCATCCGCCCGCCGGAGCCCGTGTTCACCGCGCCGCCCGAGTACCAGCGCACGACGTACCAACAGGGCACGTACGGCCGCCCCGCGTCGCATCCCGGTGGCCCGCAGACCGTGGCGACCCCGCCGCCCCCACTGCAGAGCCGCACCGGCAAGGCCCTCAAGTGGGCCGTGTCCGCGTTGCTCATCGCCGCACTGGGCCTGGGCAGTTGGCAGCTCGCGGACGCTCTCATGGACCAGGGCAACAAGTCCGAGGACACGAAGCAGACGCAGACCACGGACGGGAACGACAAGTCCGGCGACAAGACCAAGCCCGTCAAGACGACGCTCGCTATCCAGGGCGCCGAGGAGTTCGTGGCGAAGGGCGACGCCCAGCATCCGGGCGACGTCGACAAGACGTACGACAAGGACTCGTCGACGTACTGGCGGACCTCCAGCTTCATAGGGGGCCCGGTACTCGCGCCGTACAAGCCCGGCGTGGGCATCGTCTACGACCTCGGTTCGGCCCAGAACGTGTCCACGGCGACCATAGGGCTCTACTACAGCGGCGATCACACGACGGTGAAGCTCTACGCGGCCGACTCGCTGTCGCCCTCCTCACTGGACTCCATGACGCAGATCGGCAGCGTCACGACGACTGGGACCAGTGCCACGGTGAAGGTCACCAAGCAGGTGAAGAGCCGGTACGTTCTTGTCTGGCTCACCGCTCTGCCCCACGCGGAGAGCGACCAGTACAGCAACGCGGGCTACAAGCAGGCCATCACCGACGTGAAGTTCACGGGCTGACGTCTCACCGGAGGGGGAGGGGGTCCGATGGCGGAAGGCGCCGGATACGACGGAGCGAGCGATCAGGATCTGCTCGCCCGTCATGTTGAAGGCGACTCCGATGCCTTCGGTGAGCTCGTACGGCGGCACCGGGACCGGCTCTGGGCCGTGGCCCTGCGGACGCTGGGAGACCGCGAGGAGGCCGCTGACGCCGTCCAGGACGCCCTCGTCTCCGCCTACCGGGCCGCCCACACCTTCCGCGGCCAGTCGGCCGTCACGACCTGGCTGCACCGGATCACGGTGAACGCCTGCCTGGATCGCGCTCGCAAGGCCGCCTCCAGAAAGACGTCTCCGGTCGACGACACGGAACGCCTGGAACAGCTCCTGGAGCCGCACGAGTCCGCCTCGGCTCCCGCGGAACGCAACGACTTGCATCGCCAACTGCTGGAAGCCCTGGGCACTCTCCCACCCGACCAGCGCGCCGCCCTCGTCCTCGTGGACATGCAGGGTTACCCCGTCGCGGAAGCCGCCCGCATGCTCGATGTGCCGACCGGCACGGTGAAGAGCCGCTGCGCCCGCGGAAGAGCCAGACTGCTTCCGCTGCTCACCCATCTGCGGCCGGAAAGAGCTGGCGACGACAAGGAACCGGGCTCAGGACGGAACCGGGCGCAGGGGACATCCGTCCCACCGGCAGCGGGACCTCGCGACGCGGGTCCCGAGGATGCAGGGCCGAGCGATTCAACTGCTGTGAAGGGCGGAGGTGGGCGAGCGTGACATCCACGACAGACACGGCCGGGCACCCGGACGTCGCGGACATCTCCGACCTCACCGAGGGCCTTCTCCCGCCGTCCAGGACAGCGGAGGTGGAACGGCATCTGGACGAGTGCGAACTCTGCGCGGACGTCCGCGACTCGCTGGAGGAGATCCGCGGTCTGCTGGGGACACTGCCAGGTGCACCGCGTATGCCCGCCGAGGTCGCGAGCCGTATCGACGCAGCCCTCGCCGCGGAAGCCCTCCTGGGTGCCACCGCGCCCGAAGCCCTGACCGCGCCGACGTTGGTGAGCGCGTCCCGCTCCATGGCGGGCGAGGGCCACGAGGGCGCCGAGAGTCATGTTTCACGTGAAACATCGCCTGCGGCCGACCGTCCGTCAGGACGCGCGCACGCGGCGACCGGTCCCGGACGCAAGGGGCGGAGTCGCGGCGGACGTCGCGGAAGGATCGTCCTGGGAGCCGTGTTCACCGCAGCCGTTCTGGGGGCCGGCTCTCTGTTCATCCAGTCGCTGGGCGACCACCAGTCCTCCGACACGGCTCAGGGGAACCCGACCAGCTCTGCTGACACCTTCTCCAAGGGCAAGCTGGAGAGCCAGGTCTCGGATCTCCTCTCCACCAAGAAGGCCACGAGTCGGGGCACCACCGGCGGGGAGAAGTCCTGGAAGGCCGAAACCGACCCCGGCAGCGGGGCGTCTTCCGCCAAGACTCCCCAGAGTCAGACCCTGATCATGCCTTCTGACTCCATCCCGGACTGCATTCGGCAGGGCATCGACCGCGGCAACGAGGATGTCCTCGGTGCCAAGGAAGGCACCTACAACGGAAGCGCCGCCTATCTCGTGGTGCTGCCCGATGCTTCCGACAACAGCCGTGTCACGGCATACGTCGTCGACGCGGCCTGCACGACGAGCCAGATGTCCACCCCTGGCAAGGTCCTCCTGACGCGGTCGTACCCGCGTTCCTGACTGCGGACGTCTCATCTCCGGTCGGCTTGGTACCTCCCTACCGTGTGCTGTCTGCGTGTGCCCGGACACACCGGGAATGCGGGCCCCGTAGGATCCGTTGGGTGGGGTGGAAGCTCCGAAAGGGGCGACCACCGGTCGTACTGACGCAGTCCAGAGACGAGGAACCAAGCCGTGAGCGACGTCCGAAACGTGATCATCATCGGCTCCGGGCCCGCCGGCTACACGGCGGCGCTCTACACCGCGCGCGCGTCGCTGAAGCCGCTGGTGTTCGAGGGCGCCGTCACCGCTGGTGGCGCGCTGATGAACACCACCGAGGTGGAGAACTTCCCGGGCTTCCAGGACGGCATCATGGGCCCCGAGCTCATGGACAACATGCGTGCCCAGGCCGAGCGCTTCGGTGCCGAGCTGATCCCGGACGACGTGGTCTCCGTCGACCTGACCGGTGAGATCAAGACGGTCACGGACACCTCGGGCACCGTGCACAAGGCGAAGGCCGTCATCGTCACCACCGGCTCGCAGCACCGCAAGCTGGGTCTGCCGAACGAGGACGCGCTCTCCGGCCGAGGTGTCTCGTGGTGTGCCACCTGTGACGGCTTCTTCTTCAAGGACCAGGACATCGCCGTCATCGGCGGTGGCGACACGGCGATGGAGGAGGCGACCTTCCTCTCCCGCTTCGCCAAGTCCGTGACGATCGTGCACCGCCGGGACAGCCTGCGTGCCTCCAAGGCGATGCAGGAACGCGCCTTCGCGGACCCGAAGATCAAGTTTGTCTGGGACAGCGAAGTCGCCGAGATCGAGGGCGACCCGAAGCTCGCCGGCCTCAAGCTGCGCAACCTGAAGACCGGGGAACTCTCGGACCTCGCGGTGACGGGGTTGTTCATCGCGATCGGCCATGACCCCCGCACGGAGCTCTTCAAGGGCCAACTGGACCTGGACGGAGAGGGCTACCTGAAGGTCGAGGCCCCCTCGACCCGGACCAACCTGACCGGTGTCTTCGGCGCCGGTGACGTCGTCGACCACACCTACCGCCAGGCGATCACCGCCGCCGGCACCGGCTGCTCCGCCGCTCTGGACGCCGAGCGTTTCCTCGCCGCCCTCGCGGACGAGGAGAAGGCAGAGCCCGCGAAGACCACCGTCTGACCCCCATCCGCCCCACCGCACGATCAAGTTAAGGAGCCCGCCGTGGCCGGCACTCTGAAGAATGTGACCGACGATTCCTTCGATGAGGACGTCCTCAAGAGCGACAAGCCCGTCCTGGTGGACTTCTGGGCGTCCTGGTGCGGTCCGTGCCGCCAGATCGCTCCGTCCCTTGAGGCCATCGCCGCCGAGTACGGCGACAAGATCGAGGTCGTGAAGCTCAACATCGACGAGAACCCGGGCACGGCCGCCAAGTACGGCGTCATGTCGATCCCGACCCTGAACGTCTACCAGGGCGGCGAGGTCGCCAAGACCATCGTCGGTGCGAAGCCTAAGGCTGCGATCGTTCGCGACCTTGAGGACTTCATCGCCGAGTGATGTTTCACGTGAAACACGAATGGGCCGACTCCCCGGAGTCGGCCCATTCGCTTTAGAGCGGTCGGAGCGCTGGTTCCTTCTGTACCGCCCCGAGGAGTCGGTCGAGCGCCAGCTCCACGTCTTCCTTCCACGAGAGCGTCGTGCGCAGCTCCAGCCTCAGTCGCGGATACGTCGGATGCTGGCGGACCGTCTTGAAGCCCACGGCGAGCAGATGATCGGCAGGCAGGACGCAGGCGGCCTCTTTCGCTCGGGCATCACCGAAGGCCTCGATCGCCTTGAAACCCCGCCGCAGCAGATCCTTGGCGACCGTCTGGACCATGACCCGGCCCAGGCCCTGCCCCTGGTAGCCCGGCATGATGAACGCCGTCATCAGTTGCACGGCGTCCGGTGAGACAGGGCTCGTGGGAAACGCGGTCGATCGGGGGACGTAGGCAGGCGGCGCGTAGAGGACGAAGCCGACCGGTACGTCGTCGACATAGACGACCCGCCCGCAGGAGCCCCAATCCAGCAGAACCGAGGAGATCCAGGCTTCCTTCTCTCCTGCTGACGTGCCTGCCTTTACCGCGGCCTGGCCGCTGACGGGATCCAACTCCCAGAAGACGCAGGACCGACACCGCTGGGGAAGGTCCGGGAGATTGTCCAGCGTGAGCGGTACGAGCCGACGCCCCATGAAGGCTGATCCTCGCTTCCTTCGCCCGCAGCCTCGCAGGCGGCTGTCAGAGCGCTGCGTTCCCTGAGCAGACTGCCGACGAACCCGCCGACCGCCCCCAGGCCCAGACCCGCGCTCACCAGTCCGGTGCGGCTCACCGTTCGCATGGCCCCTGCCTCCCCTAAGAGGTGCTGCCAGGTGGATGCGCCATACCCGAACGCATCGTATCCATGATGCGATTCCATCGATACCGACAGAAAGCAAAGAGCGGGCCGTGTTCCGGTACACACCGGACACGGCCCGCTCTGCTGGTCGGACGAGCAGGAATCCCTTGCCGCAGTTGAACGGCTCAGTCCTCATCCTCCGAGTCGTCGTCCAGCAGACTCCTCTGCAGGACCGGGCCCTCGCCCGGAGCCAGCGAGCCGAGGATTCGCTCAAGATCCTCTATCGAAGCGAACTCGACGGTGATCTTGCCCTTCTTCTGGCCCAGGTCGACCTTCACTCGGGTCTCGAAGCGATCCGAGAGACGGGTGGCGAGGTCGGTCAGCGCCGGGGAGACCAGAGTGCCGGCCCGCGGGCCCTTGGAACGCTGAGCCGTCTGGGGACGGGAACCCATCAGGGTCACGATCTCCTCGACCGCTCGCACCGAGAGACCCTCCGCCACGATCCGGTGGGCCAGCTGGTCCTGCTCCTCCGAGTCGTCGACGGAGAGCAGCGCCCGGGCATGACCGGCGGAGAGCACTCCGGCGGCGACCCGGCGCTGGACCGATGGCGAGAGCTTCAGCAGACGCAGGGTGTTGGAGACCTGCGGGCGGGACCGACCGATGCGGTCCGCCAACTGGTCGTGCGTGCAGTTGAAGTCCTTGAGCAACTGGTCGTAGGCAGCCGCCTCTTCGAGCGGGTTCAACTGGGCACGGTGCAGGTTCTCCAGGAGGGCGTCCAGGAGAAGCTTCTCGTCGTCCGTGGCCCGCACGATCGCCGGGATCGCTTCGAGCCCCGCCTCACGACAGGCCCGCCAGCGCCGCTCGCCCATGATGAGTTCGTAGCGCGTCGGGGCGATCTGCCGTACGACGACGGGCTGGAGGAGACCGACCTCCTTGATGGAGGTGACGAGTTCCTGCAGCGCGTCCTCGTCGAACACCTCACGCGGCTGGCGCGGGTTCGGTGTGATGTCGCCGAGGGGCAGCTCAGCGAAGTAGGCACCTACGGGAGGCGCCAGCGTCTCCACAGTGCCGTACGTCGACGAGTCCTCTGTCTCGTAGGAGACCTGCGGGAGCATGGTGACCTTCGCAGCCGCCACGCCCCGGTCGCCGGTGATGACCGGAACAGCCGTGGGGGACGTGGAAGCAGCGCCACCCCCCGTCGCGGCCGGAGCCACCGTCTTCTCCCCTGTCGGGGCTGCGGGGATCAGTGCGCCGAGCCCACGGCCCAAACCCCTCCGTCGCTCGCTCACTGGATGCCCTCCACCATGCTCTGGTCGCTCTGAGCGCCGATGTGCGCATGCGGTGCGTCATAGCTGACGCCCACACCCTTCAGAGCGATTTCCCTTGCGGCCTCAAAGTAGGAGAGGGCACCGCTCGATCCTGGATCGTAGGTCAGTACCGTCTGCCCATAACTCGGCGCCTCGGAGATACGGACCGAGCGGGGGATGCTCGTCCGCAGCACCTCGTCGCCGAAGTGACTGCGCACCTCGTCCGCGACCTGGGACGCGAGACGTGTCCGGCCGTCGTACATGGTGAGCAGGATGGTCGACACATGCAGGTTGGGGTTGAGGTGCCCCCGTACCAGGTCGACGTTGCGGAGCAACTGCCCGAGGCCTTCCAATGCGTAGTACTCGCACTGGATCGGAATGAGGACCTCCGCGCCGGCGACCAACGCGTTGACCGTCAGCAGGCCGAGTGAGGGCGGGCAGTCGATGAGGATGTAGTCCAGCGGCTGCTCATAGGCCTGAATCGCCCGTTGCAGTCTGCTCTCGCGCGCCACCAGGGACACGAGCTCGATCTCCGCACCGGCCAGGTCGATGGTGGCAGGAGCGCAGAAGAGGCCTTCGACATCGGGAACCGGCTGCACGACCTCGGCGAGAGGTCTGCTGTCGACCAACACGTCATAGATGGAAGGAACTTCCGCGTGGTGGTCGATCCCCAGTGCTGTGGACGCGTTGCCCTGTGGGTCGAGGTCGACCACCAGAACGCGGGCCCCGTGCAGGGCCAGAGAGGCGGCAAGATTGACGGTCGTCGTCGTCTTGCCCACCCCGCCCTTCTGGTTGGCGACGACCATGATTCGGGTCTGCTCCGGTCGTGGCAGGCCTTCGCCGGCACGACCTAGGGCTTCAACCGCCAGTTGGGCAGCACGACCGATGGGAGTGTCGTCCATAGGGGGCGGTGTTTCACGTGAAACATCCTCCCCCATCGACTCGGTACGGGGACCGGGGACCGGATCGGTCATCGGTCCCGCGATGTTGGCGTCGGACCGCAAGGATTCACTCTCCTCGACTTCAGGCTCGCAATGAACAGAGCCTCCCATGTCTTCAGGGTCGTGAACCAGTGAGGCCTGTTGTTCTGTGGAGAATTCCACCTCTGTGGACAACTCCGTGCCCTCTCCGAGTGATCCGAGAGGCTTCCGATCGCGGGGTTCGGCCGCAGCGCGGCCACGACTGATGATGCCGTGTAGCAGTGAACGACGTTTCACGTGAAACACGATGCACAGCGGCCGAGGCCGAACTGTCGCGACACTCCGGCATGCGTAGGTTTGGCAGCTTGTGTGGAGTAAGTCTCGTCGTCAGGACGGATCACCAACGCGGTTCAGGCGTCGACGCATCCTCAACGGCGCCGCCGTGTACGTCCCGTACGGGCCGCCTTGGCCCGCTTGGCAGCGAAACGCACTCCGCCAGGGCTCTCCCCGACCTCGACACGCACAACTGTGGACAGCGGATCGACGATCCCTTCGCCGACCTGCAGGATGGACGTCCCCACCGCTCCGAGCTTGCTGAGTCCGGTCGCCGCGCTCTTGAGCTCCTCCTCGGCCGTGTCCCCCTTGAGGGCGAGCATTTCGCCGTAAGGACGCAGCAGCGGGATGCCCCAGGTGGCCAGCCGCTCCAGCGGAGCCACGGCCCGAGCCGTCACCACATGGACCGGCTGCAGCTTGCCCATGACCTCCTCGGCACGTCCCCGCACGACGGTGACGTGGTCGAGGCCCAGGAGCTCGACGACCTCGTTGAGGAAGTTCGTGCGGCGGAGCAGCGGTTCCAGCAGGGTGATCTTGATGTCGTCACGGACCAGTGCCAAGGGGATGCCGGGAAGGCCGGCGCCGGAGCCGACATCGCACACCGTCACCCCGTCGGGCACGACCTCCGAGAGGACGGCACAGTTCAGCAGGTGCCGCTCCCACAGGCGGGGCACCTCTCGCGGGCCGATGAGCCCACGCTGCACTCCCGCGTCGGCGAGCAGCTCGGCGTACCGGACCGCATCGTCGAAGCGATCGCCGAACACCTCGCGTGCCTGCTCGGGCGCAGGGGGAAGCTCCGCTGCCTCCGTCACGGGGGACCGTCCTTCCGTACCGCACAAGCGCATTGGGCGCTGATCACCAGGACCACCAGAACTACAGGACTATCAGGCTGACAAAGTTCGGCCCCGTCTGCTCAACAGACGGGGCCGGTGGAACCGTAGGGACCGATCAGGCGGGAAGCACGACGACGAAGCGCTGCGGCTCCTCGCCCTCCGACTCGCTGCGCAGTCCCGCGGCCTTGACCGCGTCGTGCACGACCTTGCGCTCGAACGGGGTCATCGGGTTCAGCTTCACCGGCTCGCCGGTGTTCTTCACGTCGGCCGCGGCCTTGGCGCCCAGCTCGGAGAGCTCGGTGCGCTTCTTGGCGCGGTAACCCGCGATGTCCAGCATCAGTCGGCTGCGATCCCCGGTCTCCCGGTGCACAGCCAGGCGGGTGAGCTCCTGGAGTGCCTCCAGCACCTCACCGTCACGGCCGACGAGCTTCTGGAGGTCGCGGCCGCTGCTGTCACTGATGATCGAGACAGCGGCCCGGTCGGCCTCGACATCCATGTCGATATCGCCGTCGAGATCGGCGATATCGAGCAGACCCTCAAGGTAGTCCGCGGCGATCTCGCCCTCCTGCTCCAGGCGGGACAGGGTGTCTGCACCCTCGGCAGCGGCGGAGGTGGTGCCTTCCGTCACGGGATGGACTCCTTCGTTACTTCTTGGACGGGGACTTGGGCCGCTGCGGGCCCTTGCGCTGTCCGGACTGGGCCTTGCTGCGGGTGCCGCCGGCGGGCTTCGGGGCGGCCTTCTTCGCAGCGGTGGCGGGCTTGGCGTCCTCGGGTTCGTCCGACTTGCTCAGCGAGGTCTTCGGCTCGGCGTCGTCGACCGTGTCGTCAGCGCTGTCGTCGGTCACCTTCGCGGCGGCGGAGGACTGGCGCTGGGACTTGGTCTGCCGCTTGGGCTGCTGACGCTTGGGAGCGGCCGTGGTCGGCGTACCGTCCTCGGACTCCACCGCAGTGCTCTCACCCTTCACCACGGTGCCGTCCGGCTGGGCCACGAGGCCCACCTTGGTGAGGCTGTTGATGAACTTGCGCTCGAACTCGTTGCGCTCACGGCCCTTGGAGACGATCGCCTTGACGATGGCCTTCTCGCCGCGGCTGCGGGTCTTCTCGTGGTGCGTGACGTGCTTGGTGAGGCGCTCCAGGTAAGCGGCCTGGGCCTTGGAACCCGGGGTCGGGTTGTTGCGGATGACGTACATCTGCTGGCCCATGGTCCACACGTTGGTAGTCAGCCAGTAGACGAGGACACCCACGGGGAAGTTGATGCCGAAGATGGCGAACATGACGGGGAAGACGTACATCAGCATCTTCTGCTGCTGCATGAACGGCGTCTTCACCGTGGTGTCGACGTTCTTCGTCATGAGCTGGCGCTGCGTGTAGAACTGTGACGCCGACATCATCACGATCATGATCGCGGTGACGACCCGGACGTCGGTCAGCGTGGCACCGAGCGCCTCGACCTTGCTGCTGCCGTCCGTGAACTTCGCGGCCAGGGGGGCACCGAAGATGTGCGCCTTACGCGCGCTGGCGAGCAGCGAGTCGTTGATGACGCCGATCGTCGAGCCCGTCGCGATGCCGTTGAGCACGTGGTACAGGGCGAAGAAGAAAGGGGACTGCGCCAGGATGGGAAGGCACGAGGAGAGCGGGTTGGTACCCGACTCCTTGTACAGCTTCATCATCTCTTCGGACTGACGCTGCTTGTCGTTCTTGTAGCGTTCCTGGATCTTCTTCATCTCGGGCTGCAGGGTCTGCATGGCCCGGGTCGCCTTGATCTGCTTCACGAAGAGCGGGATCAGGCAGATGCGGATCAGGATCACCAGGGACACGATGGACAGGCCCCAGGCCCAGCCCGTGTCGGGACCGAAGACCTTCCCGTACACCGAGTGGAACTGGACGATGACCCAGGAAACGGGTGTCGTGATGAAGCTGAAAAGACTGGCAATCGTGTCCACTAATCATGCTCCTTGGGCATGGGACGGTGTCTCTGCGGCCGGGCTCGAAGGACTCAGCCCTTCAGTGGCCGTTTCGGCGGCGGAGGTCCCGCCCTTGTGTACGCGCCCCGCACCCCGCAGCATCTCGTGCCACCGCGGACGCTTGCGCGGCGGGACATGGTCCACACCGCCGAGCGACCACGGATTGCACCGAAGGATGCGCCAGGCCGTGAGCGCGGTGCCCTTGATCGCGCCGTGCCGGTCTATGGCCGTGTAGCCGTAGTGGGAGCACGACGGGTAGTACTTGCACACCGGCCCGAGCAGCGGACTGATCGTCCACTGGTACAGCTTGATCAGCGCCAGTAGTGGGTACTTCATCGCGCGCCCCCTCCCAGCAGCCGCTGAACGGCGGCATCCAGGTCTTGGGCCAGCTGTGCATGGTCGGCGTCGCCCGCTGCGGGCAGCGCTCGTACGACTACCAGGCTACCGGGGGGAAACAGGGTGACTCGCTCGCGCATCAGATGACGGAGTCTGCGCTTCACCTTGTTGCGCACCACGGCGCCGCCCACTGCCTTGCTGACGACGAAACCCGCACGCGTCGGGGGAGCGCTCTCCCCCGACGCGTGCGGGTCCGTGGCACCGCTACGAAAGTGGACGACGAGGAGCGGGCGGCCGGCCCGGCGACCCCGTCGTACCGCGGTCGCGAAGTCTTCGCGCCGCCTCAGCCGATGCTCGGTAGGCAGCACGACGTCATGACCTGATCGGGATCAGGCGGACAGGCTGGCGCGACCCTTGCCACGGCGGTTCGCGAGAATCGCGCGACCGGCACGGGTACGCATCCGCAGGCGGAAGCCGTGGGTCTTGGCCCGACGACGGTTGTTCGGCTGGAAGGTGCGCTTGCTCACGAGGGGGCTCCAGAAATAAATCGGTGGTTGCGGGTGCCGTCCTGGCTGTCACCGTGCGCCCACGAGTAGCTCGCAGTTACGCCCGAGTGCACCGCTGACCGATCACCCACATGCGATCTGTGCCCATCGGAGGCAGGCGGCAGCAGCCATCGACAACTCGACCTGGTCACGGTACGCGGGGCTGCGCCATCCGGTCAAACCAGCAATCAGGAGGAGACACTATCCACAGGCTGGGGACAACAACTTGAACCGCACCCGTCGCCCTGACTACCGTGGCTGGACTCCGATTCGTTCCTTTGTCCCCAGTCCCGACACGCTTTTACCCAGCGCCCCACCCGAAGTACATCCCGTCCCGTCCGCGAACCACACGTTCGTGGGACCCGTGAGAGAGCGTGCCCTGTGGCTGACGTACCTGCCGATCTTGCCGCAGTGTGGCCACGAGTGCTGGAGCAACTTCTCGGTGAGGGGCGCGGGCAGGGTGTCGAGACCAAGGACGAGCACTGGATCCGGCGCTGCCAGCCCCTGGCACTCGTCGCCGACACTGCCCTGCTCGCCGTACCGAACGAGTTTGCGAAGGGCGTGCTCGAAGGCCGCCTCGCCCCGATCGTCAGCGAAACGCTGAGCCGCGAGTGCGGCCGGCCGATCCGGATCGCGATCACCGTCGACGACTCCGCCAACGAGCCCTCCGGCCCGCCGGCGCCCCCCGCCCAGCCCCAGCGTCGCTACGAAGAGCCCGAGCAGAACCGCGACCCGTACGAGGGGGGCTACGGCCGTCATCGCGCCGATCCGCTCCCGGGCGGCCCCGGCGACCAACTGCCCACGGCCCGTCCCGCCTATCCGTCGGAGTACCAGCGCCCCGAGCCGGGCGCCTGGCCGCGGCCGGCGCAGGACGACTACGGCTGGCAGCAGCAGCGGCTCGGCTTCCCGGAACGGGACCCGTACGCGTCGCCGTCGCAGGACCAGTACGGATCGCCCTCGCAGGACCAGTACGGGCCGCCGTCCCAGGACCAGTACGGGTCACCGGCGAAGGACCAGTACGGCCAGCCCCAGGACTCGTACCAGCCGCAGCAGGACAAGTACGCGCCGCCGACGCAGGACTACCGCCCGCAGTCGATGGAGCGTCCGTCCTACGAGCAGCAGCGCGCGGAGTACGAGCAGTCGCGGGCCGAGTACGAGCAGTCCCGCGCGGACTACAACCAGCGCGACGCGCGGCGCGATCTGTCCGACTCGCGTTCGTCGTCGAACTCCGGTCATGTGCACCGCGGCGGTCCGGGGTCGACCGGACCGTTGGGCTCGAAGCCCGCGCCGGCGGCCGGTCCGGGTGAGCCGACCGCGCGTCTGAATCCGAAGTACCTCTTCGACACGTTCGTCATCGGCGCCTCCAACCGCTTCGCGCACGCGGCCGCGGTCGCCGTCGCCGAGGCGCCCGCGAAGGCGTACAACCCCCTTTTCATCTACGGGGAGTCGGGGCTCGGCAAGACGCACCTGCTGCACGCGATCGGGCACTACGCGCGGAGCCTGTACCCCGGCACGCGCGTGCGGTATGTGAGCTCCGAGGAGTTCACCAACGAGTTCATCAACTCGATCCGCGACGGCAAGGGCGACAGCTTCCGCAAGCGGTACCGCGAGATGGACATCCTTCTTGTCGACGACATCCAGTTCCTCGCGGACAAGGAGTCGACGCAGGAGGAGTTCTTCCACACCTTCAACACGCTCCACAACGCGAACAAGCAGATCGTGCTCTCCAGCGACCGGCCGCCCAAGCAGCTGGTCACGCTGGAGGACCGGTTGCGGAACCGTTTCGAGTGGGGGCTGATCACCGACGTCCAGCCGCCCGAGCTGGAGACCCGTATCGCCATCCTTCGCAAGAAGGCGGTGCAGGAGCAGCTCAACGCCCCTCCGGAGGTGCTGGAGTTCATCGCCTCCCGCATCTCGCGCAACATCCGCGAGCTGGAGGGGGCACTGATCCGGGTGACGGCGTTCGCGTCGCTCAACCGGCAGCCGGTGGACCTCGGTCTCACCGAGATCGTCCTCAAGGACCTGATCCCGGGCGGCGAGGACTCGACCCCGGAGATCACCGCCACGGCGATCATGGGAGCGACCGCCGACTACTTCGGCATCACGGTCGAGGACCTGTGCGGCAGCTCGCGCGGCCGCCAACTGGTCACGGCCCGGCAGATCGCCATGTACGTGTGCCGCGAGCTGACCGACCTCTCCCTGCCGAAGATCGGCGCGCAGTTCGGCGGCCGCGACCACACGACGGTGATGCACGCCGACCGCAAGATCCGCGCCCTGATGGCCGAGCGCCGCTCGATCTACAACCAGGTCACCGAGCTGACCAACCGCATCAAGAACGGCTGACAGCCGCGGAGTTACGGCACCGAGGGCGCCCAGGGATCTTCTCTCTGGGCGCCTTTCGTCATGCCGTAGGGCGATTCCAGCGGCTTCCGGAGCCGATCCGGGACACGCCCGCAGCCGATCCGCACCTGTGCATCGGCTCCCCGCTGTTCGAATAGGCGCCGGGTTACGGCCGCCCTCCACAGATTCGGCGACTTTCTTCCGTCCACATCCTGGGGACTACGAAGTTGTCCAGATCGTGTCCACAGGCGCCGCGGGTGAGAGACCATCGAACCAGGTCAAGTGGTTGTGGATTCGTGGACAGAAGATCTCCACAGGCTGTGGACAAAACCGTGATCCACAGGCTGGGGACGGAGTTGTCCACCGACTACCCACAGGCTGGGGCCGGTTGTCCCCAGCGATCACCAGCTTCTCCACACCGCTGTCCACTGTTCGGCAACGCAACGCGCCACCTCACCGTGTCGAGTGAAAGGCGTCACACGAAGGTGCCGGGTTGCCCTGTGGGAAAGGTGGGTAAAGCTGGGGACGGCGCTGGGGAGAAGTGGCCCTCGGCTGTGCATGGGGTGTGCAGAACTTTCCGTTCTCCACAGAAACCCGAGGTTGTCCACCGGCGTCGCCCACAGGGTCGGTGGACAAAATTCCCGCTCTGACCTGCGAAAACGCGGTTATCCACGGTATCCACAGCCCCTACTACTACTAGCAACTAGAGAGAGCTGGGAATCCGTTTCGAAGCGGGGCCTGTGCACAACTCGCGCTTCGCTGCCTGCCTGCGGCTCGTCACGACTTGACCCCGAGAGGCACCTACTGTCAGTGCCGTGCGTCAGACTGTTCCCGGATGTCCTTCCCCTCACAGGGACCGACGACACCGAGACAGACGACGAAGCCAGGCAGGCCGAGAAGCGCCGGCAACAGCAGGAGGCGGCAACAGTGAAGATCCGGGTGGAACGCGACGTACTCGCGGAGGCAGTGGCCTGGGCGGCACGCAGCCTCCCGGCCCGTCCGCCGGCGCCGGTCCTCGCCGGCCTCCTGCTGAAGTCGGAGGAAGGGCAGCTCAGCCTGTCCAGCTTCGACTACGAGGTCTCCGCGCGCGTGTCGGTCGACGCGGAGGTCGAGGAGGAGGGCACGGTCCTCGTCTCCGGCCGGCTGCTCGCCGACATCTGCCGCGCCCTGCCCAACCGGCCGGTGGAGATTTCCACAGACGGTGTACGGGCGACGGTGGTCTGCGGCTCCTCCCGCTTCACCCTCCACACACTGCCTGTGGAGGAGTACCCGGCACTGCCGCAGATGCCGACCGCGACCGGCACCGTCCCCGGTGAGGTGTTCGCCTCCGCGGCCGCCCAGGTGGCCATCGCGGCGGGCCGTGACGACACGCTGCCCGTCCTCACCGGTGTGCGCATCGAGATCGAGGGCGACACGGTGACGCTGGCGTCCACCGACCGCTACCGCTTCGCGGTCCGCGAGTTCCTGTGGAAGCCGGAGAACCCGGAGGCGTCCGCGGTCGCCCTGGTGCCCGCCAAGACGCTCCTGGACACCGCCAAGGCGCTCACGAGCGGCGACAGCGTGATCCTGGCGCTGTCCGGCTCGGGCGCGGGCGAGGGCCTCATCGGCTTCGAGGGCGCCGGTCGCCGTACGACCACCCGCCTCCTGGAGGGCGACCTCCCGAAGTACCGCTCGCTCTTCCCGACGGAGTTCAACTCCATCGCCGTGATCGAGACCGCCCCCTTCGTGGAGGCCGTCAAGCGCGTGGCCCTGGTCGCCGAGCGCAACACTCCGGTGCGGCTGAGCTTCGAGCAGGGCGTGCTGATCCTGGAGGCCGGTTCCAGCGACGACGCACAGGCTGTGGAGCGGGTCGACGCGCAGTTGGAGGGCGACGACGTGTCGATCGCCTTCAACCCGACGTTCCTGCTGGACGGCCTGAGCGCCATCGACTCCCCGGTGGCCCAGTTGTCCTTCACGACGTCCACCAAGCCCGCGCTGCTCAGCGGCAAGCCGGCCCTGGACGCCGAGGCGGACGAGGCCTACAAGTACCTGATCATGCCGGTCCGCCTGAGCGGCTGATCCGTACCGACCAGAACACCGCAGGTCGGGGCATACGACTGAGTACTTTTGAGCGCGTATGCCCACAGGTGTGCATGAGCGTCCGGGTTTAGGCTCGGACACAGGTACGCAAGTGCCCTCCTGCCACGTCGCACTTAAGGAACGACTGATGGAGCTCGGTCTCGTCGGCCTCGGCAAGATGGGCGGCAACATGCGCGAGCGCATCCGCCGCGCAGGCCACACCGTCATCGGATACGACCGCAACCCGGACGTCGCCGATGTCCACAGCCTGGGAGAGCTTGTGGACAGGCTCAAGGGCCCCCGCGTGGTGTGGGTGATGGTCCCGGCCGGCGCGGCCACCCAGTCGACCGTCGACGAGCTGGCCGAGCTCCTGGAGCCCGGCGACGTCGTCGTGGACGGCGGCAACTCCCGCTGGACGGACGACGAGAAGCACGCCGCGGAGCTGGCGGCCAAGGGCATCGGTTTCGTCGACTGCGGAGTCTCCGGCGGCGTCTGGGGCCTGCAGAACGGCTATGCGCTGATGTACGGCGGCGACGCCGAGCACATCGCCAAGGTGCTGCCGGTCTTCGACGCGCTCAAGCCCGAGGGCGACTTCGGCGCGGTGCACGCCGGCAAGGTCGGCGCCGGGCACTTCTCGAAGATGGTCCACAACGGCATCGAGTACGCCATGATGCAGGCCTATGCCGAGGGCTGGGAGCTGCTGGAGAAGGTCGACTCCGTCACGGACGTGCGCGAGGTCTTCCGCTCCTGGCAGGAGGGCACGGTCATCCGCTCCTGGCTGCTCGACCTGGCCGTCAACGCCCTTGACGGCGATGAGCACTTGGACAAGCTCAAGGGCTTCGCGGAGGACTCCGGCGAGGGCCGCTGGACCGTCGAGGCGGCCATCGACAACGCCGTGCCGCTGCCCGCGATCACGGCCTCCCTCTTCGCGCGCTTCGCGTCGCGCCAGGAGGACTCGCCGCAGATGAAGATGGTCGCGGCGCTGCGCAATCAGTTCGGCGGCCACGCGGTCGAGACGAAGTAATCCACAGATCCACAGGCCGCGGGCCCGTGGATCCACAACCTGGGGGAGGTCGGCGAACGACCATGCACGTCACGCATCTGTCGCTGGCCGACTTCCGCTCGTATGCCGGGGTCGACGTCCCGCTCGACCCCGGCGTCACCGCGTTCGTGGGCCCCAACGGACAGGGCAAGACCAACCTCGTCGAGGCGATCGGTTACCTCGCCACCCTGGGCAGCCACCGTGTCTCCTCCGACGCCCCGCTGGTCCGGGTGGGCGCCGACCGCGCGATCATCCGGGCGCAGGTCCGACAGGGCGAACGGCAGCAGTTGGTCGAGCTGGAGCTGAACCCCGGCCGCGCCAACCGGGCTCGTGTCAACCGGTCCTCGCAGGTCAGACCCCGTGACGTGCTGGGCATCGTACGGACCGTGCTGTTCGCCCCCGAGGACCTCGCCCTGGTGAAGGGCGACCCCGGGGAGCGGCGCCGTTTTCTCGACGAGCTGATCACCGCGCGCTCCCCGCGCATGGCCGGCGTCCGTTCCGACTACGAGCGGGTCCTCAGGCAGCGCAACACCCTGCTGAAGTCGGCCGCGTTGGCGCGGCGGCACGGCGGACGCTCCATGGACCTGTCCACGCTCGACGTGTGGGACCAGCATCTCGCGCGCGTGGGCGCCGAGTTGCTCGCCCAGCGGCTCGATCTGATCGCCGCCGTCCAGCCCCTCGCGGACAAGGCGTACGAGCAACTGGCCCCCGGGGGCGGCCCGGTCGCCCTGGAGTACAAGCCCTCCGCGCCCGGTGAGGCGCACACCCGCGAGGACCTCTACGAGCAGCTCATGGCGGCCATCGCGGAGGCGCGCAAGCAGGAGATCGAGCGGGGCGTCACCCTCGTAGGACCTCATCGGGACGATTTGATTCTCAAACTCGGTCAGATGCCGGCCAAGGGCTACGCCTCGCACGGGGAGTCCTGGTCGTACGCCCTTGCGTTGCGGCTCGCGTCGTACGACCTGCTCAGGGCCGAGGGCAATGAGCCGGTCCTCGTGCTCGACGACGTGTTCGCCGAGCTGGACACGCGCCGCCGGGAGCGGCTGGCGGAGCTGGTGGCGCCCGGGGAGCAGGTGCTGGTGACGGCCGCGGTCGACGACGACGTACCGCACGTACTGGCGGGGACGCGGTACAGCGTGGCGGACGGGACGGTGGAGCGCGTATGAGCACCGGCGAAGAACCCGCGCCCAAGAAGGCGGCCGAGCCCTCCGGCGTCGACCTCGCGCGCGTGGCGCTGCGCGCCGCGAAGGAACAGGCACGCGCGCGTGGGGACGCGGCGCAGCAGAAGAAGCAGGCGCGGCGCGGCGGGCTGCGCTCCGGCGCACGCGCCGACGGCCGCGACCCGATGGCGCTCGGCGCCGCGATCAACCGGCTGCTGAACGAGCGCGGCTGGGAGACGCCGGCCGCGGTGGGCGGTGTGATGGGCCGCTGGCCGCAGATCGTCGGCGAGAACCTGGCCAAGCACTGCGTTCCGGAGAGGTACGACGAGGACGAGCGGGTGCTGGTCGTGCAGTGCGACTCCACGGCCTGGGCGACCCAACTACGTCATCTCACGCCCACGCTGGTGGCCCGGCTCAACGAGGACCTGGGGCATGGCACCGTGCGGATGATCAAGGTTCTCAACCCCGGTGGACCGCCTCGCCGCTACGGCCCTCTGCGGGCTCCGGGCAGCACAGGTCCCGGCGACACCTATGGGTGACTGACATCACAGTGAAGGCTCCGGCGGACGACCGGACGCGGTGGCGAACACCGACCTGACCCCGGAGTAGCAAAGGGTTGACACCCCGAAGCGCTGAGTGCCTCCGTGAGCCTCCTTGGGCCCCGTTCCGCATATGGGGAGTCGGGAGAGACCGGTTGAGGGCGGCACATGAGGACTCAGGTACCGGCAAACCCCCATCACTGTCGGCGCTACCGGTAGACTGGAAGCAATCCCGCCCCACTTGTGGGACACACACCGAGCAACGCTGACTAAGGCTTACCAACGCAACACGCCGCAGCCGCTCCGGCCACCCTCCACCAGGGGTGCCTCCAGAGCCTGGCTTGTGCTGTGCCAGAAAGGGCGCTTCGTGGCCGATTCCGGCAACCCCAACGAGAACATCCCGTCCACAGAGGCCTCGGCTGAAGTCGCCGAGGCTATTGGCACGGCGTACGACGCCAGCGCCATCACCGTCCTCGAAGGGCTGGACGCGGTCCGCAAGCGACCCGGTATGTACATCGGCTCGACCGGCGAGCGCGGTCTGCACCACCTGGTGCAGGAGGTCGTCGACAACTCCGTCGACGAGGCGCTGGCTGGCCACGCGGACACGATCGACGTCACGATCCTCCACGACGGCGGCGTGCGCGTGATCGACAACGGCCGAGGCATCCCGGTGGGCATCGTCCCGTCCGAGGGCAAGCCCGCCGTGGAGGTCGTGCTGACCGTGCTGCACGCGGGCGGCAAGTTCGGGGGCGGCGGCTACGCGGTCTCCGGCGGTCTGCACGGCGTGGGCGTCTCCGTGGTCAACGCGCTGTCCAGCAGGGTCGCCGTCGAGGTCAGGACCGACGGCTACCGCTGGACCCAGGACTACAAGCTGGGCGTCCCCACAGCCCCGCTCGCGCGGCACGAGGCCACGGAGGAGACCGGCACCTCGGTCACCTTCTGGGCCGACCCGGACATCTTCGAGACCACCGAGTACTCCTTCGAGACGCTGTCGCGGCGCTTCCAGGAGATGGCGTTCCTCAACAAGGGTTTGACGATCAAACTCACTGACGAGCGCGAGCTGGCGAAGGCCACGGCCGGTGCCGACGAGGCGGGTGCGGACGAGAAGGACGAGGTCAAGACCGTCACGTACCACTACGAGGGCGGCATCGTCGACTACGTGACGTACCTCAACTCCCGCAAGGGAGACGTGGTGCACCCGACCGTCATCGACCTGGAGGCGGAGGACAAGGACAAGAGCCTGTCCCTCGAGGTCGCGATGCAGTGGAACAGTGGTTACACCGAGGGTGTGTACTCCTTCGCCAACATCATCCACACGCATGAGGGCGGCACGCACGAAGAGGGCTTCCGGGCCGCGCTGACGTCGCTGATCAACAAGTACGCGCGCGACAAGAAGCTGCTCCGCGAGAAGGACGACAACCTCACGGGCGACGACATCCGCGAGGGTCTGACCGCGATCATCTCGGTGAAGCTGGCCGAGCCCCAGTTCGAGGGCCAGACCAAGACCAAGCTCGGCAACACCGAGGCGAAGACCTTCGTACAGAAGGCGGTCTACGAACACCTCAACGACTGGCTGGACCGCAACCCGAACGAGGCCTCGGACATCATCCGCAAGGGCATCCAGGCGGCCACCGCGCGCGTGGCGGCCCGCAAGGCCCGCGACCTCACCCGGCGCAAGGGCCTGCTGGAGACCGCGTCCCTGCCGGGCAAGCTCTCCGACTGCCAGTCGAACGACCCCACCAAGTGCGAGATCTTCATCGTCGAGGGTGACTCCGCCGGCGGCTCGGCCAAGTCCGGCCGGAACCCGCAGTACCAGGCGATCCTCCCGATCCGAGGCAAGATCCTCAACGTCGAGAAGGCCAGGATCGACAAGATCCTGCAGAACCAGGAGATCCAGGCGCTGATCTCCGCCTTCGGCACCGGAGTCCACGAGGACTTCGATATCGAGCGGCTGCGCTATCACAAGATCATTCTGATGGCGGACGCCGACGTCGATGGCCAGCACATCTCCACCCTGCTGCTGACCTTCCTGTTCCGCTTCATGCGGCCGCTGGTCGAGGCCGGGCACGTCTTCCTGTCGCGCCCCCCGCTGTACAAGATCAAGTGGGGCCGCGACGACTTCGAGTACGCGTACTCGGACCGCGAGCGCGACGCCCTGATCGAGCTGGGCCGGCAGAACGGCAAGCGGATCAAGGAAGACTCGATCCAGCGCTTCAAGGGTCTCGGCGAGATGAACGCCGAGGAGCTGCGCATCACCACGATGGACCAGGAGCACCGCGTCCTCGGCCAGGTCACCCTGGACGACGCCGCGCAGGCCGACGACCTGTTCTCGGTCCTCATGGGCGAGGACGTCGAGGCGCGCCGCCAGTTCATCCAGCGCAACGCCAAGGACGTCCGCTTCCTCGACATCTGAGTCGGTCTCAGCTGACCGCACCAGGAAGGATCCTCACCAGCAATGGCCGACGAGAACACTCCTAGTACGCCCGAAGAGGGCGCCATCATCGCCCAGCGCGTCGAGCCCGTCGGGCTCGAGACGGAGATGCAGCGCTCGTATCTCGACTACGCGATGTCCGTCATCGTGTCGCGCGCCCTGCCCGACGTCCGTGACGGCCTCAAGCCCGTCCACCGCCGCGTCCTGTACGCCATGTACGACGGCGGCTACCGGCCCGAGAAGGGCTTCTACAAGTGCGCCCGCGTCGTCGGCGACGTCATGGGCAACTACCACCCGCACGGCGACTCCTCGATCTACGACGCGCTGGTCCGCCTCGCGCAGCCGTGGTCGATGCGGATGCCGCTGGTGGACTCCAACGGCAACTTCGGCTCCCCGGGCAACGACCCCGCCGCCGCCATGCGCTACACCGAGTGCAAGCTGGCGCCGCTGTCCATGGAGATGGTCCGTGACATCGACGAGGAGACCGTCGACTTCACGGACAACTACGACGGCCGCTCCCAGGAGCCGACCGTCCTGCCGGCCCGCTTCCCGAACCTGCTGATCAACGGCTCGGCCGGGATCGCGGTCGGCATGGCGACCAACATCCCGCCGCACAACCTCCGTGAGGTCGCGGCGGGCGCCCAGTGGTGCCTGGAGAACCCCGAGGCCTCGCACGAGGAGCTCCTCGACGCGCTGATCGAGCGCATCAAGGGCCCCGACTTCCCGACCGGCGCCCTCGTCGTCGGCCGTAAGGGCATCGAAGAGGCGTACCGCACCGGTCGCGGCTCGATCACCATGCGCGCGGTCGTCGAGGTGGAGGAGATCCAGAACCGCCAGTGCCTGGTGGTCACCGAACTCCCCTACCAGACCAACCCCGACAACCTCGCGCAGAAGATCGCCGACCTGGTGAAGGACGGCAAGGTCGGCGGCATCGCCGACGTCCGCGACGAGACGTCGTCCCGTACCGGCCAGCGCCTCGTCATCGTCCTCAAGAGGGACGCGGTCGCCAAGGTCGTACTGAACAACCTCTACAAGCACACGGACCTTCAGTCGAACTTCAGCGCCAACATGCTGGCCCTGGTCGACGGTGTGCCGCGGACGCTGTCCCTGGACGCGTTCATCCGCCACTGGGTGGCGCACCAGATCGAGGTCATCGTCCGGCGGACGAAGTTCCGGCTGCGCAAGGCCGAGGAGCGGGCGCACATCCTGCGCGGCCTCCTGAAGGCCCTGGACGCCATCGACGAGGTCATCGCGCTGATCCGGCGCAGCGACACCGTGGAGATCGCGCGTACGGGCCTGATGGGCCTCCTGGAGATCGACGAGATCCAGGCGAACGCCATCCTGGAGATGCAGCTTCGCCGACTGGCCGCCCTGGAGCGCCAGAAGATCATCCAGGAGCACGACGAACTCCAGGCGAAGATCACCGAATACAACGAGATCCTCGCCTCCCCGGTCCGCCAGCGCGGCATCGTCAGCGAGGAACTCGCCGCGATCGTCGAGAAGTTCGGCGACGACCGCAAGACGATGCTGGTGCCCTTCGACGGCGACATGTCCATCGAGGACCTCATCGCCGAAGAGGACATCGTCGTCACCATCTCGCGCGGCGGCTACGTCAAGCGCACCAAGGCGGACGACTACCGCTCCCAGAAGCGCGGCGGCAAGGGCGTACGCGGCACGAAGCTCAAGGAAGACGACATCGTCGACCACTTCTTCGTGTCGACCACCCACCACTGGCTGCTGTTCTTCACCAACAAGGGCCGCGTCTACCGCGCGAAGGCGTACGAACTCCCCGACGCCGGCCGGGACGCGCGCGGGCAGCATGTCGCGAACCTGCTCGCCTTCCAGCCGGACGAGGCGATCGCCGAGATCCTCGCGATCCGCGACTACGAGGCGGCGCCCTACCTGGTCCTCGCCACCAAGGGTGGCTTGGTCAAGAAGACGCCTCTTAAGGATTACGATTCCCCCCGCTCGGGAGGTGTCATCGCGATCAACCTCCGTGAGACGGAGGATGGTTCCGACGACGAACTGATCGGCGCCGAACTCGTCTCGTCCGAGGACGATCTGCTGCTGATCAGCAAAAAGGCACAGTCGATCCGGTTCACCGCGACGGATGACGCGCTGCGTCCCATGGGGCGTGCCACCTCCGGTGTCAAGGGCATGAGTTTCCGCGAGGGCGACCAGTTGCTCTCGATGAATGTTGTTCGACCCGGTACGTTCGTGTTCACTGCCACGGACGGCGGGTACGCGAAGCGGACCGCCGTCGACGAGTACCGCGTCCAGGGTCGCGGCGGCCTCGGCATCAAGGCCGCCAAGATCGTCGAGGACCGCGGTTCTCTCGTCGGCGCGCTGGTGGTCGAGGAGACCGACGAGATCCTCGCCATCACGCTGTCCGGCGGTGTGATTCGTACGCGAGTCAACGAGGTCAGGGAGACGGGCCGTGACACCATGGGCGTCCAACTGATCAACCTGGGCAAGCGCGATGCCGTCGTCGGTATCGCTCGTAACGCCGAGGCGGGATCCGAGGCGGCGGAAGTCGACGGCGACGAGGCCGTGGACGAGACCGCCGAGGGTGTCGCGACCACCGGCACGGACGAGGGTGACGCACCCTCCGTCGAGTAGCACGAGGAGAGAGTCATCGTGAGCGGAGCCACGGGCGCCGGATCGACCGGTACGGACACGGACGGCGGCGGCCGTGGCTCCGCCGCGAACGCGACAGATCCGCACACGACCCAACTGCGTGCGATCGACGCGAAGAAGGCCGACTCGCACGCGCCCGACACGCATGGATCCCAGGGGGGAACTGTGACGGACACCCGAGGCCCGCAGACCCAGCAGCAGTCGGCTGGGGCGGGCCCGGCCGCGCCGGGAGCTGGCGCCCCGGCCGCGCCCGCCACTCCGCCGCAGGCCTCCCCGCTGCCGGGGGAGCGCCAGCCGCAGCAGGCGCAGGGTCCCTACCACCCGCCGCAGGCCTACCCCACGCAGGCGTCGGCCGCCCAGACCGGTGCCGTACGGCGTCCGCGCACGGGCGCGCGCACCGCGCCCCGCACCCGCAAGGCGCGGCTGCGGGTGGCCAAGGCCGACCCGTGGTCGGTGATGAAGGTCAGCTTCCTGCTCTCCATCGCGCTGGGCATCTGCACGGTCGTGGCGTCCGCGGTGCTGTGGATGGTCATGGACGCGATGGGGGTCTTCTCCACGGTCGGCGGCACGATCTCGGAGGCGACCGGTTCGAACGAGTCGAACGGCTTCGACCTGCAGTCCTTCCTGTCGCTTCCGCACGTCCTGACGTTCGCGGGGATCATCGCGGTCATCGACGTCGTCCTCGCCACGGCCCTCGCGACGCTCGCCGCGTTCATCTACAACCTCTCCGCCGGCTTCGTCGGCGGCATCGAGCTGACGCTCGCCGAGGACGAGTGAGAACTCGGGTCAACGGGGGTTGAAACCTCCCTGGGCGGTCCCATGACTATCGATTTTGGGACTGCCCATGTCGTGCGCTAATCTTCAGGAGTCAGCGCGCGGGACACACTCCGCACAGCGCGGCGGGGCTATAGCTCAGTTGGTTAGAGCGCATCCCTGATAAGGATGAGGCCACAGGTTCAAATCCTGTTAGCCCCACCAGCACGAAGACCCCCGGTCCGGATGGATCGGGGGTCTTCGGCATCTGTGGCCGACATCGACAGCCGAGGGCGAGCCGTTCATGCGCGTACGACGAGTGGTCCTGTGGGGGCTGTGGTTTGCGTGTCTGGTGTTCTCCCTCTGGTTCTTCGGGGAGATGATCGCGCTGTTCCTGGAGGCGGAGTCCTGGTGACTCCGGCGGCAGCAGAACGACCCCCGGCCGCAACAGGCCGGGGGTCGTCGGTGTCTTCTCTGGAGCGTTGTACGCAAGTTCGCCGCTGTGCCAGAGACGTTGGGGCGGTGGGGACTTGGGTGAGGTGAGGTGTCGCGTGCCGGTCAGCGCTGGAGGGGTGTCGGCGGCTCGGCGTGGTCCGGGTCGGCCGGGGTGGCGGGCTCCGTGGTCTCGTCCGTGTCCGTCGGCGGGCGGTGGCGGCAACTGGGGGACTTGCCGTGGGCCTCGGCGCGGATGCGCTGCTTCATCGTGGGGGGCAGGGACCTGGTGAAGGACCAGGGGGAGATCGCCGGTGTCGTCACCTGCGCGGTGGCGCTGGTGCCCGTCGCCTTGGACCGGGGCAGCGCGGCGGCGGTGGCTGCCGGCGCGCTGATCGTGATGAGTCCGAGCGCCGTGCACAGCGCGAGGAAGGCGGTGACGAAGGCGTTCCACAGCTTCATGACCTTGATCTGGGTCATGGCCCCTCACTTTCGGGTTGGGCGATTTGCGTACTTTCCTCATGATGTGTATGCGGCTCGCGAAGTGGTGGACCGACGCCCGTGGCGCGTCGATGTTCCGATGAACACCACCCGGATGGGTGCAAGTGGCCCAAAAACGGCAGGAAAGTGGAGAAGCGTGGGCGAAGTGACCTTCTGTGAGGGTGTGATCACCCTCCGATCGGAGCGGTTCCGTCCGCTCCTACTGCGTTGTCCCGGGCGGCAGTTGGCCGCGGACACAGGTCACCGATCGGTATCGGTCGGTGTGTATAGTCGGGCGACAGAGGTCCCCAACGTCAAGGAAAGACGAGGTCGCGCGGTGAAGAAGCTTCTCCTGGTCGCACTGGCCGCCATCGGCGGGCTCCTCGTGTACCGCCAGATCCAGGCGGATCGCGCCGAGCAGGATCTGTGGACGGAGGCGACCGACTCCGTGCCCACGGGTTCGTGAGTACCGAGATCCAGTTCTGAGCAAGCCCCGACCGCCTGGCGGTCGGGGCTTTGTGTTGCGCTCCCGCTCCGGTGCGGGTACGGACGCCACGACCCGGGCGTTTCGGACGCTCGTACGCATTGCCCGGATGCCACGCGCGCGTGCGGGGCAGGATGGGCCACGTCCGGAGCAACGACGAGGGGTGACGTGTGATGGGGCGGCGTACGGCGTGGTGGCGGACGCGGGCACAGGGCGGCCGTACGCCCGTCGCTGGGGCCCTGCGACGTGCCGGTGTCGTCGCCGCGGTGCTGTGCGCGACGGCCGGCCTCACGGTCCTGCCCGCCACGGCGGCCGGGTCACCGAGCCCCTACGGCTACGACAAGGGCGACCGGACCGTCGACGGAGCGGTCGGCACGGACGAGGCCGAGATTCTCAAGCCCGGTGAGACGTACAGGAGTTCCCTGCCGAAGGGCGCCGGCCTCTACTACGGCCTCGATCTCGACACCACGTCGGACATCTACGTCTCCGTGACCGCCGTGCCTCCGGCGGGCACCACGGTTGCCGCGACCGACGGCATCAAGGTGTCGATGCAGAACGCCGCAGGCACCGCCTGCACGCACCGGAGCGCCACCTTCGGCGCGGACCGGAGCCCCCACCCGGTCGCCGCCTGGGCCGCGCGGGAGGCGGGCCAGGTCCTGTGCAAGGGCGGCGGCAAGTACTACGTGCTCGTCGAGCGCGTCGACGCGTCGGGTTCCTCGCCGGACACCTGGGGCCTGGAACTCACCGCGGTGTCGGAACCCCCGCCGGCCCAGGCCGGCACGACCGACGCGCCCCAGGACTGGAACTCCGCTTCGCCCGAGGCCGTCACCGGGGAGGCCCGGCGCCGGGCGGGCGGGTCGGGCTTCGCCGGGGCGGTCGCCGTGGGACAGGGGGTGTGGCGGGACGACGTCGAGCCCGGCGGGACGCTCTTCTACAAGGTGCCGGTCGACTGGGGCCAACAGCTCTCCGTCACCGCTGAACTGGGCGCTTCGAGCGGCGGCAGCGGCTATGTGACGCGTGCGCTGGACCTGGCGCTCTACAACCCTGTGCGCGGCTCCGTCGACGAGGCCGGCCTCAGCTATCAAGGCGGCCAGGACTCCGCTGCCCTCCAGCCCCTGCCGCCCGTCGAGTACCGCAACCGCTACTCCGTCCTCGACCACGAGAACGGGATGCGCTTCGCCGGGTCGTACTACCTCGTCGTGCATCTCGCCGCGCAGGTGGCCGACAGCTTCGGCCAGGGGCCGTTCCCGGTGACCCTGCGCGTGCGTGTCAGCGGCGCGGCGCATGCCGGTCCCGGGTACGCGGGGCAGTCCGCACCCCGGAACATCTTCGATGTGACCACGCAGGACCGCGAGGCGGCCGCGACGGGGAACGCCGGGGGAGGCGACACCGCGATGAAGGTGCTCGCGGTGGCCGGGATCGGTGCGGGCAGCGTGCTGCTGGCGACGCTCGGCGTGTGGACGGTGGCGGCCCGGCGGCGGGCTTCGACGGCCGCGCTGTAGCCGCCGGTGCGGGTCAGACGCGGGTCAGCGCCCAGAACCCCACGCCGTAGCAGACCAGTGCGAGCAGCAGGACCGGGATCGCCACCCTCGCGGGCGGCCCGGGACGGCGCCGGGCGCGTCTGGCCCGGTGCTGCGGAACCTGCGGGACCTCCGCGGTGTACGAAGCGGTGGAGGGATCGGCACGCGGCCGGGGGGAGGACAGGACAGGGGGCGGTGGCAGATGGAAGCTGCCGGTGTCTGACATCGGAGTGGGAGTTGGGGTGGGGGTCGGGGCGGACGGCTCGGAGACGATGCCCCGGCGTGGATCGAGGGGGACGGAGTCCGTGCCGCGCGGACCCGTTTCGGCTCCGGTCACCTGAGATGTCGTCGATCCCGTGTCCACCCCGGAAGCCCGCTTCAGCGGACCCTCGGGCGCGAACCCCGAAGGAAGCGGCCCCAGTTGGTCGAAGATCTCGATCAACTCGTCGTCGGGGCCGGGCGCGGGCAGCAGTTCCGCCGCTGCGGCAAGCGCCTTGCGCGCCCCCGTGGCCGTACGGAAGCGGGCCTGTGGATCGGGCTGCAGCAGCATCGCCACGACCTGCCACAGCGGTTCGGGAATCCCCTTGGGCGCCCCGGGCGTCCCGTGCTCCGCGAAGTACTGGACGAGTGCCTTGGAGTCCGGCTTGGCGCCCTCCAGCAGATACAGCGCCACCAGTCCTACGGCGAACAGGTCGGAGGGGAAGTCCGGATCCGCGCCCATCATCTGCTCGGGCGCGAGGTAACCCGGCGTGCCCACCACGAGGTTGGTCTCCGTCAGGCGGGCCTCACCCAGCCGCATCGCGATGCCGAAGTCGGACAGGCGCAGCCGCGGGCGGGCCGTGCCGGTGGCTTCGAGGAGCAGGTTGGCGGGCTTGACGTCACGGTGGACGACACCTTCGGCGTGCACCGCGGCGAGACCGGAGAGGAGCTGGTCGAGCAGCGTGCAGACGAACGCGGGAGGCAGCGGGCCGTAGTCCCCGACGAGATGGACGAGCGAACCGCCCGCCACCAGGTCCATGGTGAACAGGACCTTGTCGTCGTCGGCGGCCCAACTGGCCGGTGCGAGCACATGGGGGTGATCGATCCGCAGTGCCTGTTCCCGTACGAAGCGCAGCAGGGAGTGCGCGTCGCTCTGCTGCAGGACCTTGGCGGCCACATAGCGGCGACGGCGGTGGTCCCAGGCGCGCCAGACCGCGCCGACACCTCCGCGCCCGATCGGGTCGACCAGTTCGTACCGGCCGGCGAAGACCTCACCCATGGCTGTGCGTCGCTCCTCCCCCTTCGACCACCCCGGCGTGCCCGGCCGCCGAACCCCCGATCGGCTGCCGGGCCGTGAGGCTCAGCTCTGGTGGGACTGGTAGTGCGCGACCGCGTCGGAGGTGCGGCCGGCGCCGTAGACCCGGAGGAACTCTGCCAGTTCGGGGTGGGTCGGGGCGAGGGTGTCCGCCGCGTCGATGATGTCGCCGGCGGCGGCGACCGAGCGCAGCAGCGACTGGATCTCGCGGACCACCCGCTTGACCGTGGGCGCCCCCGAACTGCTCGTCGTGGTCGTGGTGTTGCTGAGCACCGAGCCCCCTTGGGACTTCTTGATCTCGTCCATGCGCTCGGTGGCCTCGGCCGCGCTCACGCTCCCGTCCGCGACCTGCCCCGCCAGGTCCTGCAGCAGTTGCACCCGCTGGACCACCGCGGGATTGCCGATCTTCGCCCGCTGACCGCTCATCAACTGGGACAACATCGGTGCGGAGAGTCCCAACACCCCCGCGAGACGAGCCTGGTTGAGCCCCAGATCGTCGATGAGCTTACGGAAGAGCGCCCCCAAAGGCTCTCCGTACCAGTTCCGCTGCAGCTCCCGCGCTCTGGCGGTGGCTTCCTGCTGTGCGGCGTCCATTGCGTCTCCCCATCGCTTCCCCAAAACCGCGGTTCGCTCTAGCGAACCACGCCGAGCATCTTACGGAGAGTGGTCGTTCACCGGGAGCCCCATCTTTTTGCGAGATACCGGGGGTGACCCGGTACGCTGGTCCCCGAAGCTCGCCGGTATGTGGTTCTGCCGGTCGGACGCTTCTCTAGCGGGGCCTTAGCTCAGTTGGTAGAGCGCTGTCTTTGCATGGCAGATGTCAGGGGTTCGACTCCCCTAGGCTCCACATCCCGCACCGGCCGGTCGCCCTCAGTGGCGTCCGGCCGGTGTTCGTTTGTGTCCGTGGGGTGACGTGCGTCACGTAACGGGCGGATCTTCGTTGCAGTTATTTGCGCAAACTTCCATGTTGAACAAAATTCGCAGGAGCGTCCTGCCGCTGGGCGACCCGGTGTGGAGATGATGTGGACGTGCGTGCGTCCCGCGTGTGAGCTGTATGAATACGGACGCGTAACCAAGGGTGTGCGGTACGTCAAGGGTGTCTGTGCGCTACTTGTACACCTCGGCCGTTGCAAACGTCATCGCGGGCCGTCTGCGTAAATCAAAGGTGTTGGACAGCCCGGTGAATGTTCCACGTGAAACATCGCCGTGGGGCGGGAGACCCTCGAGGACCAGGACACCGCCGACTACCTCAACGAGCACTTCGTCAGCGTCAAGGTCGAC